>NZ_QUCZ01000013.1:0-73495 GCF_003473885.1 Dorea sp. AM13-35
CATTCGGCTGTTAACCGAAGGGTCGTTGGTTCGAGCCCAACTCGGGGAGTTTGAAAACCTGTAAGACTATGACTTACAGGTTTTTCTGTTTCTTCCACAACAGCCAGAGGAAACTGTCTGTGCCGGGTTTTGTAATATTATATAAATAAAAAAGATATCTGATAAAATAATGAGTAATTACAAATCGGATATCTTTTTTGTGCTGTAATATAGTAGCTAAATATTGCGCGGACCATTTAAAGCAGTGGATTTTCCTGTGCCGAAATGGTCTGCTTTTAATATTGCAAAAGCTTTTTCGTAATTGCCTTTGCGCATGTACTGGATCATCTTCTTGAGGTTATCATTTGTCTTCGGGATTGCCATACCATTTTTAATAGAATACTGTCCGATCCGTACAAGTTCTGTCAGATTATTTTCATAGATGCGGTTGATTCGTTCATTTTCAAAAATACTGATGATCTCCCTGTGCATGGCTGCGTCTGCCAGTTCCCAGTTGTAGAGATCTCCGGCAGTCGCACACATACGCACGACTTTTTCCTCAATACGATAGGAATATTCCTCGTATCTGCCGGATGTGAAGATGAGCTCGAAAGCCGCACCTTCAAATAATTCACGGATTTGATAAATTTCCGTGATATCCTCATCTGTAATTTCTTTTACCATCATAGATTTGTAATAGTCGGAAACAATCAGACCTTCATTCTGTATCATCTGGATAGCGGATCGCACAGGACTGCGGCTCATACCAAGTTCTTTTGTAAGTTTTGCTTCCGTCAGAGTCATTCCCGGCGGATAAGTCAGATTCATAATATTTTCTTTAATAATTGTATAGGCACGATTTGCCAGTGATATATTTTTCTCAGCCATTATACACCTCTTCGTTGTTGTAAGAGTCGTTAATAAAGTATATATAATTATAATTGTATACAAATTATAACGATTTTTAGCGCAAAATTCAATATTAAAATTAAAAAATAGTGTTGACTTTTATAGAAAGTAGTGTTATAGTCACCATAGAAACAAGTTGTATACAAATTTGCGAAATGTATACCATTTTTTCTTTGAAACCATTTCACATTTAAGGAAAGCAGACAGCGATAGCTTCTGCAAGTACAGGATTATATTGTGGATCATAGAGAAGATATGAGGAATTATATCATTTGAAAAAGTGAAGGATACGAGGAAGCATATAATTTAAGAAGAGAAGTGAGAGATATAAGAAGGGAAATGGAATATAACCGCAGGAAAAAGGAAGGTATTTATAATGAAATTAGGATTTATCGGAACAGGCAATATGGCTTCAGCAATCATGGGTGGAGTAATTAAAAAAAATATTTTCCCGGCAGAGGAGATTATCGGAGCAGATTTATTTGCACCGGGACGAGAGAGAGTAAAAGAGCAGTTTGGAATTAACGTTACAGATAGTAATAAAGAAGTTATTGAAAAAGCAGAAGTTGTAATCTTATCTGTAAAACCACAGTTTTATGCAGATGTAATCGCTGAGATCAAAGATATTGTAAAACCGGAGCAGTTAATCATTACAATCGCACCAGGTAAGACATTAACATGGCTTGCTGATCAGTTTGGAAAAGCTGTGAAGATCACACGTACAATGCCGAATACACCGGCTATGGTTGGAGAAGGTATGACAGCAGCATGCCCGAACGAGCATATGACGGAAGAAGAGATTGCATATGTGAAGACAATTCTGGAAAGCTTCAGCAGAGTAGAAGTTGTACCGGAGAAATTGATGGATGCAGTAACAGCAGTCAGCGGAAGCTCACCGGCATATGTATATATGATGATTGAAGCTATGGCAGATGCAGCAGTTTCTGGTGGAATGCCAAGACCGCAGGCATACAAATTTGCAGCACAGGCTGTTCTCGGAAGTGCGAAGATGGTACTTGAGACAGGTAAACATCCAGGAGAATTAAAAGATATGGTATGCTCACCGGCAGGAACAACAATTGAGGCCGTACGTACTCTGGAAGAACTTGGTTTCAGAAGCTCTATTATCGAAGCAATGAAAGTTTGCGAAGAAGTATCTAAGAGCATGTAATGATGCCAGGGGCAATAAACTAAAAACATGATGCACTTGCAGATGAGTGGCTTAGGGCAACTTTTGAATCTAACATCATGTAATATAGAACCTTCTTAAGTTGAGGATTAAAAAGAATATCGGGGAAAAAGCAACTGTTTTGCGAAGTATAATCGTGAGGCAGTTGCTTTTTGTGTACGAAGTATACTAATCGAGTAGGGAATGCCTGCTCGATTTAAGGCTACGAGGAAAATGCATGAACTTGTGCGGATGAATTTATGTAAGCGAGTTGTATATAATGATTGGAAATTTTCATAATAATTTCCGCAAAATATATTGACAGAACTGTAAGCAGGAGTATAATAAAAACAAACGTATGAATAACTGTTCATATGATAAAACGAAAATAAGGGATATTTAAAGGAGAACAAAATTATGAAAAAAACTTACAAAATCGATGTTGACTGTGCAAACTGTGCAAACAAAATGGAAGATGCAGCAAAGAAGACAGCAGGAGTGAAAGATGCAACTGTAAACTTTATGGCATTAAAGATGATCGTTGAATTTGAAGAAGGTCAGGATCCGAAAGCTGTTATGCCAGAAGTTCTGAAAAACTGTAAGAAAGTAGAAGATGATTGCGAGATATTTTTATAAGATTTCGGTGGGAAGATTATAAAATAAGATTTGCAAGTATTATTGGGAGGTCCGGTAATGAATAAGAAGCAGAAAAAAGTATTTATCAGAATTATTATTGCATTTGCATTAATCATTATACTGAAATGGATTCCGGTAGAAGGATATGTAAGATTTGCACTGTATATGGTTCCGTATCTTGTCATTGGCTATGATATTTTGAGAAAAGCCGGGAAGGGAATCTTGAACAGACAGGTCTTTGATGAAAATTTCCTGATGGCAGTAGCGACAGTTGGTGCCATTGCACTGGGAGATTATACTGAAGGTGTATCCGTTATGCTTTTCTATCAGATCGGTGAGTTGTTCCAGAGCTATGCAGTTGGTAAGAGCCGCCGTAATATCAGTGAACTGATGGATATTCGCCCGGACTATGCAAATATCGAAAAAGATGGACAGTTAGAACAGGTAGATCCGGATGAAGTTGAAGTAGGAACGACAATCGTGGTACAGTCCGGAGAAAAGGTACCAATCGATGGTGTGATCCTGGAAGGAAGTTCCACTCTTAATACAAGTGCACTGACAGGAGAAAGCCTTCCGCGCGAAGTGAAGGCGGGAGATGAGATCATCAGCGGATGTATTAACATGACAGGTGTACTTAAAATATGTACAACGAAAGAATTTGGAGAATCTACAGTATCAAAGATCCTGGAACTGGTGGAAAATTCAAGCTCCAGAAAATCAAGATCCGAGAACTTTATTTCAAAATTTGCTAAATATTATACACCTGCAGTCTGCTACGGCGCGCTGGCACTTGCTGTTCTGCCACCGCTGGTAAGAATGACTGCTCTGGGACTTGCACCAGAATGGGGAGACTGGATTTACCGTGCACTTACATTCCTTGTAATCAGTTGTCCGTGCGCATTGGTAATCAGTATTCCGCTTAGTTTCTTTGCCGGTATTGGCGGAGCAAGTAATCAGGGGATTCTGGTAAAGGGTTCTAACTATCTGGAGACACTCGCCTCTACAAAATATGTAGTATTTGATAAAACAGGTACAATGACGCAGGGAGTGTTTGAAGTCAGTGGTGTACATCATAATGAGATGGATGCAGAGAAGCTCCTGGAATATGCAGCGCTGGCAGAGTGCTCATCCTCACATCCGATCAGTAAGAGCTTACAGAAGGCTTATGGAAAGTCGATTGACCGTAACCGTGTGACAGATATTGAAGAGATTGGTGGAAATGGAGTAACTGCCAAAGTAGATGGAATCTTGGTTGCAGCAGGAAATGTGAAACTTATGAAGAAACTTGGAATCTCCTATATGGATTGCCACAGTGTGGGAACGATTGTCCATATGGCAGTTGACGGTAAATATGCAGGTCATATTCTTATTTCTGATTTGATCAAACCACATGCAGCACAGGCAATAGCAGAGTTAAAGCGTGCAGGTGTTAAGAAAACGGTTATGCTGACCGGAGATGCTAAAAACGTAGCAGAGCAGGTGGCAGAAGAACTTGGGATCCAGGAAGTACACAGCGAATTACTGCCAGCCGACAAAGTAGCAAAAGTTGAAGAACTGTTGAAACAGAAGACAGAAAAAGAAAAGCTTGCATTTGTCGGCGACGGAATCAATGATGCACCGGTACTTTCCAGAGCAGATATCGGTATTGCAATGGGTGCGCTTGGTTCAGATGCAGCAATTGAAGCGGCAGATATTGTGCTGATGGATGATGATCCGCTGAAAATTTCAAAGGCGATCAAAATTGCAAGAAAATGTATTCGAATTGTTTATCAGAATATTTATTTCGCACTTGGAATCAAGGGAATTTGTCTGCTTCTCGGAGCAATCGGTGTTGCAAATATGTGGATGGCTATTTTCGCAGACGTAGGAGTTATGGTGATTGCCGTATTAAATGCGATCCGCGCATTGTTTGTGAAAAATATATAATACTCGCTTTAAATATAAGTATAAAATCGTATAATAAAAAAGAAGTGATAACACAAATGTTCTTGTGTTATCGCTTTTTTTATATTAAAAAAAGAGTAAAAATCGAATTATCCGCATAAACACAGGGATTTTAAGCAATATGAAACAAAAAATAAAAGAATTTTACCACTAATTTACTACGAATGAAAGAACCTTGATACGACAGAGAAAACAGCATAAATAAAGGCAAAATTGGCATTTCATACAGAATATGAGATGTCTTTTTTGTTGCTGTAATACAGTATAACTATTCTTTTTCTGCTTGATTATTAATCATTTTTTAGGACATGAATTGTCAAGAGCTTGTTGCGTAGCAATGTTTACACTCTTGATAATTTATGGAATAAAAAATATTCTGACAGATACTAGAAAAGTGATGACTACTCAATTTTCTAATGATATAATATGATAAATAATAATAGATAAACTTGAAGTGATTAAGGAAGTGTATGCCATGAAAAAATTTTTGAAAATAATGTTAATCATAATTGGAGCGATTTCTTTGATTTTTGTAGCTCTGATAGGGATTGGGTTATTTGTTGATGTTGAATATGATGACCATATTGAAAATGGTCGTTATACTTATGTTCCGGAAGAAGAAAATAAAGATAATGAATACGTGGAATTTACGATAAATGATTATGATAAAAATAATGCCAAGCTTGTATATTATGACACGATTGAAGAAGCTATTCAACTTTCCACTTTGAATGCTGAAAATGAGGAACTTTCGGTTCCTGCTGATTTTCTTAATCATGTTGATGAAACCTTGCATATATGGCAAGGCAAAAAATATGATACGATTTTCTATCGGGCTGGAAATGATAACGATGATATTCAAGGCTTAGTAATGGCTCGTTGTAAAAAGCAGATACAGAATGGGCATACACAATACGCATTTATAAATGCTACACCGGTTACAACGAAACGAGATAGAATTTTGTTAGATGATATTACAGAGCTTATTCACTCTTCTTTGAAATTAAGTGATTTCCAACAAGACTTAAACCCCGATTATCCAAGCAAGCGTTTTGTTTACGGCTATGCACATGATAAAGAAATCTATTCATTGGAAGTAGAAGGACAAAAACCGGACGGTGTAATTGAAATCAATGTATATGACAGAGTCATGTATCTATGGTATTACAATGACTTACAAAGTAACAAAAGAGGTGACTGTTTAAGCTATTCGGTAGATGTACCTAAATAAAATGACATTTTTACATAATACTATATTATTAGTTAGGCAGACGGAGTGATCCAGACACGGTGGCAGGAAAATCTTTCAGATTTTTCTGCCATGTCTTGCAAGTGGCTGGTTTACTTCGTCTGTGAGCGAGCCTGTGGCGAGCGAAGATTAAGCCCCCGTTATCTAACAAGGGGGGCAGAAAAAACAAAAGACAATAGACATTTACAAACGGAAAACGTTGTATTTACAAGGTAAAACTGCATTTTGTAACGTGTGATATAAAAAGTGTCTATTTCACATGGCAAATATATATGAACTTATTAAGGAGGATTATATAGATGAATATTGCAATGATTTTAATAGGTGGTCTTATTTTTCTTTCTTTTCCATTTATTGTTTTGCAAAAAATCAAAAAAACGAAACAAGAAAATACAGACGAAGCAAAGAAAAAATTAAATTTATTTCTTATTTGCACAATTCCCGTTCCAGTAGTTGCTATTATACTTTTCTTAATGGGACTGAAAACATTATTGTAATTAAAAATCACTGACTTAAATATTGTTGTGCTGATATGAAAAAATATAGAGATTGCATGAAAGGACAATTTGAATGTTAATTTTAGGAATTATTGTTGTTATTGTCAGCTTATACCTGCTGTATCTAAAATATAGGGTTGTTTTTACTGGCGAAAAATGCAAAGGAAAAATAATAGGTATTGTAGACCAAAACGCTGGGTATGTTGTTGGTGGAGCTTTTGTAAAAAAACACGCCTACATCATAAAGATTAAGAATAAAAAATATTATACGGCACACGGTTGTATCCTGTTATCACTGGGAAAAAGAAAAATTGGGAAAGAAATATTTGTATTTAAGAATGAAAAGTATGGAAAAGAGGTTTTCAAGTGTTTTGATTTTCGTATAGAAATTGTAACTCTTTTGACGTGTTTATTTGGGGTATTTCTGATTTATGAGAGCTTGCAATAAAGGTAAATAATTTCATATTCATACGCATAAGCAGTTGGTCTTAGGATTAACTGCTTTTTCTATACAGATTTTTATTAACAGGCAATTATCAAGATACGGTAGTTGCCTTTTTTGATTGGAGGAATTTTAGAATGAATGATAAAAACTTTATTGAAGAATTAAGGCAAAAACGTGAAAAATACGGTGTAACACAAACTAGGCTTGCGGTTGCCTGTGGTATCAGCCGTGAGTATTACAACCGCATTGAAAAAGGCAAACAGCCATTGAATAACGAATTAAAGGAAATCATAGAAAAACAGATTGAGCGTTTCAATCCACGAGAGCCGTTATTCCTGCTGATTGATTACTTTCGTGTCCGCTTTCCTACTACGGACGCATTAAAGATTATCCGTGATGTACTGCAACTGAAAGCCGATTATATGCTGTATGAAGATTATGGAAAATACGGGTATGAAAGCAAATATGTGCTTGGCGACATCAATGTCATGTGTTCCATGCAGGAACATTTAGGGGTTCTATTGGAACTGAAAGGGAAAGGCTGTCGGCAACTGGAAAGTTATCTGCTGGCACAGGAACGCTCATGGTATGAGTTTATGCTTGATTGCATGACGGCTGACGGTGTGATGAAACGGCTTGACTTGGCTATCAATGACCGAGCAGGAATATTAGATATTCCAAAGTTAAAGGAAAAATATATGGCTGGAGAATGTGTTTCCTATTTCCGTAAACAGAAAAATTATGGCAGTACAGAAAAATGCGGTGATGATATACCAAAGAATACAGGCGAAACTTTATATCTTGGTTCAACAAGTAGCGAACTGTATATGTGTGCTTATCAAAAAAACTATGAGCAGTATGTCAAGAATGGCACAGAAGTTGAAGATACTGAGATTAAGAACCGCTTTGAAATACGCATGAAGAATGAGCGAGCCTATTATGCCGTTGTAGATTTGCTGACTTATCGGGACGCTGAACGTACTGCTTTTTCTATCATCAATCATTATGTCCGCTTTGTAGATAGAGAGGACGATAAACCGAAAAGTCAATGGAAAATAAACGAGGATTGGGCTTGGTTTGTAGGGGATAACAGAGAACCGATACGCTTAACTACAAAGCCAGAGCCTTATACGTTGCAAAAAGCATTACATTGGTTACAAAGACAGGTTGCACCGACCATAAAAATGGTACAGGCATTAGACAGAGAAAATCATACAACGATACTGAAAGATATGATTGAGCAGGCAGAACTCAAAGACAAGCATAAACACTTATTACAGTTAGAAAAATCAACCATAGAAGAACGTATAGATACCGCTGTTCCACAAGAGAATGACGGTATTTTTTAATTTCTTCAAAAAATCTGCAACAAAACATCAACTAGCGTACAGATATGGTGCGAGAAAAGGAAATCTAACTTTTTTTAAATAAGGTCATAAAATTTTCCTTTGGTGTACAGATATGGAGTGTAAGAAGAAATTGAAATTTTTTTGAAAAATCTGCAACAAAATAAGACTTCTGTTCCTTATATGGTGTGGGAAAAGAAAACCGAAACTTTTTTGAAAACAGGTCATTAAATCTGTGGTTACTGTCCTTATATGGTGTAAAAGAAGAAATTATTTTCAATTTCAACTTAACATTTGAGAGTTTCCATTCCCTATATGGTGCAGGAAAAGAGAGTTTAACTATTTTCATTTCAACTTAGCAACTGGACGTTTATTGTACAGATATGAAGTGAAAAGAGAAAAAGTTTTGAATATTGGTTACACTTCTGCTCTTTTCCAACGCGTTATATAGGAAAGACGATTTTCTTCTTTCATCTGTTCTTTGACAAGTGAATAAAGCAGTCTGATACGTTAGGCAGACAGCGAGCCGTTGGAGCTGATACGCCATGACCTTTTCCCTGTGAAGCGAGCGGAAACTGTCAGCGTCCATGTAAAAGAGTTATCCCCTTTTATTGCCATGACCTGTCCTGTCTGATAATGATACTCCCGTACAGCCACAGCTTGAGCGTTCAGAGCGTCGCACGCAATGGGTACGGCTACATAAGGACTATGCAGAGGTGGAACTCCTGTGGGCTATGATAAAGCCGTCAGACTGCGTAAAAATCAAAAAAAAGGAGGTGCAGTCTTATGTATGATTTCAATATGCCATTATGGGGACGCTACCTTATGACCATTGAGGAAGCGTCCAGCTATTTCCGTATCGGAGAAAACAAGCTCCGCCGTATTGCAAATGAATACAAAGAGGAATGTGTTGTGATGAACGGAAACCGTATGCTGATTAAGAAAAAGAAACTGGAACATCTGATTGATAAATTGGAAGAAATCTAATGCAAAAGAGCTTTGTGCGTGATATGATAAGCATATGTCGTAACAAGGCTCTTTCAGCTTTGAAAGGAGTTTTGAAAGATGTCAGAAAAAAGACGGGATAACAAAGGTCGCATTTTAAGGACTGGAGAGAGCCAGAGAACAGACGGCAGATATATGTATAAATATGTTAATCGTGCAGGCGAAACAAAGGTTGTATATTCATGGAAACTTGTACCTACGGACAGAGTTCCAAAAGGAAAGCGTGATGATATATCTCTTAGAGAAAAAGAACGGGAGATACAGCGTGATTTAGAGGACGGAATAGATACCAAAGGCAAGAAAATGACCTTATGCGAGCTGTATGCCAAAAAGACAGCACAAAGAAGCAATGTCAAGAAAAACACACAGACAGGGCGAAAGTACCTCATGGACGCATTGGAACAGGACAGGCTGGGCTCTCGGAGCATAGACAGCATTAAACCGTCTGACGCTAAAGAGTGGGCAGTCCGAATGAAAGAGAAAGGATATAGCTTTAAAACTATCCATAACTATAAGCGTTCCTTAAAGGCTTCTTTCTACATGGCAATCGAGGACGATTATGTTAGGAAGAACCCTTTTGATTTTCAGTTAAGCGAAGTGATTGAGGACGACAGCGAAAGCAGACAGGCATTGAGCGAAGAACAGGAAGAATATTTACTGACCTTCCTTCAACAGGATACGGTTTATCAGAAGTATTATGATGATATATTGATACTGCTGAAAACAGGCTTGCGAATATCGGAATTATGTGGACTGACAGCACAGGATTTAGACTTTGAAAACCACACAATCAATATCGACCACCAGCTCTTACGCAATCAAGAGGGATATTACATAGAAACACCGAAAACAAAGTGCGGAATAAGGAAAGTTCCTATGAGTGAAGAAGCCGGAAAAGCGTTGCAAAGAGTGTTGAAAAGAAAAACCGGAAAAAGCATTCAGATTGACGGTTACCGTAATTTCCTGTTTCTCAATCAGAAAGGTATGCCTATGGTGGCTTGCAATTACACTTCTGCATTGAAGAATATCGTAAAGAAATACAACAAGTACCATGAAGAACCTTTGCCAAAGATAACACCGCATATATTAAGACATACCTTTTGTACACGATTAGCACAGAAGAATATGAACCCAAAGAACCTGCAATACATTATGGGGCATTCCAGCATAATGATAACGCTGAACCTGTACGCCCACGCTTCACAGACAGGGGCAAACATGGAAATGCGAAGCCTGATAGCGTAGTGATTTACAACGAAATTTACTACGATAAAAGGACAAAAGGTGCGGAGTTATGAGGGGTTATAAGAAGTATCTGCCAAAAGGAAAACACCGACAAAGCCAGTAAAACAGGGATATATCGGTGTTGTAAGAACTTATGAAAAGATAATCAGAAATTTAGTTTATGTTTTATGATAAAAATGCCATAGTACCAAGAAAAAACTGCGGCGGCAGATTTCTAATTTTGATGTAACATCCGGAAAATGTTGAAAATTCTTTGGCTTTTGCATGATTAAGTTATAATGACATTGATAGATGACACGACTATTGAGAAAATATAATCAATAAAAATATTGACAGAAAAGATAAATTAGCATAAACTAACTAACGTAAAATGAAAACGTTTATCATTAATATGTAGAAGGAAGAGGTAAGATGATGCCGTTAGCAATGGTAAAACCAGGTGAAGAATGTACAATTAAAAAAATTGGTGGAAAAGAAGAGACACGCCGGTTTTTGGAAAACCTTGGATTTGTAGTCGGAGGTATTGTAACGGTCGTGTCGGAAGTCGGAGGTAATCTGATCATTAATGTGAAAGATTCCAGAGTTGCCCTCGGTAAAGATATGGCAAATAAAATCATGGTATAATCCATGAAGCTCGTTCCGAAGGAACATAAAAAGATAACAATAAAGGTATGAAAGAAGGGATTAAGGGAATGAAAACTCTGAAAGATGTAGCCGTTGGGAAGACTGTCAAAGTTGCAAAGCTTACTGGTACTGGTCCGGTAAAAAGAAGAATCATGGACATGGGTATTACAAAAGGTGTTGAGATCTTTGTAAGAAAAGTAGCACCGCTTGGTGATCCGGTCGAGGTAACTGTAAGAGGATATGAACTGTCCTTAAGGAAAGTAGATGCCGAAATGATTGAGGTAGAATAAATTTTTAACCAGTAGTTAGCAGATGCTAACAAGACAGGCGAAACAAGCAGAAAGCAATAATTAATGAAGGAGAAAAAATATGTCAGTAAAAATTGCGCTTGCAGGTAATCCGAATAGCGGTAAGACAACATTATTTAACGCACTGACTGGTTCCAATCAGTTTGTTGGTAACTGGCCGGGAGTTACAGTAGAGAAAAAGGAAGGTAAGTTAAAAGGACATAAAGATGTTGTAATCATGGACTTACCGGGTATTTATTCATTATCTCCATATACACTGGAGGAAGTCGTAGCAAGGAACTATCTGATCGGTGAGAGACCGGATGCGATCATCAATATTGTAGATGGTACAAATATTGAGAGAAACTTATATCTGTCTACACAGATCATGGAACTGGGAATCCCGGTTGTTATGGCAATCAACATGATGGACATTCTTGCTAAGACAGGAGATAAAATTCATCTTGACAAATTAAAAGAAAAACTTGGATGCGATGTAGTTGAGATTTCTGCATTAAAGGGAACAGGAATCAAAGCAGCAGCAGAGCAAGCTGTTAAACTTGCTAACCAGAAGAGTGCAGGGGCACCGGTTCACGAATTTTCAACAAAAGCTGAGAGTGTGATCGAGCAGGTTGAAGGAAAGCTTTCAGGAATCGTATCTGATGATCAGAAGAGATTCTTTGCAATCAAACTTCTGGAGAAGGATGACAAGATTCAGACACAGATGAAACAGACAGTTGATGTTTCTTCTGAAATTAAAGAACTGGAAGATACATTTGATGACGATACAGAAAGTATCATCACAAATGAGAGATATGTATACATTTCTTCTATTATCGGAGAGTGTGTTACAAAAGCGAAAAAAGGTGAGAAGCTTACAACATCTGATAAAATTGACCGTATCGTTACAAACAGATGGCTTGCGCTTCCAATCTTCGCAGTCATCATGTATGCAGTATATTATGTATCTATTTCAACACTTGGTGGAATTTTAACAGACTGGACAAATGATAAACTGTTTGGTGAGTGGATCATTCCGGCAGCACAGAGTTTCTTTGAAGGAATTGGCTGCGCAGACTGGTTAACGGGTCTTATCGTTGACGGTATCATTTCCGGTGTCGGTGCCGTACTTGGTTTCGTACCGCAGATGTTAGTTCTGTTTTTCTTCCTTGCAATCTTAGAGTCTTGTGGATACATGGCACGTGTTGCATTTATCATGGACAGAATCTTCCGTAAATTCGGTCTTTCCGGTAAATCTTTCATCCCGATGCTGATCGGTACAGGATGTGGAGTCCCTGGAGTAATGGCTTCTCGTACAATTGAGAACGACAGAGACCGTAAGATGACAATTATGACAACAACATTTATCCCATGTGGAGCTAAACTTCCGATCATTGCCCTGATCGCAGGTGCGCTGTTCAGAAATGCTTTATGGGTTGCACCAAGTGCATATTTTGTAGGAATCGCAGCAATTATCTGTTCAGGTATCATGCTGAAGAAGACAAAAATGTTTGCCGGTGAGCCGGCACCGTTCGTAATGGAGCTGCCTGCTTATCATATGCCTACAGCAGGAAATGTATTAAGAAGTATGTGGGAGCGTGGATGGTCTTTCATCAAAAAAGCTGGTACGATCATCACACTTTCAACTATCGTTGTTTGGTTCTTATTAAACTTCGGCTGGACAAACGGACATTTTGGAATGTTGAACTTTGACGGACTTGAGGGAGCAGCACTGGAAGCAGCTCAGGCTCAGTGTGTTCTTGCTAAGATCGGAAACCTGATCGCATGGATCTTCGCACCACTTGGATGGGGTAACTGGAAAATGGCGGTTGCAGCTATCACAGGTCTTGTAGCAAAAGAGAACGTAGTAGGTACATTCGGACAGTTATTCGGATTTGCAGAAGTTGCAGAAGACGGAAAAGAAATCTGGGGAACACTTGCAAGCAGCATGACTCAGATTGCAGCTTATTCCTTCCTCGTATTCAACCTTCTGTGTGCACCTTGCTTCGCAGCAATGGGAGCTATTAAGAGAGAGATGAACAACATTAAATGGTTCTGGTTTGCAATCGGATACCAGTGTATCCTTGCTTATCTTGTATCTCTGTGTATTTATCAGTTCGGTACCCTGGCAACAGGCGGTGGATTCGGAATCGGTGTAGTAGTAGCAATCCTGATTGTGATCGGATTCTTATACATGCTCTTCCGTCCATACAAAGAGAGCCAGACTTTAAATGTTAATATCAAGACTACAGCAAAAGCAAAATAAGCCATAGGTATACATACGTCTAAAAAAGCAGTTGATTCTAAGTGAGTCAACTGCTTTTTATTAGTGCGACGGAGAAATGCGTCATGCTTGCATGGCAACATTTGACGAACGCTAATTTAATGAAAAAACTCGTAAAGCGTATTTTGTTCACTGTGGTGTGCATTATTTTAACGCTCTGCAATGTATTTTTTAATCGCTTCAAAACTCTGTCCGCTTATTACATGTTCAATACGGCAGGCATCTTCAGCAGCAATGTCGGCATCGACACCGATGGATGTTAGCCAGCCGGTAAGGAAAGTATGACGTTCATAAATCTTGTTTGCAATCTCCAGACCACTTCCTGTCAGATGGATATGTCCGTTCTCGTCTACTTTAATGTAATTGTCAGCACGCAGATTCTTCATAGCGACGCTGACGCTTGGCTTTGAGTAGGATAACTCCTGGGCAATGTCGATCGAGCGTACATTACCAAGACGGTTTTGAAGAACGAGGATCGTTTCCAGATAGTCTTCGGCAGATTCCCTTATAACCAATACAGATCACCTCTTTTCATATGAAATCTTTTGTTTCCAACATTTAAATTCATTATAGCACAGAAATAAAGTGTCAGCAACGAAACAATAATTATCAGAAAATGATAAAAAATATTTAATAATGGTATTGACAGACAATGATGGTTAGCATATACTAACTATTATAAAAATGAAAATACTTATCATTTAGGAGGCGATCATATGGCAACTTTTATTGTCGGAGCAGTAGTACTTGCAGTTGTTGGACTGATTATCAGAAGTATGGTTAAAGATAAAAAGAACGGAAAATCATTACAGTGTGGATGTGATTGTAAACATTGTAATGGACATTGTCACTAATCGGGGAGGAAGGTACCTATGGCATACGAAAATTCCAATCAGAATTATCAGAGAACGAAGATGCAGAAAGATATGATCATCAAGCGGCTGAGAGAGGAAGGGTGCAGAATCACCAAACAGAGACGGATGCTTCTGGATGTGATTCTGGAAGAAGAGTGTTCCTGCTGCAAAGAGATTTATTATCGGGCATCCAAGGTAGACCCGGGTATTGGAACGGCTACGGTTTATCGTATGGTAAATAAGCTGGAAGAGATTGGAGCTATCAGCAGGAAGAACATGTATAAGATCTCATGCGGTGCAGAGTGTGACCGTGAAGATACATGTACGGTGGAATTTGATGATAATACAGTAAAGCATTTTTCAGCAAAGACATGGAATCGCGTGATTCTGGCAGGCTTGAAAGCATATGGCTATGTGAATGATCAGAAGATCCGCAGTGTAGAGATGCAGTCTTGCATGTAAGAGTCATAGCAGATTCAGAAGAGACAGTAATATAGAAAAAAACAATGGGAAGGAATAGCAATGGCAACAATCGTAATTTGTCTGATTCTGGTTGTAATTTGTATAGTCGGAATCAGAAGTATGATAAATCGAACAGCACACGGCTGTTGCGGCGGTGGCGGAGATAATGTGAAGAAGGTTAAGGTTGAAGATAAGAATGTGTCACATTATCCGTACACATGCACAGTTGGAGTCAGCGGAATGACCTGTTCCAATTGCAAAAAGAGAGTTGAGAATGCATTTAACGAAAAAGAAGGTGTTTATGCAGTCGTAGATCTTGCGAAAGCGCAGGCAGTTATACATATGAAGGAAAAAATGCCGGAAGATGAGATTATGAGCATGATCTGGCAGAGCGGTTATGAACCGGACGGATTAAAATTTTCCTAAAAGAAAATGACATTTCTATCTTGACGCTTTATAATAAAACCAGAGGAAAGAGCGGATAAAGTGATCTGCAGACGGATAAGGAGGAAATGTCATGGGGAAGATGATAAGACTGTATACCAGACAGAACGATAAGACACTCAGGCAGCTTGAGCGGGATGGAAGAATTATCAACCACCGCGCATATGTAGAGATGCATTTTGGAGATATTGCTCCACTCTTTATGGAAAGTTATGACTGGTTTACAAAAGAAGCAGCGAAGATGCTTCCAAAGCCGGAAGATGTGCATGCACCGATCTGGTGTTCCATCAGCAAAGATAACTGTTTAAAACCGATTCCGGGAACTGTCGTGTATGTACTGGAAGTACCGGAAGATAAGGTTATTTATTTTGACGATGTGAAATGGGATTATGTACTGAACCGGATATACCTGCCGGATAATGATGAAGATGCGGCGGCCTATAAGAAGCATCTGAAAGAGATCGGAGTAAGCAACAGTTTTGAATTCTTTGAAGGACGTTATAAAGGAATGTATCCGGAAGAAGTTGCAAAGATTCGGGAGAGCTGGAAGAGAGCATTCCGGATTGATAAATGGACGATCTTCAATGTCTGTGGCAATATCTGGGAAATCAGAAAAGAGTGGGTGCGTAAGATTGTTCATCCGGGAGAGGAGATTCCGGCTGATACGGATCTGATTGAAGGATAGAGGCATAAAGACAATATACGTCATCACCATAAAAAGAAGACTTCTGAAGTACAGAGGTCTTCTTTTTATATGAGTGGGGCAGGCAGCGTACGTCGTTAATGAAGGAAAGCCTTTAATCTGTTCTGTTAGTGGAAAGGGTACAGCTAAACAACTGCAGCGTTCCAGGTTCCAGTGCCGGATTGGAAACTTCCAGATAATGCACAGGAAGAAAACGGAACGGGAAAGCTAACTGTTGTATGGAAAGTTTAAGTACTGTAGGAAGATTGGAAACCAGGCCGGTCAGTCTGCTGAATGGCAATGCAGAAAACAGCAGTGCCAGAGCCGTACAGAAGAAGAGCAGAATGAGAGATTTTGTCAGAGTATCCACATGATCCAGCAGTGTTGTACATTCTTTCAGATAAGAATAGGTCAGTCCGTGAAACAGATAAATTGCCATTGTCCGGCTTCCAATATAGGAAAGCAGATTCTGGCGGTCTGTGATAAGACTAAAAATAGCAAATGTAAGAATGAAGCTTACTGCATAACAGAATAACCGGCAGAAGATTCCTTCGGCGTTTGTCTGTCCTAAGAAATCATAATTGTATCTGCCATAAAAAATTTTCGGCGAATATTCTGTGTGTGTTTCATCTAAAATCAAATAAAGAATAAATGTTGCAATAACACATGCGGAAAAGAGCTGGCATTTTCTTGTGCGGAGAGTATTCAGAGTATCTCTGGAAAATATAGTTCCGGCGAGGAAAAATGGATAAAATACAAGAATCCTCGGCAGGCTTAAAAAATTGTCAGCCATATCACTGCATCCGATCAAGAGCCCAAGTCCGACAGAAAGCAACATATAGTATGGAAGCTTTTTGAAATACGGTGTGACAGCTCTCCATGCAAATAAAGCCAAAATATACCAAAGGGAGAACTTCGGATATAACAGATATAAGCTGGTTTCTTTATGAAGTACATAAATATAGAAGAAATAATATATAAATTCATAAATCAAATACGGAATAACCAGTTTTTGAAATAATTTTGCAAAAGTCAGTTCACGTTTGGAAAAATAGCCGGATATGAAAATGAATGCCGGCATATGAAAGGACACAATCAGCCATTTTAAAGTATATAAAAAATCATTATTTCGATAGGATGGCTCGGTAAAATGTCCGATGATGACCAGAATGATCAATAATACTTTGTAGTTATCGAATAAATAATCTCTTTGTCTGTTCTTTGATTCCATAATATCTGCTCCTGGATTAGCGAATAGATTTCAAAACCGCATTTATTTTACTCTTTTTTATTTCTGCGTACAAGATAAAAATTGCATAAAAATGTAATAAAATTGTAATATAATCTTAACAAAATTAATGCTTTTCAGAGCAAACAAAAGAAAGAGTTCGGTTGTTGACACTTGTATCAATTCCAGATTTCTTATATAATGAATGCACAGCTTAAAACCAATCAGAAGAAGGAGACGTATTCTTATGGAAATGTTAGCAATTGAAAAAGAACTGAAAGAAAATTCCTATCCAGGAAGAGGTATCGTTATAGGCAGAAGTGCAGACGGAAGTAAAGCTGTAACTGCCTATTTTATTATGGGAAGAAGTGAGAACAGCCGGAACCGTGTGTTTGTAGAAGACGGACAGGGAATCCGTACACAGGCATTTGATCCGGCGAAACTGACAGATCCGAGCCTGATCATCTATGCACCGGTTCGTGTACTGGGGAATAAGACGATCGTTACAAACGGAGATCAGACCGATACGATCTATGAAGGTATGGATAAGCAGATGACATTCGAACAGTCATTGAGAAGCCGTGAATTTGAACCGGACGGACCGAACTATACACCACGTATTTCCGGTATTATGCATATTGAGAATGGAAAATACAACTATGCCATGTCTATTCTTAAGAGTAATAATGGTGATCCTTCCGGATGTAACCGCTATACATTTGCATATGAGAATCCGGCAGCAGGAGAAGGACATTTCATTCATACATACCAGCATGATGCCAATCCACTGCCAAGCTTTGAGGGAGAGCCGAAGCTTGTTCAGATCCCGGATGGAATCGATGCATTTACAGAGCTTCTGTGGAGCAGCCTGAATGAAGACAATAAAGTATCTTTATTTGTACGTTATATTGATATCGAAACAGGAGAGTATGAGACAAGAATTGTCAACAAGAACCAGTAAGAACAGAATATAGAGAATATAGAAATCACATATGAAAAGTCAGGAGTGTAAACATGAAAGAATTAGAATTAAAGTATGGTTGTAACCCGAATCAGAAACCATCTAAGATCTATATGAAGAATGGAAAAGATCTGCCGATCCAAGTGTTAAACGGACGTCCGGGATATATTAATTTCTTGGATGCGTTTAATGGATGGCAGCTTGTAAGTGAGCTTAAGAAAGCAACCGGACTTCCGGCAGCAACTTCTTTTAAACATGTATCACCGGCAGGCGCTGCCGTAGGTCTTCCGCTGAGCGATACACTGGCTAAGATTTACTGGGTAGATGATCTTGGAGAGTTGTCTCCGCTAGCAAGTGCTTATGCAAGAGCAAGAGGAGCAGACCGTATGTCTTCCTTCGGTGATTTTATTTCGCTGTCTGATGTGTGCGATGTAGATACTGCAAAGCTGATCAAGAGAGAAGTGTCAGACGGTGTGATCGCACCGGGCTATGAGCCGGAAGCACTGGAGATTTTAAAAGCAAAGAAAAAAGGCAATTACAATGTTATCCAGATTGATCCGGATTATGTACCGGATCCGATGGAACACAAAGAAGTATTTGGAATTACTTTTGAGCAGGGACGAAATGAATTAAAGATTGATGATGATTTCTTTGCTAAGATTGTGACTGAGAATAAAGAACTGACAGAGCAGGCAAAGATTGATCTTGCGATCTCTATGATCACTCTGAAATATACACAGTCAAATTCTGTATGCTTTGTCAAAGACGGACAGGCAATTGGTATCGGAGCAGGACAGCAGTCACGTATCCACTGTACACGTCTGGCAGGTCAGAAAGCAGATAACTGGTGGTTAAGACAGTCTCCGCAGGTAATGAATCTTCCGTTTGTAGATGGAATCCGCCGTGCAGACAGAGATAATGCGATCGATCTTTACATTGGTGAAGATTATATGGATGTACTTGCTGACGGGGCATGGGAGAATATTTTCAAAGAAAAACCGGAAGTATTTACAAGAGAAGCGAAGAGAGAATGGCTGGATAAGCTGACAGATGTATCACTTGGTTCGGATGCATTCTTCCCATTTGGGGATAATATTGAACGTGCCCACAAGAGTGGTGTAAAATACATTGCACAGCCGGGTGGTTCTGTACGTGACGACAATGTGATCGATACATGCAACAAGTATGATATGGTAATGTCGTTTACAGGTATTCGTCTGTTCCATCACTAGATCCATTACCAGAACAGCCGGGGAGCTCTCACCGGTTTGTTCTGTGCCACAGGAGTGTTGCACGAATATAAAACCAGGAAGGTGAAAATGATTGAATAATCAATATGATGTAATTATTATAGGAGCAGGTCCGTCAGGAATTTTCTGCGCCTATGAACTGACGCGGCAGAAACCGGATCTGAAAGTCCTTATGCTGGAAAAAGGAAGATCTATAGAAAAGCGACAGTGTCCGAAGCGTAAGACGAAAGTCTGCGTGGGATGTCAGCCGTGTTCCATCACAACCGGATTTGCAGGAGCAGGAGCATTTTCCGATGGAAAATTATCGCTGTCACCGGATGTCGGCGGTACACTGCCGGAGATTTTAGGATATGAGAAAGCAGAAGAACTGATTCATGAGGCAGATGATATTTATCTGAAATTCGGAGCAGATAAGAAGGTATACGGCATTGAAGACTATGAGGCAATCGAAGCAATTCGTACTAAAGCAATCCGTGCGAATCTGAAGCTGATCGAATGTCCGATCCGTCATCTGGGAACGGAAGAAGGTTATAAGATTTATACAAGACTGCAGGAACATCTGATAAAGAGCGGTGTTGAGATAAAATTTATGACAATGGTGAAGAACATTCTGGTAGAAGATGGCGTTGCAAAAGGTGTGCTCACGGAGCAGGGCGAGGCGTTCTATGCACCGGAAATTGTAGCCGGAATCGGTCGTGAAGGTTCTGAGTGGTTTTCGCATATCTGTAAGGAACATGGCATCGATACCAAGAATGGTACAGTAGATGTCGGTGTTCGTGTGGAAGTGCGTGATGAGATCATGAAGGAACTTAATGAGAAACTGTATGAAGCAAAGCTTGTATACTATACACCAACCTTTGATGATAAAGTACGTGTATTCTGTACGAATCCGTCAGGAGAAGTTGCGACAGAATATTATGATGACGGGCTTGCCGTTGTAAACGGACATGCTTATAAATCAAAAGATATGAAGACAAAGAATACGAACTTTGCACTTCTTGTATCCAAGAATTTTACAGAGCCGTTTAAATCACCAATCGAATATGGTAAACATATCGCACAGCTTGGCAATATGTTAAGTGACGGTAAGATCCTGCTACAGAGATACGGAGATTTCCGCAGGGGAAGAAGAACAACAGAAGAGCGTCTTCACCGTAACAATATTACGCCGACACTGAAAGATGCAGTGCCGGGAGACCTGTCACTGGTATTTCCACACAGAATCATGGTTGCGATTGACGAGATGATCCAGGCACTTGATAAAGTAACACCGGGTATTGCGTCGGATGAGACATTGCTGTATGGCGTGGAAGTGAAGTTCTATTCCAATAAAGTTGTAGTTGGACAGGATTTTGAGACCAGCATCAAAGGATTACGTGCGATGGGAGACGGTGCTTCCATTACAAGAGGACTGCAGCAGGCATCTGCGAATGGTCTGTGGGTAGCGCGCTGTATCCTTAATCAGTAGTCAGAGAAAGAAGAATCTGTACGATTTCATCGACAGGTTCTTTCTTTTTTCCTTTTTCCCATTCGATGAATGTATTTAAAAGTGCACCTGCGTAAAAATACAATTCATAGATAGAACCGGAGTAATAAGGAGCGACATAAATACGCATATAGTCATTGATGGCATTAATCATAAGGGAGTACAAACCGGCTTTTTCTAATGTCAGAAACAGAGAAGTGTACTGATCAAAATAATGCAGTGCCTGACGGATCGATGTCTCACGGCGAAGCATGACAAGGGTAATGTCTTTCGGGCAGACTTCCTGATAACCGTCAATGACTTCCTGCAGATAGTTGCCGAGAGCTTCGGTTTTATCTTTGAAATAGTGGTAAAAAGTCATGCGGGATACGCCGGCAGTTTTTACAATGTCGGAGATGGTAATGGAATCAAAGTCTTTTTTGTAAACAAGAGCAATAATCGCTTCTCCGATACACTGTCGGGTAAAACGTGTCCGCTTTGTGTATTTTCTGGAAAATAATTTTCGTGTCATGAGAAGGCTCCTTTCTTACACTTTCACGTCTTTTGTAAATTGTATCACAGATATGTATGAGATACAATTAAATGTAGTAATAAAAACTACGTGATAAAGATGAAGGGAAATTATTTAGAATGAGCAAGATTGTGATTTTAGCCGAGACGGGTTCGGATATAACAGAAGAAGTGGCGAAAGAATATGGGATAAAATTAGTGCCGATGCACGTCTCCTTTGGAAAAGATACGAAGGATGACGGAACATTTCCGGCAGAAGAAATCTATGCGTATTACGAGAAGACCGGTGAGTTGCCGCGGACAAGTGGAAGCGTACCGGAAGATTTCCGGCGTGTAATCGCAGAAATCAGAGAGGAAGATCCGGAGTGTGAGCTTTTATATCTGGCATATTCAGCAGTGACAACCTGTTCTTACCAGAGCGCCCAGATTGCAATTGATACAGATGATATTGAAAGAATTGCCTGTGTGGATACAAAACATGTGGCAGCAGGTCAGTATATGGTGGTGGTTGAAACCGCAAAAGCAATTAAGGCGCATCCGGAGTGGACACTTTCTGAGGCGAAAGAAGCGGCGGAGAAGATTTCAGCAAGTGTACATATGTGTTTTATACCTGATACATTGAAATTCTTAAGAGCAGGCGGAAGAGTCAGCAATGGTGCGGCAATTGCAGGAGAGCTGTTAAAACTGCATCCACAGATTGAGATTCTGGATGGATATTTGCAGGCCACGAAGAAGCATCGTGGCAAAATGAAGAAGATTGCAGTAAAAGTAATCCAGGAATATATCAAAGAACAGAAACTGGATCTTAGTGAACTGTATCTGATCTGGTCTCCGGGAATGGATGAACATACAAAAGAAATTGCAGAAAATGCCGCAAAAGAGTGTGGCGTGAAGAAAATCACATGGGTGCGTACCGGGGGTGTGATCACCTGTCACGGAGGTCCGGGAGCATTTGGCGTGGTAGGAATCTGCAGGGAAGGATAATATGACATTACAGCATTTAAAATATATTCTTACAGTGGCAAAGAAAGGCTCGATCAGTGAAGCCGCGCGGGAATTGCATATTTCACAACCCAGCCTTTCCAATGCGATCAAAGAAGTGGAGAAGGAACTCTGCTTTCCGGTAATTTCCGTATCATCAATGTTATGCTGTCTCTGACTCTGCTGGAATGTGTTGCCGGAATGTTACGTGTTTAAAAAAAGATGATTTTCACCTCGGGAAGATACACCGCTGGATCATGTGCTGACCGGTTAAAGTGTGAACAAGTGCTGCTGGTTTACAGAAGTAAAACAGAAGTGTTATACTTATTGCGGTATGAGTAATTGAAAATCTAAAGGAGAGGTGAATCAATTGAAAAAGAATAAATATGAGATTGATATGTGCAATGGAACCATTATGGACAAATTGATTTCTTTTTCTGTGCCGTTAATTTTGTCCGGAATCTTACAGCTTTTGTTTAATGCGGTAGATATTATTGTGGTTGGAAGATTCAGCGGAAGTCAGGCACTGGCAGCTGTCGGTTCAACAACAGCACTTATTAATATTTTTACGAATTTATTTATCGGAATATCACTTGGGGCAAATGTGCTCGCAGCAAGATTCTATGCAGCACAAAAAGATAAAGAAATGTCGGAAACGGTACATACAGCGATTATGCTGGCGCTTATAAGCGGTGTAGTAATGCTGTTTGTCGGTATCTTTTTTGCCAGAGGTGCGTTGGAACTTATGGGAACACCGGATGATGTTATCGGTCAGTCCACTTTATATATGCGGATTTATTTTGCCGGGATGCCATTTTTTATGCTGTATAACTATGGTGCGGCGATCCTTCGTGCAGTCGGAGATACAAAGCGGCCATTGTTGTTCCTGATCGTATCAGGTGTTGTCAATGCGTGTCTGAATCTTTTTCTCGTTATTGCTTTTCATCTGGGCGTTGCCGGAGTGGCAATCGCAACTGTTACTGCGCAGGGAATTTCCTGTGCGCTTGTGCTTCGCTGTCTGCAACGGTCACAGGCAAGTTATCAGTTACGTTTCAGAGATCTTAAGATCCGTGGCTGCTATGTGCAGCAGATTTTCCAGGTAGGACTGCCGGCGGGAATCCAGAGCACAGTTATTAATTTTTCCAACGCATTATTACAATCTTCGGTAAACTCTTTTGGTTCAATTGCAATGGCAGGGTATACAGCAGCCAACAATTTGTTTGGATTTTTGTATGTGTCAACGAACTCGATCACACAGGCATGCATGAGTTTTACAAGCCAGAATTACGGAGTCGGTAAATGGAAGAGAATGGATCGGGTACTGTTTGACTGTATAATCTTATCGGTTGCAGTTATGCTGATTCTTGGCGGTGGAATGTATTTCTTCGGACCGGAGGTACTGAAAATATATACAACGAATCCGCGGGTTATTAGTTGTGGAATGGAAGTTCTGACTTATACGACACTTACTTATTTTCTGTGTGGTATCATGGATCTCCTTCCGGGAGCTCTTCGTGGTATGGGATATTCATCTGTGCCGATGATCCTGTCAATCATAGGAACAGTAGGTACGAGAATTGTATGGATCTTTGGAATCTTCCCGAACCACCGTTCACTGGATATTTTATTTATTTCTTATCCGGTATCATGGATGATAACGATTGTGCTTCAGGTCATCTGTTTTTATTTTGTGCGACGGAAAGTTCATGCACGTCCGGGTGTATCAGAAACGTAAAACCGGTGCATAATATCCTCTGTAAGGAGGAAAAAACATGTACAAATATTTACCGATCACGGATTTGTACGCAAGAGAAATCCTGGACTCCAGAGGTAATCCGACTGTAGAAGTAGAAGTGCTTGCGGCGGATGAATTTTGTGGCAGGGCGTCTGTGCCGTCCGGTGCATCGACCGGGCGTTATGAGGTCGTGGAACTAAGGGATGGCAGGCAAAGGGAGAAGAACCTGGAAAAGAAACCGGGAATAAAACATACAAAAGAACGATACGGCGGTATGGGAGTGGAGCTGGCAGTAGACCATGTAAATTCCAGAATTGCACCGGCGGTGATTGGGATGAATGTTTTTGATCAGGCAGCAGTCGATGAGATGCTGAAAAAACTGGACGGAACGAAAGATAAATCCAATCTGGGAGCCAATGCAATGCTTGGAGTATCCATGGCAGTTGCAAGAGCGGCTGCAAATTCACTTGGCATACCGCTGTATTCATATCTGGGCGGTGTAAATGTGAAGATGCTTCCGGTTCCGATGATGAATATTATGAATGGGGGAAAACATGCCGACAATACGATCGATATCCAGGAATTTATGATCGTACCATCTGGAGCAGAGACATATAAGGAAGGATTAAGGATGTGTGCGGAAGTGTATCAGATGCTGAAAAAGATCCTGAAAGAAGAAGGATTAAGCACTGCGGTCGGTGACGAAGGCGGGTTTGCACCGAATCTTCCGGATGCCGGGACCGTGTTGGAATGGATGGAAAAAGCAGTGCGGCGTGCCGGATATGAACCGGGACAGCATATTACGTTTGCACTGGATGTGGCAGCGAGCGAACTGTATGATTCTACTTTTCAGAAGTATGTATTTGAAGGAGAAGGAAAGATGCAGGGGAAACCTTGCGTCCGGTCATCTGAGGAACTCATTGATTATTACGAAGAGCTTCTGGAACGTTTTCCGATTGTATCGCTGGAAGATCCACTGGACGAAGAAGATTGGGATGGCTGGGAACTGATTACGACAAGGCTTGGGCTTCATACACAGCTTGTGGGGGACGACTTGTTTGTGACAAATACGAAGAGGCTGAAAAAAGGAATCAGGAAAAAAGTTGCAAATGCGATTCTGATCAAAGTAAATCAAATCGGGACGCTAACAGAAGCGTTTGATGCGATTGAACTGGCAAAGCGCGCCGGATATCAGACAATCATATCACACCGATCAGGAGAAACTGCGGATACGATGATCGCAGATATTGCGGTTGCATTTCAGGCAGGACAGATTAAAACCGGAGCACCGTGCAGAATGGAGCGGGTAGAAAAATATAACCAGTTACTGCGGATTGAGGAACGGCTGGGAGAGATTGCACAGTATCCTACAAAAACGCGGAATTAATCACAGGAAAACCAGAAAATAAAGCTTGCGAATCTACCGCCTCTATGATAAAATATACATGGTTTATCCGCAGGAGGTGTAAAGGGATGGATATTTTAAAAACGATTTTAATGATTATATTTGCAATAGATTGTATCGCATTATCAGCTATCGTGTTGATGCAGGAAGGTAAGACACAGGGACTTGGCTCCATCGGAGGTATGTCAACAGACACATACTGGGGACAGAACAAGGGACGTTCTATGGAAGGAGCACTTGTAAGAGGTACGAAGATGCTTGCGATTCTTTTTATTGTGCTGGCAGCAGTGTTGAATTTAAAAGTATTTGCGTAGATTGCAGATGATGAGAATGAATGGGTAGGGCACTCCTGTATGGGGGTGCCTTTTTTCTAATATTAAATGGATTTATGGAGGATTTGTAAGACGTGGATAAAACATTTGAAAAAAGAAAAAAGGTTGTGCACGATCTGATCTGTGACGATTTGTATACACCTATGAAATTTAAAGAACTTGCAGTCCTTCTGCAAGTTGCAAAAGAGGACAGAGATGCTCTTCGTATGATTCTGGAAGAGCTGGAAGAAGAAGGAAAAATATATCTTTCCAAGCGTGGGAAATACTGCAAAGGAGAGGCGAAGAAACTGACAGGAAGATACCGTGCTAATCAGCGTGGCTTCGGCTTTGTTGTAGTAGAAGACGATCCGGACGATACGTTTATCGCTGAGGAGAATGCAGGTGGTGCGCTGGACGGCGATGTGGTTGAGTTTACGATTATCCGTTCTCCACAGGGGCGAAGTAAGGAAGGCAAGATCACAAAAGTTCTGGAGCATGAGCTTAAGACAGTCGTAGGGCTTTATCATAAGCGTAAAGGAAAAAGCTATGGATTTGTGCTTCCGGATAATTTGAAGATATTAAAGGATATATTTGTACCGGCGGAAAAGGATAAAAGTGCATTGGATGGACAGAAGGTTGTCGTGAAGCTTACTTCCTACGGGGATGACAGACATAAACCGGAAGGAGAGATTACAGAAGTTCTTGGCTATGCAAATGAGCCGGGAACAGATATTTTGTCGATCGCCAAAGGTTACAATCTGCCGACAGAATTTCCGGAGAAAGTGCTGAACCAGGCAGAGCGCGTGGCTAAGCCGGTCAGTGAGGCAGACCGCGTGGGGCGCAAGGACTTAAGAAACTGGCAGATGGTTACCATTGACGGAGAAGATGCGAAAGATTTGGATGATGCAGTTTCGCTTGTAAAAGAAGGAGAGAATTATATTCTCGGCGTTCACATTGC
Source organism: Dorea sp. AM13-35 (assembly GCF_003473885.1). Lineage (NCBI taxonomy): Bacteria > Bacillati > Bacillota > Clostridia > Lachnospirales > Lachnospiraceae > Dorea > Dorea sp. AM13-35. The sequence goes on from NZ_QUCZ01000013.1 coordinate 26,886, forward strand.
AGATGTGACAAATTATGTGCAGGAGAACAGTGCACTGGATCGAGAAGCCTTGAAGCGTGGAACGAGTGTATATCTGGCAGACCGCGTGATACCGATGCTTCCACAGACATTGTCCAATGGGATCTGTTCGCTGAATGCAGGAGAAGACAGACTGGCACTGAGCTGTATTATGACAGTCAGCCCGAAGGGTGTTGTGATTGATCACGAAATCACTGAGACGGTGATCCATGTAGACCGGAGAATGAGTTATACCAGTGTAAATAAGATCCTGACAGAAGAGGACGAGGAAGAGTGCAGGAAATACGAAGAACTGGTCCCGATGTTCAGACAGATGGAAACGTTATCGGGAATCTTAAGAGCACACAGAAAACAGCGTGGAGCGATTGATTTTGATTTTCCGGAAGCAAAAGTAATTCTGGATGAAAAAGGCAGACCGGTTGAGATTCGTGCATATGAGAGAAATGTGGCTACGAAGCTGATTGAGGATTTTATGCTGCTGGCAAATGAAACAGTGGCAGAAGACTATTACTGGCAGGAGCTGCCATTTGTATACCGTGTGCACGAAGCGCCGGATGAGGAAAAGATGCAGGCACTTGCGCTGTTTATCAATAATTTTGGATATTCCATGCATCTTGGCGTAAATGAAATTCGACCAAAAGAAATACAAAAGTTGCTTGGCAAAGTTGAAGGCACACCGGAAGAGCCACTGATCAGCCGTCTGGCATTAAGGTCTATGAAACAGGCAAAATATACACCGGAAAATGCTGGACATTTCGGGCTGGCAGCTTCCTATTATACCCATTTCACGTCACCGATAAGGAGATATCCGGATCTTCAGATCCATAGGATCATCAAGGATAATTTAAGAGGCAGGATGACACCGGAAAAACGTGCGCATTATGAAGCAATCCTTGAAGAAGTGACAAAACAGTCCAGTGAGATGGAGAGAAGAGCAGAAGAGGCAGAACGCGAGACAGTCAAGTTGAAAAAGACGGAATACATGGAAAAACATATCGGAGAATATTTTGAAGGTGTGATTTCCGGTATTACGAAATGGGGCGTGTATGTAGAACTGGAGAATACAATAGAGGGATTGGTACATGTCGTAAACATGACAGACGATCATTATGAGTATTATGAAGAACGGCATGAGATGGTCGGCATGCATACAGGAAAGACTTATAAGCTGGGACAGCGTGTGAGAATCTGTGTACTGGATACAGACAGATTCTTACGGACAATAGATTTCAAATTTGCAAGGGAAAGGGAAAAACAGGATGGCTAAGGCAAATGGCAAGATGATTGCTAATAATAAAAAAGCATACCATGATTATTTTATATTAGAGAATTTTGAAACAGGAATTGCGCTTCATGGAACAGAAGTAAAGTCCCTGCGTATGGGGAAATGCAGTATCAAAGAATCCTTTATCCGTATTGAAAACGGAGAAGTGTTCATTTACGGCATGCATATCAGTCCATATGAGAAGGGAAATATTTTTAATAAAGATCCGCTTCGTGTACGGAAACTTCTGATGCACAAATCAGAGATCAATAAACTGATCGGTAAGACAAAAGAAAAAGGAATGGCGATCGTGCCGCTCAAAGTTTATTTCAAAGGCAGTCTTGTAAAAGTAGAAATCGGTCTTGCCAAAGGTAAGAAACTGTACGACAAACGACAGGATATTGCGAAGAAAGACCAGAAGAGAGAAGCGCAGAGAGATTTCAAAGTGCGGAATCTTCGCGTATAGTGCACGAAAGGGAGGAACACGAATGGTACCGGTAAAAAAAGAAGATTTACGGAAAATGGTAACGCAGAAGACGCTGGATATTTACGAAGATCTGACACCGCAGCTCATCCAGCTCATCGATCAGACGAAGCATGATGATTCTCTTTCAGAGGCACAGAAACAGGATGAGATTTCTCTTCATATGATGGGATATATCAAGTCCTGCACGAATGAGATCATTATTGAAGTACTTGCGGAGATCCTTGGAATACAGGAAGATTAATTCACAGAACAGACAAACTTTTTTGGTAGTATAAGATACAAAGAAGGAGGGTTTTTGATGGATAAGATCAAAATACTGGTAGTAGATGATGAGAGCAGGATGAGGAAGCTTGTAAAAGACTTTCTTGAAAGAGAAGGATTTGAAGTACTCGAAGCCGGAGACGGAATGGAAGCGATGGAGATTTTCTATGAAGAGAAAGAGATTGCTCTGATTATTCTGGATGTGATGATGCCGAAGATGGATGGATGGCAGGTATGCCGGGAAGTAAGACAGAGTTCCAAAGTGCCGATTATTATGCTGACAGCGAGATCGGAAGAGCGGGATGAACTGCAGGGATTTGATCTCGGGATTGATGAATATATTTCCAAACCGTTCAGCCCGAAGATCCTCGTTGCCCGTGTAGAAGCGGTACTTCGCAGAACACATGGCATAGATGCTTCTTCTGTAATGGATGCAGGCGGAATTGAGATTGACAAATCGGCACATATGGTCAAGATCGATGGCAAAGAGATCGACCTGAGTTTCAAAGAATTTGAATTACTTACTTATTTTGTAGAAAATCAGGGAATTGCGTTGTCCAGAGAGAAAATCCTGAACAATGTGTGGAATTATGATTATTTCGGAGATGCAAGAACGATTGATACGCATGTAAAGAAACTTCGGAATAAATTAGGCGACAAAGGCAATTATATCAAAACCATCTGGGGTATGGGCTACAAATTCGAGGTGGAATAGATGAAAAAACAGTCGATTAAAAGGCAGATGATTGCTGTATTTATATGCATGATCGTTTGTATGATTGGCGCAATGTGGATCACAAATGTACGTTTCCTGGAACCTTATTATGTAAGAAATAAGCAGACTGAATTTATCAAAATGTACAAGGAACTTCGTACGGCGATAAAAAAAGACAACATTACAGACAATACGGTATCTAACCGTATTCAGAAAATGGCAGAAAAGAATAATATATCATTTCTGGTGTTGGATAACAGGAATTCCGATTCGGATGATGTGAGTATTATAACGAATGTACATGATAAAGATCTGCTCCGGAAGCAGCTGATGGGATACCTTCTTAATCAGGCACAGAAAAATGGCAAGGTTCTTTTAAAGAAAAAGAATTATCAGATCCGGCAGACAAAAGAGCCGTGGACGCAGACCGAGTATATTGAAATGTGGGGAACATTCTCAGACGGTGAGACTTTCCTGATCCGGAGTCCATTGGAGAGTATCAAAGAAAGCGTACAGCTATCGAATCGGTTTCTCCTTTACATCGGAGCTGCTGCGCTTATTATCTGTGCAATTCTTGTATGGTTTTTCTCAAAGCGTCTGACGGCGCCCGTAAGAGAACTGGCTACATTATCAGAGAAGATGGCAAATCAGGATTTTGAAGCGAAGTATACCGGAGGAGGACCGAGTGAGATCGCGGAACTGGGCGAGAATTTCAACCAGATGTCGTGGAAACTGGAACGCTCGATTTCGGACTTAAAGAGTGCTAATAATAATTTGCAGAAAGACATTGAACAGAAAGAAAAACTGGAACAGATGCGTAATGATTTTCTGGGAAATGTATCCCATGAATTAAAGACGCCGCTGGCGTTGATACAGGGATATGCCGAAGGATTGAAGGACGGCGTGACCAGCGATCCGGAAAGCATGGATTTTTACTGTGATGTGATTATTGACGAAGCTAGCAAGATGAATAATATGGTTCGTAATCTGCTGACGCTTAACCAGCTGGAATTTGGCGATGAGGATATTACTTTTGAACGTTTTGATTTGACAGCAGTAATCAGAGGCGTTATCCAGAGTATGGATATCATGGCACAGCAGGGTAATGCTACGGTGAACTTCCGGCGAGATGAACCGGTCTATGTATGGGCAGATGAATTCAAAGTAGAACAGGTAATTCGTAATTATATGAGCAATGCTTTCCACCATCTGAACGGAGAGAAGATTGTGGAAGTAAAGATTTATATGGAGGAAAGCAGAGCGAAAGTAACAGTGTTTAACACAGGATCGCCGATCCCGGAAGAAGATCTTAACCATATCTGGGATAAATTTTATAAAGTGGATAAGGCGCATACAAGAGAGTATGGTGGTAATGGAATCGGTCTTTCTATTGTAAAAGCGATTATGGAATCCTTCCATCAGGAGTATGGTGTGAAGAATTATGAAAATGGCGTGGAATTCTGGTTTACACTAGATCGGAAGTAGGAAAGTTTCATATCGACAAGCTATAAGGGATGTGCTATTATTTTAACGTGGCAAAGTGATAAAATGGTAAAACATACTGATTAGGAGCAAAAACATATGATAGCAATTATTGATTATGATGCCGGTAATATTAAAAGTGTAGAGAAGGCAATGATCCATCTGGGACAGGACGTCTGCATTACAAGAGATAAAGAACGGATTCTTACAGCAGACAAAGTTATTCTTCCGGGTGTGGGAGCCTTTGGTGATGCAATGGGAAAGATTCATCAGTACGGACTGGAGCCGGTGATCCATGAAGTAGTGGAGAGAGGAACGCCGTTTCTCGGAATCTGTCTTGGCTTACAGCTCTTGTTTGAACGAAGTGATGAGACACCTGGAGTGGAAGGACTTGGCATTTTAAAAGGTGAGATTTTAAGAATTCCGGATTACCCGGGACTTAAGATACCGCATATGGGTTGGAATTCCCTGGATTTTCAGAATGATGGAAGACTGTTCAAGAATCTTCCGGAACATCCATATGTATATTTTGTACATTCTTATTACCTGAAGGCGGCTGAGGAAGATATTGTAACTGCGACAACCGAATACAGCACACATATTCATGCATCGGTGGAGAAAGGCAATGTATTTGCATGTCAGTTCCATCCGGAGAAGAGCAGTGATATCGGACTTCAGATTCTGAAAAATTTTGTGGAATTATAAGCGGAGGTAGTTTAGATGCATACAAAGAGAATTATTCCATGCCTGGATGTAAATAACGGTCGGGTAGTAAAAGGTGTGAATTTTGTAGATTTGAAAGATGCCGGAGATCCGGTTGAGATTGCGAAAGCGTATGATCAGGCTGGAGCAGATGAACTGGTATTTCTGGATATTACGGCATCTTCCGATAATCGTGGGACGGTCGTAGATATGGTGCGAAAAGTCGCTGAGAATGTATTTATTCCATTTACAGTTGGCGGTGGAATCCGTACCGTGGACGATTTTAAGGCACTTCTGCGCGAGGGAGCAGACAAGATTTCCATCAATTCTTCGGCAATCAATACACCGAATCTCATTTCTGAAGCGGCAGACAAGTTTGGAAGTCAGTGTGTAGTTGTTGCAATTGATGCAAAGAAGCGGGCAGATGGAAGTGGCTGGAATATTTATAAAAACGGTGGCCGTGTAGACGTTGGAATTGATGCGTTGGAATGGGCGCACAAAGTAGAGAGTCTTGGAGCCGGAGAGATTCTTTTGACGAGCATGGACTGCGACGGAACAAAAGCAGGATATGATCTGGAGCTTACAAGAGCCATTGCGGAAGCGGTAAATATTCCGGTAATCGCATCCGGTGGAGCCGGAACGCTGGAACATTTCTATGAAGCACTGACGGATGGAAAGGCAGATGCAGCACTGGCGGCTTCATTGTTCCATTATAAAGAACTGGAGATCAAAGAAGTAAAACAGTATCTGCGAGAGAAAGGCGTATCCGTGCGTTTGTAGGCACAGGAGCCGGACAGATGATATTGAATAATATATAGGAAAATACATAAGAAATGAAACTGCCATATAGCAGTAAGAGAAAAGAAGGAAAAGAGTATGTCTGCGATTAACAATGACTGGTTAGATGCGTTAAAAGGGGAATTTAAGAAACCTTATTATAAAGAATTATTTAATAAAGTGAATGAAGAATACCGGACGAGGCTTATCTTTCCGCCGGCAGATGATATTTTCAATGCATTTCATCTGACACCGCTCAGTAAGGTAAAGGTTGTAATTCTTGGGCAGGATCCGTATCATAACAACGGACAGGCACATGGACTTTGCTTTTCGGTGAAAAAAGGTGTGGAAGTACCACCGTCACTGGTGAATATTTATAAAGAACTGCACGATGATCTTGGATGCAAAATTCCAAATCACGGATGCCTTACGAAGTGGGCAGAGCAAGGCGTACTTATGCTGAATACAGTACTGACTGTGCGCGCACATCAGGCAAATTCCCATCGCGGGATCGGCTGGGAAGAATTTACCGATGCGGCGATCATGGCGCTTAACAGTCAGGATCGTCCGATTGTATTTATTTTATGGGGCGCTCCGGCACAGCGGAAAGCCAGAATGCTTGATAATCCGAAGCACCTGATCTTAAAGGCACCGCATCCGAGTCCGCTGTCGGCATATCGTGGATTCTTCGGGAGCAAGCCGTTCAGCCAGACGAATGATTTCCTGAAGGAACATGGGATCGAGCCAATTGACTGGCAGATTGAGTAGGCGGAAGAAGTGATAGGAGAATGTTGATGCTAGAAGAGAAGAAGGCTCTCACTGCTGTTAGCGGCAGTGAGAGCCTTCTTACGAATATAAATCGTTACAATTTTCTTAATTTTCCTTGTATTTTGTTGCAAACAGTTGAAATGCCGGTTTTGTTTTGGCATAATATATCAGATGAGAGATGGTTCATATTTTCATAGGTTATGGATCTCTTGAATCGATGGGAGGACAGACCATGAAGAAGACAGAAGTAGAATGCTGTGACGTTACATGCGTGCACAACCAGATTATAGAGGCAGTAAAAGAGAAGATGCCGGCGGAAGAATTGCTGAATGAACTGGCGGATTTTTATAAAGTATTCGGAGATGCAACAAGAATCAAGATCTTATGCGTGCTGCTCCGATCAGAGATGTGTGTGTGTGACCTGGCAGAGATGCTGGGGATGACGCAGTCGGCGATTTCACATCAGCTTCGTGTATTAAAGCAGATGAAGCTGGTGAAAAACAGAAGAGAAGGAAAAACAGTTTATTATTCACTTGCGGATGGACATATTCAGAATATTATCAGCCAAGGAATGGAACATATTATGGAGTAGTTTTTACAGGCTTTTTAGTGAAAAAAGAAAAGGGAAAATGATATGACAGAGCAATTAAAAAAACAAAGTATGATATATGGAGTCGGTGTTGTTATTTATCTGGCGGCTGTTATTGTGACATCGAATTTTACGATAGAAGATGAGATTAAATTCGTCTGGTTTCTGATCGCATATCTGATCGTCGGTTTTGATGTATTTAAAAAACTTCGAGACAGGATTCTGGAACTGAAATTTTTAACAGAATATACGCTGACGACGGTTGCGACGATCGGAGCTTTCGGTATTGGAAGATATACAGAAGGTGTACTTGTCATGATCCTTTTTGAGCTGGGAGTTATTTTTGAAGCATATTCCACAGACAATGCCAAACGATCTATTGAAGAGATGATTGATATTCGTCCGGCATTTGCGATTCGTAAGACAGATGGCGGAGAAGAACAGATCGATCCGATCGATCTTCAGGTTGGAGATATCATTGTGATCAAGCCGGGAGAACGTGTGCCGGTTGATGGAATAGTAGAAGCTGGATCTACGCTTCTTGACATGAAAGCGGTTACCGGTGAGTCTATGCCAAGAAGAGTTTCTGAAGGAAATAAGATCTACAGTGGATGTATTAACTTAAGCGGTGCAGTAGAGGCAAAGGTTCTGAAAGTCTATCGTGATTCGACAGTCGCACAGATCATGGAACTGGTAGAGGAAGCACAGAATAAGGAATCCGAGAGCGAAAGTTTTGTTTCCAGATTTTCAAGAATATATACACCGGCAATGGTGCTGTTAGCACTCTTTGTTATGATCTATCCGCCGCTTACATTTTCTTATCATAACTGGAATATATGGATTTACAGAGGACTTATTTTCCTGATCGTGGCATGCCCGACAGCACTTGTAATGTCGATTCCAATCGCGTTCTTAGGAGGAATTGCATCGGCGGCAAGACAGGGAATCGTAATCAAAGGAGCCAACTATCTGGAAGACCTTTCCAAGGCAGATACATTTGTATTTGATAAGACAGGAACACTGACAGAAGGAGAATTTTCGGTTCAGGAGATTTACGCAGAGCAGGGAACAGAAGAGGAACTTTTAAAGATTGCGGCGCATGTGGAAAGCTATTCCAATCATCCGATCGCACAGTCACTCCTGAATGCCTATGATGGCGAGATTGACAAAGATCTCGTATCCAATATTAAGCAGATTCCGGGATATGGTCTTTCCGGAGATTATGATGGAAAGCGAATCCATGTCGGAAACTTCCGGCTGATGGAAAAATATGATATTGAAGTAGATGAATTTGATAGTACAGGAACGGTTGTCTATGTCAGCGTGGGAACAGAATATAGGGGTGCGATCATCATTGAAGATGCGATTAAATATCGTGCGAAGTGGACGATGAAATATCTGAAAGATAAGTGTAAAGCTGTGCTTGTTATGCTGACTGGTGATACAAGAAGCGCAGGATATGCGGTGGCAAAAGAACTGAAGATGGATTATGCATATACAGATCTGATGCCTTCAGACAAATTAGAGCAGTTGGAAGATTTCCTGACGATCCAGGATGATATGGAGAAATTGGTCTGCGTCGGAGACGGTGTAAATGATGCCCCGGTACTGGCACGTGCAGATATCGGAATCGCGATGGGAGCATTAGGTTCTGCGCTGGCAATTGAGGCGGCAGATATTATTTTACTGGAAGATGAATTGCCGAAAATCGTAGATGCGATCAAAATTTCCAAAGAAACACTCCGGGTAGTAAACCAGAATATTGCTTTTGCGATTGCAGTGAAAGTGATCATTGTACTGCTTGCGCTGGTTGGATACTTTGGAATGTGGGAAGCGATCGTTGCAGAAGTCGGCGTTGTGTTTGCAGCGATTATGAACGCAGTCTATGTCGTGAAATATTATGCATAGACTGTGGAATATATTTTGAGAGAGAATCACTATTTGCATATAAACATGTAGGAAAGCAAAAGGAGACAGATCATAATGAAGAGATTGGCAGCAGTGATATTGACAGCAAGTATGGGACTTGCGCTGGCAGGATGTTCCGGCAATCCCTACAAAGAGGGTGTCAGCCAGTTAGAGTCCAAAGAATATAAACAGGCAGAAGCAAGCTTCAAAGAAGCAGTGAAACAGGACAAGAATACAGCAGATGCATACCGTGGAATCGGAATTGCCTGCTGGGAGCAGAAGGAATATAAGGCTGCATTAAAAGCATTTAAAAATGCAGTTAAAGCAGGAACAAAAGAAAATGCCACACTTTATAATTTGATGGGTGGCTGTGCACTGAAACTTGATGATGGAAAGAGTGCACTTTCCTATTATGAGAAAGGTCTGGCAGCATCCGGAAGTTCAGATGAGTTGAAAAAGGAAATGGAATACAATGTTATTGTTTCCTATGAGGAGATGCAGAACTGGGAAAAAGCAAAGTCAAAACTGAATGAATATCTGGAAAAATATCCGGATGATGAAACAGCAAAAAAAGAAGTGGAATTTCTGGAAACAAGATAATAAGCTATAGAACCAGATAAAATAGAGGTTTCGTATGATAGAATTAAAACAGGATAAAGAGAGAGTGATCCTGGTAGGAGTGGAACTTCCGGGAGAAGAAAGCATGGAAGATTCGCTTTCGGAACTCTCTGAACTGGCAACCACAGCAGGTGCAGAAACGGTTGGTTGTGTGATCCAGAACCGGGAGCAGGTGCATCCGGGAACTTATGTTGGAAAAGGAAAGATAGAAGAAATCAAAGACCTGTTGTGGGAACTGGAAGCAACAGGTATTATTTGTGATGACGAACTTTCACCGGCACAGATGAAGAATCTGCAGGATGAACTGAATGTGAAGGTGATGGATCGTACACTTCTTATATTGGATATATTTGCAGCCAGAGCTTCTACAAGTGAAGGTAAGATTCAGGTAGAACTGGCACAGTTAAAGTACCGACAGACAAGGCTGACCGGATTTGGTACGGCAATGTCAAGACTTGGCGGCGGTATCGGAACGAGAGGACCGGGAGAGAAGAAACTGGAGATGGACAGACGTCTCATTAAAAGCCGGATTGCAGCATTGAACCGGGAATTAAAAGAAGTAAAACGCCACCGTGAAGTGACAAGAGAGCAGAGAAGCAAAAGTTATGTGCCGGTAGTTGCAATCGTTGGATATACGAATGCCGGAAAGTCTACACTTCTTAACCGGCTGACGGGAGCGGATATTCTGGCGGAAGATAAGCTGTTTGCAACATTAGACCCGACAACAAGAGGTTTAAAATTGCCGGGAGGTCAGGAAGTACTTCTGACAGATACAGTCGGATTTATTAAAAAACTTCCACATCATCTGATCGAAGCATTTAAGAGTACACTGGAAGAAGCAAAATATGCGGATGTAATCCTGCATGTAGTAGATACATCCAGTCCACAGATGGACAGTCAGATGTACACCGTGTATGAGACATTATCGAACCTTGGGGTAAAAGACAAAGCGATCATCACGGCGTTCAATAAACAGGACAAGTTAGAAGATGCACCGTTGATCCGGGATTTTAAAGCAGATTATACGGTTAAAATTTCAGCAAAGACAGGAGCCGGACTTACCGACCTGACAGATACGATGGAAGCGGTGTTAAGAGAGCAGAAAGTATTTCTTGAATGCCTGTATGAGTACCGGGATGCGGCAAAGATCCAGCTCATCCGCAAGTACGGAGAGCTGCTGGAAGAGAAGTATCAGGAGGATGGTATCTTTGTAAGAGCCTATGTCCCGGCAGAACTTTACTCGAGAGTCACTGTCTGACTTGGAGATTCAGAAAATAATTTGCGGTATGCACGCTGGAACGTGGAATAGTCGTGATAACCGCAGTCATAACATACCTGTGCGGCAGGAGTGCCGGACAGGAGCATTTCTTTTGCGAGCAGGAGCCGTTTCTGGGCAATGTAATTCCCGATGGTATAACCGGTTTCCTGCTTGAACTGTCTCATCATATAATATTTGCTGATATAAAAATGTTCAGCAAGAATATCAATATTCAAATTTTCACTCAGATGATTATTAATGTAGTCAAGAATATGGATGATCTTTGCATTGCAGTTATCTGTATCAATAAATTCCAGCCTGTTTTTCAGGGCGGCACGGTTTAAATGGATCATAAATTCCAGAAATAATACCTGCCGGTACAGACCAGAAGCATAACTATCATCAGAGAAAGATTTCTCCAGCCGGGTAATGGAGCGGAAAAGAGAGCTTTTTTCGAGTGATGGAATACGAAGCACGTTAGAATGTTCTTTTGCGGCACGCTGAAAACAGAAACTCAGATCATAATCCTTATTTTTATAAGCTTGGATAAATCCCGGTGCAATATAAACAATAATACGTTCATAAAGAACCGAATTATCCACTTCGAGTCTATGAATATCATTATGATTGACTAGAACGATATCATAAGGTTTTAAATCATAGGATTTTCCTTCGATCATATAGTTGACCTTTCCTTTAATAAAAATCGTGATCTTGTTAAAGTCATGATAATGGTATTCGACTTCCTTCGTCTCACGGTCCGTCAGGTGAAAAAGCCGGAATTCACTGTTCAGATAGCCTTTTTTCATATATGTGTCCATGGAGAAATGCTCCTTTTGTCGTTTTTTCTTATATCATAGAATAAAATAGCACGATTTGCAATGCAAATAGCAATATTTGCGTTGAAAAGGAAAATCATGCCTGCTATGATGAGTACAGAAGCTATGAGAAAAAGAAATCACAAGATTTCTGCAAACCGGAGGTATGTTATGAAAGTTGTATTAGAGCGTTATCATGGACTTGGAAATGATTATGTTGTATTTGATCCAAATAAAAATGAGCTGGAATTAAATGAAAGAAATGTCCGGAGGATCTGTGACAGAAATGCGGGACTTGGCTCTGACGGAGTTCTGGAGGGACCGATTTTAAAAGAAGACGGAATGTATGTGAAAGTATGGAATCCAGACGGAAGCGAATCCGAGACGAGTGGAAATGGTGTCCGTATTTTTGCAAAATATCTCAAAGATGCAAGTTATGTACAGAAAAAGAATTTTAAATTATATACAGGAAACGGACCGGTTGAAGTAACATTTTTAAATGAAGATGGTAGCAGACTTCGCGTTTCCATGGGAAAACTTTCATTCTGGAGTGATGATATTCCGGTAACTGGAGAACGAAGAGAAGTCATTAATGAAGATATGGTATTCGGACGTACGTTATATCCGGTTACCTGTGTAAATATCGGTAATCCGCACTGTGTAATTCCGATGCGCGAGATCTCCAAACCACTTGTTACGAAGATTGGTGACTATGCAGAGATCGCAAGATATTTTCCAAATCGTATTAATACACAGATTATGAAAGTGATCGACAAAGAAAATATTGCGATTGAAATCTTTGAGCGAGGCGCAGGTTACACACTTGCATCCGGAACAGGAGCGTGTGCGGCAGCCGGAGTGGCATACAAACTGGGCATGACGAACAGCAAAGTGATCGTGCATATGCCGGGTGGAGAATTACAGGTAGAAGTAGAAGATGATTGGAATGTCTATATGACAGGAGATGTTTTCTATGTTGCGAAGATGACTCTGAGCAATGAATTTGCAGAGAAGTTAAGAGCTTTATAAAAATGTGTGGGGTAGATTTGTACCATCTAATAAGATATACTAAGGCATAGGAGGAAAACCTATGCCTTTAAAATTTGTATTGGGACCATCGGGGTCCGGAAAAACTTATCAATTATATAAGAATGTGATCGCTGAGTCGAAAGCGCATCCGGAGGAGAATTTTATTGTTCTTGTACCGGAGCAGTTTACGATGCAGACGCAAAAAGATCTCGTGACGATGCATGACAGACACGCAATCATGAACATCGATGTATTAAGTTTTGTGCGTCTTGCATACCGTATATTTGAAGAGACAGGAGCCGGTACACTGCCGGTGCTGGATGATGAGGGAAAAAATCTGATCCTGCGTAAGATTGCAGGCAATCATGAAAATGAATTACAGATGCTCCGCGGCAACATTCGCAAGCTTGGATATATCAGTGAAGTCAAATCGGTGCTGTCGGAATTTGCACAGTATGATATCGGGGAAGAAGAGATTGACCGTGTGATGGAAAATGCCGGCAGAGAGTCAAGACTGTATTATAAGCTGGCAGACATGAAAGTTCTATACCGCGGGTTTCAGGACTATCTGAAAGAACGGTATATTTCCAAGGAAGAACTGTTGGACGTATTAAGCCGTGTCGTATGTAAATCGGAAATATTAAAAAACAGTACGATCGTTTTGGATGGATTTACCGGATTTACACCGGTACAGAACCGCTTGCTTGGAGAACTGATGAAGCATTGTCGGAAAGTTATGATCACTGTAACGATCGATCCGGCGGAAGATCCGTACCGCTATGAACATCCATATCAGTTATTTGCGCTTAGTAAACATATGGTTACATCCATGATACAGCTGGCGAAAGAAAATCAGATCAAGATCGAAGAGCCCATGGAGCTGTTTGATAAGATTCCGTATCGTTTCCGTGATAATCCGGCACTTGCATTTCTGGAAAGAAATCTTTTCCGCTATCGGAAAGAAACTTATGAAGGAGAGCAGGATGCGGTTAAGATCCATGTGGCGAGAGAGCCGGGGGAAGAAGCACTTGCGGCGGCGCAGCAGGTGCGCGCTTATATGCGGGAGAATGGATATCGCTGCCGTGAGATTGCTGTGATCGTCAGCGATATGGAGATGTATGCCGAGGCACTGGAACAGGCATTTGCGCTGTATGAGATCCCGGTATTTATGGATCACAAGAGAAGTATCCTGTTAAATTCATTCGTAGAGTATATACGAAGTCTCCTTGGAATGGCAGAACAGAATTTTACATATGAAAGTGTATTTCGTTTTCTGCGTACGAATCTGGCGGGATTTACCCATGATGAAGTGGACGAACTGGAAAATTATATCATCGGTATGGGAATCAAAGGCTATAAACGGTGGCAGGAGAAATGGATCCGCAGATTAAAAGATATGAAAGAAGAGGATCTGGAACGACTGAACCATTACCGCACCAGATTCGTAGAAAAAGTAGATAATTTCGTCTTTGTATTAAAGCAGCGGAGGAAAACTGTCAAAGATATTACAATGGCATTGTATGAATTTATGGTGCAGGAGCAGTTGCAGGAGCGGATCGCAGAGCAGGAGCAGAAATTCCGTGAGAATGGTGAACTGGCACTTGCGAAAGAATATGCACAGGTTTATCGGATTGTTATCGAACTGATTGATAAATTTGTCGAGCTTCTCGGTGATGAACAGGTGAGCCTGAATGAATATTGCAAATTGCTGGATGCAGGGCTGGAAGAGGCACGTGTCGGTGTCATCCCGCCAAGTATTGACCAGGTTGTGATCGGAGATATGGAGCGTACGCGTTTGAAAGACATCCGTGCACTTCTCTTTGTCGGGGCAAATGATCTGCATCTTCCGGGAAATCTTCTGCGTACCGGTCTGTTGTCAGAGCCGGACAGGGAACAGTTCCAGAATCAGAAGCTGGCTCTGGCTCCGGGTGGAAAAGAGCGGGCATATGTACAGAAGTATTATCTCTATATGAATCTTACAAAACCATCGGAAAAGCTGGATATATTCTATAGCAAGGTATCTTCCGATGGTAAAAATATGCGACCGGCGTATCTGATGCAGGATTTAAGAAAAATGTATCCGGACATGAAGATCATAGAGGAAGAAGAAAAAAGCTTCGCAGAGAGGGAATTTACCGAGAAGCTGGGAATCACCTGTCTGATACGGGGGCTGCAGGAAAGTAATGGAGAACTTGATCCACTCTGGTGTGAACTGTACACCTGGTATAAGAAACATCCAGAATGGCAGCAGACAGTAGAAAGCTTACTGGAAGCCGGCTATTACCGTATGCCGATGGATGGACTTACGAGACAGGTGGCAGAGAAGTTATATGGAAAATATTTTACAGATAGTATATCGAGAATGGAGCGGTTCAGTATCTGCGCATTCGCACATTTTCTGACATACGGGCTCCGTCTGAAAGAACGGCCGGAATATGATTTCCAGTCTGTGGATTTTGGAAATGTGTGTCACCGTGCACTGGAACTGTACTCAAGAAAACTGGAGCACACCGGAGAGAGCTGGACAGAAGTCGAAAATAAAATAAGAAAGCAATATATTGATGAGTCGGTGGATGAGGCAATTACAGACTATGGCAATTCGGTTCTCTACAGTTCATCGCGGAACGAATATCTTGTAGAGCGTATGAAGAGAATGCTGGAACGCACGATCTGGGCACTGACAGAACAGCTTGCACAGGGGGATTTTGCGCCTTCTGCATATGAAGTCCGCTTTACAAATGGTAAAATTGACCGTGTCGATACCTGTGAGGATGAGGATAAAGTTTATGTGAAAGTTATGGACTATAAAACCGGCAGCAAAGAATTTGATGTAGTTTCGCTGTATCAGGGATTGCAGCTTCAGCTGATGGTTTATATAAAGGCGGCAGTGGAAAGAGAAGAGAAAAGACATCCGGGTAAAGAGATCGTACCATCAGGCGTATTTTATTATCGCATCCAGGATCCGCTTCTGGATGGAAAAGTCATGGATGAAATTCTGCGTGGAACCGAAGAGGAAAAGAAAGAACAAATGGAAAAGGAGATGTTAAAAGTACTCCGTCCGGATGGTCTGGTCAATCTGTCCGGTGAGAATCTTAAACATTTACAGAAAATACAGTCTGGTGATTCTGTTGCAGTTCCGGTTAAATATACAAAATCGGGATCGCTTTCCAAAACATCCAAAGTGGCTTCAGAGACAGATTTTGATACATTGATGCGATATGCCCAGAAGAAAGTGGAAGAGATCCATCAGAAGATTGCAGATGGTGAAGTTGCTGCTCTGCCGTACCGTCAGGGAACGGAGACAGGATGTGACTATTGTAAATATCGGCACATCTGCGGATTTGACCTGAAAGTTCCGGGTTATCATTATCGGAATCTGGAAAAATTATCAAAAGAAGAAGCAATCCAGAAGATGACAGCAGAAGTCGGGACTGGTTTAAAACAGCCGGAAAAATCTAAAAAAACTGGAATGGCAGAGAAAGAAGAACAGCCAGATAAAGAAAAGAACAGCAAGGAGGAGCAGTAATGGGTGTGACATGGACGCCGGAACAACAGAAAGTAATTGATTTGCGTAACCGGAATATACTTGTGTCGGCGGCAGCAGGCTCCGGGAAAACGGCAGTTCTGGTAGAACGGATCATAACGATGCTGACGAAAGATGAGCCGCCGATCGATGTAGACCAGCTACTTGTTGTGACATTTACAGAGGCGGCGGCAGCGGAGATGAAAGAAAGAATCCGTGTGGCCATAGAGCAGAAATTGGAAGAAGAGCCGGATAATGAACATCTGAAACGGCAGGCAACACTGATTCATAATGCACGTATTACGACAATCCACAGCTTCTGCCTGTCTGTGATCAAGGATCATTTTTATGCAATCCATCTGGATCCGGGATTCCGGATCGGAGAGGAAGGGGAGCTTAAGCTTCTGTGTCATGATGTGCTCGGAGAAGTGCTGGAAGAAGAATACACAGAGGGGAGACAGCGTTTCCTAGATTTTACGACTGCATATGGAGATGGAAAGAATGATAAGAAGATCGAAGAACTGATTCTTAAAATATACGAATATTCCAGAAGTTATCCGGATGCAAAAAAATGGATACATGACTGTGCAGAAAGCTACCGGATTAAAGATTTTGATGCACTGGAAGAGACAGAATTTATCCGTGTCATCAAAGATCAGGTGAGCCGTTATCTTAAGGATGCGGCGAATAAAATCCGGCAGGCAATGAAGATCTGTACCGGAGAAGCTGATGGACCATATATGTATGAGACGGCGCTGGTAAATGATTCGCAGTTGATTCAAAGTTTAAGATCAAAAGATACATTTCTTGAGATGTCAACGGTGCTGGACAAGGATTATAAATGGACAAGGCTTCCGGGCAACAGAGATGAAAACGTATCTGAGAATAAAGCAAACCAGGTAAAATATTTAAGAGATACGGCAAAGAAGATCATAAAAGAAATGAAAGAGCAGTTCTTCTATGCACCGTCTTTTAAATTGCTGGAAGACTTAAATGCCAGTGCGCCGATGATGGAAGAACTGGCAGATCTGGTATGCAAATTTGCAGATCGTTTTGAAGAGAAAAAACGAAGCAAAAATATGATTGATTTTTCCGATATGGAGCAGTATGCCCTGCAGATTCTGACAGAAGAAAAGGATGGCAGACTTGTGCCGTCACCGATCGCAAAAGAGTACCAGAGACAGTTTGTGGAAATCATGATCGATGAATACCAGGACAGCAATCTAATCCAGGAAGCGCTTCTTACAAGTGTTTCTACAATATGGGAAGATAAGTATAATATTTTCATGGTTGGTGATGTAAAGCAGAGTATTTATCGTTTCCGTCTGTCCAGACCGGAGATTTTCATGGATAAATATAATACATACGATAAATCCGAGAGTAAAAAACAGCGGATCGATCTGCATAAGAATTTCCGAAGCCGTAAGGAAGTGTTGGACAGTGTGAATTTTATTTTCCGTCAGATTATGACGGAAGATCTAGGAGGGATCGACTATGACGATGATGCAGCGCTAAATGTAGGAGCTGACTATAAAAAGACCGGAGAAAATGCGACGGAAGTGCTTGTTGTCGATACTGATATTCGCGACAATGATCATAAGAAAGTAAAAGGGATCAATGAAAGGGAGATAGAAGCAAGAGCAATTGCGGGGAAAATCCGTTCCATGATGGAGGATAACTTCCGCGTGACAGATAAAGAGAGTGGAAAACTTCGCCCGCTTCAGTACCGCGATATTGTGATCCTGACAAGAAGTTCGAGAGGATTTTCAGATGTATTTGTGGAAATCCTTGGGCAGGAAGGAATCCCGGCGTTTGCGGGAACAAAAGAAGGATATTTTGCCACACAGGAGATCGGAGTACTGTTGGACTATCTGCGTGTGCTGGATAATGCAAGACAGGATCTGCCGCTGACGGCAGTGTTGACGTCACCAATCGGTGGATGTAGTGCAAAAGAGCTTGCACTGATTCGTAGCTCATGTCCGGAAGAACCATTTTATGAAACAGTGCGCAGATACCGAGCAGAAGGAACGGAAGAAGAGCTTAGAGACAAACTGGAAAACTGCCTTTCGGTGATGGAGAAAATTCGTGAGATCGTGCCGTATACACCGATGCATGAATTATTACAGCGCGTGTTGGATGATACCGGATATGCAATGTATATGTCAGCAATGCCGGGAGGTATCCAGAGAAAAGCCAATATTGATATGCTGATGGAAAGGGCGAAAGCTTTTGAAAGCACCAGTTACAAAGGGTTGTTTCATTTTGTACGCTATATGGAACAGCTGCAGAAATATGAAGTGGATTATGGAGAGGCGAATGTCGAGGAAGAGCAGGCAGATACTGTGCGTCTTATGACAATCCATAAAAGTAAAGGACTGGAATTTCCAGTTGTATTTGTAGCCGGTATGGGGAAACGATTTAACATGCAGGATATTAACAGCCGTGTTGTTTTGAATTCCAAATTCGGTGTGGGTCTGGAAGTTGTAGACCTGAAGCAGCGGACGAAGCGGGCGAGCCTGTTAAAGAAAACGATCCGGCAGGAAGAAAAACTGGATTCGCTTGGAGAAGAACTCCGAGTTCTCTATGTTGCCTATACAAGGGCAAAAGAGAAATTGATCATCACAGGAACGATGTCTAATCTGGAAAAGAAGCAGGCAGAATATGAAAGTGTGCAGGAAGAGTCGGATATGAAATTTGATTTCCTACGTCTGAGCAAAGCGACAACGTACTGGGATTTTGTACTGCCGGCAGTATTACGGGCTCCGCGGTCTGTACCGCTCAGACTGAAAGTGCTGAATATGTATGACATCATTGCGGGACAGGCAGAAACGCAGGTGAAGAGTCAGATAGAAAGAAGTGTACTGGAAGACTGGGATACAGAGCGTGTGTATGATGAAGAGATGCATGAAAATCTTAGGAATCAGTTTGCTTACAGATATCCATATGAAAACAGCCAGACACGAAAGTTGAAATTCTCCGTTTCGGAATTAAAGAAACGGATTTATTTACAGGAATCCGGAGAAATGGAGGACAGCGAGCAGCTTTACGAAGAAACGGAACTGCAGCCGATCCTTCCGAAATTTATGGAGGAAGAGGTGCCGCTTACAGGAGCATCCAGAGGTACCGCCTATCACCGTGCACTGGAGCTTCTGAATTTTGCAGAAGACTATGATACTGAGAAACTGAAAAATTGCCTTAGGAAGTTTACAGAAGATGGGAAGATGACGGACGAGATGCGAAAGGCTGTCTGCATTCGGGATTTCTTGAAATTTTTACAGACAGACAGCGGAAAACGGATGCAGGCATGTGCAAAACAAAACCGCCTCTTTAAAGAGCAGCCATTCGTACTCGGAGTGCCGGCAACGGATCTGTGGAAGGAAGAAGAGGAAGGCGAACTTGTTCTTGTTCAGGGAATCATAGATGTGTATTTTGAAGAAGAGGACGGATTGGTTGTGTTGGATTATAAGACAGACCGTGTCCGTGAAAGCAGAGAACTTGTAGAACGTTATCATGGACAGCTTGATTACTACGCCAGGGCACTGGAACAGGCGACCGGTAAAATCGTAAAAGAAAAGATCATCTATTCCTTTACCCTTGGCGAAGAAATTCATCTGCCATAAAAGAAAATAAAAAGTTTACAATTAAGGACGGAATGTTTTCAGTGCTTCGATGGTCTGGGCAATCAGATCTTCCAGAGTCCAGCCGAGCATATCAGCACCGCGTTCGATTACTTCGCGGGAACATCCGGCTGCAAAATTTTTGGATTTGTATTTTTTCTTAACAGATTTTAAAGTCAGATCCTGAACGCTTTTGGACGGTCGCATAACAACGACTGCACCGATCAATCCGGTCAGCTCGTCAACGGCATAAAGCACCTTTTCCATTTCGTGTTCCGGTTTTATGTTAACAGTAATTGCATAACCGTGACTTGCTGTGGCGTGGATGATTTTTTCATCTGCGCCATTTTCTTTTAAGATTTCTTGCTCTTTGATGCAGTGCTGATCCGGATATTTCTCAAAATCCAGGTCGTGCAGGATCCCTACGACTTCCCAGAAATCTTTCTCATCACCATATCCAAGTTTCTCTGCAAAATAGCGCATTGTTTTTCCGACAATGTCTGCGTGTTCCAGATGAAATTCATCCTGATTATATTCTTTCAATAATGTCCATGCCTGTTCCTGTGTCATATATATACCTCCTGGATGTTATTGCTATAATGATGTCAGGGTCAAAAGATGCCATACGAATTGTTCCGTACTTCGTATTCCACAATTCTATCTGACATTATTATAGCACGGTATATAAGTTCCACACTAATAAGAATCTTTTTTGGCAGACTATAGAAAAAAGTTATTACACGAATATTTTAAAAATGTTATGGAAATACTTTCAAAATAATGAAAGGGGTAATATTATGACTGCAAAAAAGAAAGGTCCGATACGGCTGGATCAGATCACGCCGGAAGAGAAAATGAAATATGAAGTAGCAGAGGAGCTGGGACTGCTTGATAAAGTGCTGGCAGAGGGATGGAAATCTTTATCATCCAAGGAAACCGGACGGATTGGAGGGAAGCTGGCAGGACGCAGGCGTCGGCAGCAGCAAAGCGCTGTGGAAGAGGCGTAAAAGTAACAAAAGTATTACGAATGTTAATTAGTATGAACATTTACAGGGAAAGCTTGAAAACAGAAAGCCCTTTTGCTATAATCGAAAAGCTTGATTAGAAGAGTAAAAGATTCGGGATATAGCGGGTGCAGAGAAGATGGACAGCAAGATTAATGTTTTAGGTATATATATAGACAATTACACAGGCAAAGAAGCTATGAAAGAAGCGGTCGGATACATGGAGTCTGATCCGGTTAATATTGTAGAACTTCTTACAGTAGATGCAGTGATGGATGTAGATCTGCAGCAGGAGACGAAGGAACAGCTTAGAAGTTTCGATCTTGTGCTGGCAGGAGACAAGACAATTCTGGAAGCAGCGGATGTGGAAGAGAAGCGTTGTCTGCAGGAGACAGAGAATCATTTATTTATGAAGATGTTCCTGAGATATTTGCATAAGAACCATAAGCGGGTATATCTTCTTGTTGAGACACAGGAAGAGGGAGAAGCATTTTTTCAATATCTGGAACACTATTATAGAGGAATCCAGATTGTTGGGATGGCGAAAGTCTCTGCAGAAAACAGAGCGGATGATATGCTGGTGAATGCGATCAATGGTGCAGAGACAGACTGTGTACTTTCTATGTTATGTTCGCCGCTTCAGGAAGATTTTGCGGCAAAGAACAGAGCACTTCTCAATACGAGAATTCTTTTCGGTATGGGAAAAGCAGCTCCGCCGTGGAAAGAGACCAGCTTTGGAAAGGAAAAAGTCACCCGATTCTTTACCCGGAGAATTTTCAGAAAAGAGATGGAAAAGCAAAAGGCAGAGAGCGACAGGAATGTCGGGGCAGACATTTAAAAGACATACAGATACAGAAAGAAAAAGTGAGGAAATCAACAAAAAATTGTGATTTCCTCTTTATTTTTTTGTTGATATATATTAATATAGGTCTAGTAATATGCAAATTCACTTAAGATAGAGTAATTTTGTTGTGGAAAATGCATATTGAAATGAGTGGAGGAGATAACCTATGATATCTAATCAAATACTTCAAAACACGATTGAAGGATTGAAAGGGATTACTAGAATTGACTTTTGTATTATGGATACAGATGGTAAGGCCCTTGCAAGTACATTTTCAAAACAGGAGAATTACGAAGACGAGATTCTGTCTTTTGTGGAATCTCCGGCAGACAGTCAGGTAGTACAGGGATATCAGTTCTTTAAGATCTTTGATGAACACCAACTGGAATATATCCTGCTCGCGAATGGCGGCGGAGAAGATGTCTATATGGTGGGCAAGATCGCAGTGTTCCAGATCCAGAATCTTCTGGTAGCATATAAAGAACGGTTTGACAAAGACAATTTCATAAAGAACCTGTTGCTTGATAACCTGTTGTTGGTGGATATTTACAATCGTGCCAAAAAATTACATATTGACACGGAAGTAAGACGTGTTATCTTTATTATTGAGACAAAACACGAGAAGGACAGCAGTGCCCTTGATAATGTGCGCTCACTTCTTGGCGGTAAAGCCAAGGATTTTGTAACAGCGGTAGATGAGAAGAATATTATAGTTGTGAAGGAACTGGAGCCGAATGACGGACATGCAGAATTGGAGAGGATTGCGCAGAATTTCTATAATCTGCTCCGCAATGACGGAGAAGAAGACATTCTGATCGCATATGGTACGGTTGTCAGTGACATCAAAGAAGTATCGAAGTCTTACAAAGAAGCCAAACTGGCGCTTGATGTGGGTAAGATCTTTTTTGGTGAGAAGAATATTATCGCATACAGTGCGCTTGGCATTGGACGACTGATCTATCAGCTTCCGATTCCTCTGTGCAAGATGTTTATCCGTGAGATTTTTGAGGGGAAATCACCGGATGATTTTGATGAGGAAACATTGACTACGATCAATAAGTTCTTTGAGAATAACCTCAATGTGTCAGAGACTTCAAGACAGCTTTATATTCACCGTAATACATTAGTTTACCGTTTGGATAAACTTCAGAAAAGTACGGGACTTGATCTTCGTGTATTCGAGGATGCTATTACATTCAAGATTGCACTGATGGTTGTAAAATACATGAAATATATGGAGTCGCTGGAATATTAAATTGCTGGAGTATAATAATTAGGAGGAACATATGATTGAATTAAGAGAAGTAACGAAAGAGTACTCAAAAGGGGTTGCAGCCCTTAATGGTATCAATCTTAAGATTGAACAGGGCGAATTTGTCTTTATTGTTGGAGACAGTGGTTCCGGTAAGTCTACTCTGATTCGTCTGATCATGAAGGAGTTAGATCCTACTTCAGGCACGATCATTGTAAATGGACATAACCTGAACCGTATGAAACATAAAAAGATTCCGTTGTACCGGAGAAAACTGGGCGTTGTATTTCAGGATTTCCGCCTTTTGAAGGATAGAAATATCTATGAGAATATTGCGTTTGCCCAGAGAGTAACCGAGACATCGACAAGAATTATTAAGAAAAAAGTGCCGGCTGCGCTGTCCCTTGTAGGACTTGCACAGAAGTACAAATCATTCCCGAAGGAATTATCCGGTGGAGAGCAGCAGCGTGTTGCAATCGCGAGAGCAATCGTGAATGAACCGGCAATCCTTCTGGCGGATGAGCCTACCGGTAATCTCGATCCGACGAACTCATGGGAAATCATGAAGCTTCTTGAAGAGGCGAATGACCGTGGAACAACTGTACTTGTTGTTACACATAACCAGGAGATTGTAAACGAGATGAAAAAGCGCGTTGTAACGATGAAGAAGGGTGTTATCGTCAGCGACGAGAAAAAAGGTGGGTATAATAATGAGAATTAGCACATTTGGATATTCGATGAAACAGGGTGTGAAGAACATCGGCAGAAATAAGATGTTCTCCATAGCATCCATTGCAACGATGTCAGCTTGTATTTTCCTTTTTGGATTATTCTATTCGATTGTAATGAACTTTAATTACATTGTAGACAAAGCAGAGCAGGGAGTTGCAATTACAGTATTTTTTAACGAGGATGCAACACAGGAACAGAAAGATAAGATCGGAGAGGATCTTAAGAAGGAAGACGGAGTTCTGGAAGTGAACTATATCAGTGCAGAAGAAGCATGGAATAAGTTCCAGGATGACTACTTCGGAGACTCCAAAGAAGCGGCAGAGGGATTTAAAAATGATAATCCACTGGCAAATTCAGACAACTATGAAGTATACATGTCAGATGTATCCAAGCAGAAACAGGTCGTATCTTATGCAGAGAAACTGGACGGTGTACGGAAAGTCAACAAGTCAGATACGGTAGCCAAGACTCTGACAAGTGTGAACAAACTGGTTGGTATCATTTCGGCAGCGATTATTTTGATCCTGCTGGCTGTATCTATCTTTCTGATCAGTAATACAGTAACAATGGGTATTACAGTAAGACGGGAAGAGATTGCGATCATGAAATATATCGGAGCGAAGGACGGTTTTGTGCGGGCACCGTTCGTATTTGAAGGTCTTCTGATTGGTGTGATCGGTGCGATCATTCCACTGGTAATGTTATATTTTATGTATGATAAAGCAGTAAGCTATGTGATGACAAGATACAGTCTGCTGAATAATATCGTGGACTTCCTCCCGGTAATGAGAGTATACCGTACACTTTTACCGGTCGGTATTGCTCTTGGAGTAGGTATCGGTTTCCTTGGAAGTACATTTACAATCCGCAAACATCTGAAAGTTTAGTTGCTTTAGCGTACGAAAGAAGCTGTCAGTGACAGGTTTTTCAGATAGCACAAGGGTGTAATTAATAAGGGAGACACAGATGAAGAAGAGAAAAAGAATCCTCAGTCTGTTATTGGTATGTGTTCTGTGCTTCAGCATGACAGGGCAGGCACAGGCATCAAAGATCAGTGCCGCTAAGAAAAAAGCGCAGGTGTTACAGTCGAAGAAAAAAGAGGCAGTAGCAGAGAAGAAAAAACTTCTGAAGCAGTTGGAATCTGTATTGGATGAGATGGAAACAACAAAGAAGAAGATCACTGCCAAAGAAGATGAGATCAGTAAAAAAGAAGATGAACTACTGATTGCGCAGGTAGATGAAGACAATCAGTATGAAGACATGAAGAAACGTATCAAATATATGTATGAGAATGGCAATGCTAAATTCATCGAGATTCTTTGCCAGTCGAAGTCGTTGAGTGACTTTCTGAATAATGCAGAGTACATATCGACGATTTCTTCATATGACAGAACTATGTTGAAAAAGTTCCAGAAAGTTGTAAAGAATGTGCAGGCGCAGGAAGAAGTCCTGAAAAAAGAGAATGCCGAACTGGAAAAGATGCAGGATAATCTGATCGCAAAGCAGAGTACTGTAAAACAGATGCTTTCGGATAAGAAGAATGAGATTGCCGGAATCCAAAAGGATATTAAAAAGAATGCAAGCAAGCTGAGTGCGCTTGAACAGGCAGCGGCAGATGCTGCAAGAAAGAAGCAGGAAGCAGCGAGTTCTTATTCATCCGGAGCGGGTGCATCTGTCGTATCCGGTAATGGAACTTTCACACATCCTTGTCCGGGATACAGTCGCATATCCAGTTATTTCGGATATCGTGAACAGCCACTTGCCGGAGCCAGCACAAATCACAAAGGAATGGATTTTGCGGCGCCGACCGGTACGCCGATTTATGCGGCGGCAGGAGGTACTGTAGTATCTGCCGGATACAGTGGCAAAGCCGGTAACCTGATCGTAATCAATCATGGAAACGGATTATCTACTTACTATATGCACTGCCACAAGATTTACGTCCGGGCAGGGCAGAAAGTAAGCAAAGGACAGAATATAGCAATTGTAGGAACAACGGGTAATTCAACAGGACCACACCTGCATTTCCAGGTTATGTCCGGCGGAGTACCGGTGAACCCGTTGAAATATTTATAGAATAGGACTGACGATTGTGGAACATAAAAAAGGATTTATAAAAGGGGCGCTTACGGGCGCCCTTCTGACATTATTAGTTGTGAGCCTTGCAGCCTGTGGACTGCAGCATATCAATGAAGGAATCATATCATCTGATACAGAGACGAAGTTATCTTATTTGAAAAAACTGATTGATGAGACATATCTGCATGACATAAAAGAGAAAGATCTCAATGAAGGCATTTACAAAGGCTATGTAGAAGGACTGGGGGACCAGTATTCTGCTTATTACGACAAAAAGGAAACAAAAGAGTTGTCGGAAAGCCTGGATGGTTCTTTCAGTGGTATCGGTGCTGTTATGACGCAGGATGCCAGCAGCGGAGTGATCACGATCACACAGGTATACGATGATTCGCCGGCAAAGAAAGCAGGAATTAAGGCTGGAGATATCTTGTACCGAGTAGAAGAGAAAACGGTGACAGGAAAAGATCTGGACAAAGTTGTTTCGTGGATCAAAGGTAAAAAAGGAACAAAGGTCAATCTGACACTGCTTCGTGGAACGAACAGTGATAAGATTAAAGTGACAGCTACACGTGACGTGATCAATGTTGAGACAGTGAAATATAAAGTGCTGGAAAATCAGATTGGATATATTTCCATTTCAGAGTTTGATTCTGTGACAGGTGCTCAGTTCGCAAAAGCATTGAAACAGCTGCAAAAGAAGAATATAGAAGGACTGGTCGTAGATTTAAGAAACAATCCGGGAGGAAGTCTCTCTACGGTGTGTGATATTCTTGACAGCATCCTTCCAAAAGGACTGATCGTTTACACGAAGGATAAGAATGGAAAGAAAGAAGAATATACATCGGATGAAAAACACCGGTTAAACCTTCCGATGTCTGTGCTGGTAAATGGTCAGAGCGCAAGCGCATCAGAGATTTTTGCCGGAGCAGTACAGGATTATGGCAAAGCTGAGATTATAGGAACACAAACTTACGGAAAAGGTGTGGTACAGAATCTGTTTGATCTGAAAGATGGCACCTGCGTAAAATTAACGACATCCGAGTATTTTACACCGAAGGGCCGCAACATTGACGGCAAAGGAATCACGCCGGATGTAAAGATCGAATATAAATATAATGCCAAAGATCCAAAGGCAGACAATCAGCTTGATAAAGCGGTGTCTGTTGTAAAAGACAAAATAAAATAATCGATGAAAATAAAGGGAATGCTTTTTTGGCATTCCCTTTTAACATGCCATGTGATAGAATAAAAACGAAAATTTTTCTAAATGAAATCCTGGGAAATCATTTCCGGAAGAAAGGATTATAGATATGACAGTTTTAATTAAAAATGGACATGTTGTAGATCCACTCACAAAAAAAGATGGAGTATACGATGTGTTGGTAGAAGGAAAGAAAATTCAGAAAATTGCAGAGAAGATCGATGAGAAAGCGGACAGAGTGATCGATGCAAGAGGAACTTATGTGTTGCCGGGATTTATTGATCTGCATGTACATCTCAGAGATCCGGGACTGGAATACAAGGAAACACTGGAGACAGGCGGAAGAGCGGCGGTACACGGTGGTGTGACGACAATCTGTGCGATGCCGAATACGAAACCGGTGATCGACAGCCGGGAGAAAGTAGAAGCTGTGCATGAAAGAGCCGTGAAAGAATCACCGGCACATGTTATCCAGCTTGGCGCAGTTACCTGTGGACAGGAAGGAAAAGAACTGGCTGATATTGCAGGAATGGCAGCGGCAGGATGCCATGCGATCAGTGAAGACGGCAAATCTGTAATGAATGCATCTTTATACCGTAAAGGGATGAAAGAAGCGAAGAAGGCAGGAATCAGTGTATTTGCACACTGCGAGGACATTACCATGGTCGAAGGAGGCGTGATGAATGCAGATGAGAATGCGAAGCGTCTCGGACTTAAGGGAATCACAAACTCTGTAGAAGATGTGATCGTTGCAAGAGATATCCTGCTGGCGAAAGAGACAGGCGTACGTCTGCATCTGTGCCACTGCTCTACAAAGGACAGTGTGACGATGGTAGAGATGGCGAAAAAAGAAGGACTTCCGGTAACGGCAGAAGTATGTCCGCATCATTTTATACTGACTTCAGATGATATCAAAGAAGA
This sequence comes from Dorea sp. AM13-35, assembly GCF_003473885.1. NCBI lineage: Bacteria > Bacillati > Bacillota > Clostridia > Lachnospirales > Lachnospiraceae > Dorea > Dorea sp. AM13-35. The sequence continues at coordinate 54,753 of NZ_QUCZ01000013.1, forward strand.
TGATGGAAACTTCAAGATGAATCCGCCGCTGCGCAGCAGAGAAGATGTTGAAGCGCTCCGCATGGGACTTAAGAATGGAATTATGGATGTGATTTCTACAGACCACGCACCACATTCTGAAGAAGAGAAGAACCGTTCCATTGAGAAAGCATCTTTTGGTATCGTAGGTCTGGAGACTTTGGCAGCGCTTACTTATACAGAACTGGTGAAGACAGGCGTGCTCAGTATTATGGACATGGCAGAGAAGATGAGTTATAATCCGGCGCAGATATTGGGGCTTACTGAAAAAGGAGCAGTGGCAGAAGGAAAGATTGCGGATCTTGTAATCTTTGATCCGGATGCTAACTATAAGATTGATAAGAATACATTCTTTTCCAAAGGGAAGAACACACCGTTTGACGGAAGAGAAGTATACGGCCGGGTAGAATATACACTGGCGGATGGTGAAATCGTATATGAGTATCAGGATACCAGAAAGGTGTAGTATGCAACGGCATGCAAGTGTTAGGGCAGAGTATCTTACGATGTGTAACAGTACAGAGAATATAGGAGGAATAAGAGGATGATCAACAAATTAGTAGCAAACATTAAGAAGACAGGGGCACCGATTGTAGTAGGGCTTGATCCGATGTTAAATTATATTCCGGAGCAGGTACAGAAAAAAGCATTTGCTGAATACGGAGAGACGCTGGAAGGTGCAGCAGAAGCAATCTGGCAGTTTAACAAAGCAATCGTAGATAATACTTATGATCTGATCCCGGCTGTAAAACCGCAGATTGCCATGTATGAGCAGTTTGGCATTCCGGGAATGCAGGCATTCAAGAAAACTGTAGATTACTGCAAAGAGAAAGGACTTGTAGTGATCGGAGATATCAAACGTGGCGATATCGGATCAACATCCGCAGCCTATGCAGTCGGACATCTTGGAAAAGTTGCAGTTGGAAGCAAGAGCTATGCAGCATTTGATGAAGATTTTGCAACAGTGAATCCATATCTTGGATCTGATGGTGTGAATCCATTTCTGGATGTATGTAAAGAAGAGAAGAAAGGAATCTTCGTGCTGGTTAAAACATCCAATCCATCCAGTGGCGAATTCCAGGATCAGAAGATCGACGGACGTCCGCTCTATGAACTGGTTGGAGAGAAAGTGGCCGCATGGGGCACAGAAGCAATGGGAGACGAATACAGCTATGTAGGAGCCGTTGTTGGAGCAACTTATCCGGAGATGGGTAAAGTACTGCGTAAGATCATGCCGAAAGCATACATTCTTGTTCCGGGATATGGTGCACAGGGTGGAAAAGGAAAAGATCTTGTACACTTCTTTAACGAAGACGGACTCGGTGCGATCGTGAACTCATCCAGAGGAATCATCGCTGCATACAAGCAGGAGAAATATGCAAAATTCGGAGCAGAGAATTTTGCAGATGCATCCAGAGCGGCAGTAGAAGACATGGTTGCAGATATCAAAGGAGCACTTGGTTAAGGAGAAAATAAATGGCTAAAATGGAAAAAGAACAGGCACGTGTCATCTCTCAGGAGATGCTGGCTGCCGGTATATACAGTATGTGGATTCAGACAAAGGCTGCAAAAAATGCAAAACCGGGACAGTTTATATCCATGTATACAAATGACGCAGGTAAATTATTGCCGCGTCCGATCAGTATTTGTGAGATAGACCGTGAGAGTGAGAAACTTCGTGTAGTATACCGGGTAACCGGAGAAAACACAGGTACAGAGCAGTTTTCAAAACTGCAGGCGGGAGATACAATTGATATTGTTGGATCTCTTGGCAATGGATTTCCGCTTGAGAAAGCAAAAGGGAAAAAAGTATTTCTGATGGGTGGAGGAATCGGAGTGCCGCCGATCTTACAGCTTGCTAAGGAAATGGAATGTGAAAAGAAGCGGATCATTGTCGGTTACCGGGATGCGCAGACATTTCTGAGAGAAGAGTTTGAAGCAAACGGAGAAGTTTATATTGCAACAGAAGACGGAAGTGTAGGAACAAAGGGCAATGTTATGGATGCAATCCGGGAAGCAGCTCTGGAAGCAGAGATTATTTACGCTTGTGGACCGGCTCCGATGCTTCGTGCGATCAAAGCATATGCAGCAGAAAATCAGATTGAATGTTATATATCTTTAGAAGAACGGATGGCATGCGGAATCGGTGCCTGTCTGGCGTGCGTCTGCAAATCAAAAGAAAAAGATGCACACAGCAATGTACATAACAAACGGATCTGTAAAGACGGACCGGTATTTCTTGCTACGGAGGTGGAAATCTAATGGACATGAGAGTGAATATTGCCGGAGTAGAATGGAAGAATCCGGTTACTGTAGCATCCGGAACGTTTGGATCAGGAGAAGAGTTTTCCGATTTTGTAGATTTGAATAAGTTAGGTGCAGTAACAACAAAAGGTGTGGCAAATGTACCGTGGTCCGGTAATCCGACTCCGCGTGTAGCAGAAGTATACGGCGGTATGATGAATGCAATCGGATTACAGAATCCGGGAATTGAGCTGTTCTGCGAGAGAGATATCCCGTTTCTTAAAAAATACGATACAAAGATTATTGTCAATGTCTGCGGACATGCACCGGAAGAGTATCTTGCAGTTGTAGAAAGACTTGCAGATGAACCGATCGACATGATGGAGATCAATATTTCCTGCCCGAATGTAAATGCAGGCTTTCTCGCTTTTGGACAGGATGCCGGTCATGTAGAAAAACTGACTGCCCAGATCAAGAAGATTGCAAAACAGCCGGTTATCATGAAACTGACACCGAACGTAACGGATATTACAGAGATTGCAAAAGCGGCAGAAGCAGGCGGTGCGGATGCAATTTCTCTGATCAATACATTAACAGGAATGAAGATTGATATTAACCGAAAAACATTTGCACTTGCAAATAAGACCGGTGGCGTGTCAGGTCCAATCGTGCATCCGATCGCTGTGCGCATGGTTTATCAGGCAGCACAGGCAGTGAAGATTCCGATCATCGGAATGGGGGGTATCCAGTCGGCGGAAGATGCGATTGAATTTTTACTTGCGGGTGCAAGTGCCGTTTCTGTAGGAACAGCGAATTTCTATCATCCGAATATCACAGAAGAAGTGGTTGACGGAATCCGTGCATATATGGAGAAGAATGGCTTTGATAAAGTTTCGGATATGGTAGGGATTGTAAAATAAAACAGATGTCGAAATATAGAAAAAAACAATAAATACTATATAAAAAAACAATTGGATTTTGCCGGAGGACAGTTCTATACTAAAAGAAGATGTAAATGTAGGAGGTAATGAAGTATGTCAATTACAGCTGAAACAGCGAAAGCGCATGCAAAAGACCCTGCAGTTCTTTGCTGCAGAGCAGAAGGTGGAATTACAATTGAACCGGCTAACCTGGAAGATCCGGCAATCTTTGATGAATTAGTAGATTCTGGATTATTAAATCTGGATGGATGTCTTACAATCGAGCAGGTACTGGGAGCAAAACTTACAAAGACAAGTGATTCTCTCTGTCCACTTACTGTAGACAACGTAGAAGGAATCAAAGAAGTTACAGAAGAAGTACCGGCTGAGGAAGCACCGGCAGAAGAAGCTGCAGTTGCTCCGGAAGTGAATGTAGAAGGTGCAGCAGTGACTGTAAAACATGGAAAGGTAGTTATTTCTATCAAAGAAGGAAAAGATATTTATCTTGAACTGCCAGTCTAGTATTAAAAAGGGATGTAAGAAAACTGTCGTACGTATCGCGTACGGCAGTTTTTTTTGTGTCGCGTTTTCCACACGTTGCCTGTAAAGAAAAATTGTGTTATTATTAAAAATAATGATGCCATACGAATTGTTTCGTACTTCGTACTCCCGCAATTCTACCCAATATTCGCATATCGTGAAGCTTATGCTCCACTTTTATGCTCATATCGGGCGGGGCACTAAGCCATAAAACCACTCATGTGCAAGCACATCGTGGTTTCAGGCTTTTGCCCCTGGCATCATATAATGTAAAAAAATAAGAGCAGAACTGTAAGAGCAAAACTGCTCATTCATACGGAGGATAGAAAGATGGAGAGCTACAAACAGGAATTTATTAAATTTATGGTAGAAAGCGATGTGCTGAAATTTGGAGAATTTACATTAAAGAGTGGAAGAAAATCCCCTTTCTTTATGAATGCAGGAGCATATGTGACAGGCTCCCAGCTTAAGAAACTCGGAGAATACTATGCAAAAGCAATCCATGATACATACGGAGATGATTTTGATGTGTTGTTCGGACCGGCATATAAAGGTATTCCACTTGGGGTTGTAACTGCAATTGCATACAGTGAATTATATGGAAAAGAAGTACGTTATTGCTCTGACAGAAAAGAAGAGAAAGATCACGGTGCAGATAAAGGAAGCTTTCTTGGAAGCAAATTAAAAGACGGCGACCGTGTGATCATGATCGAAGATGTTACAACATCCGGTAAATCCATGGAAGAGACAGTTCCTAAGGTAAAAGGCGCCGCTGATGTTACGATCGTGGGACTTATGGTTTCTTTAAACCGTATGGAGGTTGGAAAAGGCGGAGAAAAATGCGCACTCGACGAGATCAAAGACCTGTACGGATTCGATACTGCAGCGATCGTTACAATGGAAGAAGTTACAGAGTGTCTGTACAACAAAGAGTGTAACGGAAAAATTGTGATCGATGATACATTAAAAGCAGCAATTGACGCATATTATAAACAATATGGAGCGAAATAATAACGGAGGATTTCACTATGAATGAGAAGATATACAAATCCATGACTTTTGCAGGAGTTTCTAATATTGCAGTTGGAGTTATCGTAGCAGTGGTAGGTGTTGTCACGGGAATTATTACGATCATTAGCGGTGCCCGTCTGCTGAAAGAGAAGAAGAAGCTTACATTTTAAGCATGGACAGATAAATAAGGGGAGTGTACAAAGTGAATTCGGGCAGTAGAAAGAGAATTCGTATATTAGGGAAGATATTATTCGTATTATATATTATTTTTATTATCTATTTCCTGCTTTTTTCTGACTGGTACGGACGTACCGGTCAGATGCAGGAGTATCATTATAATCTCGTATTATTTAAAGAAATTAAAAGATTCTGGTATTATCGGGATCAGGTAGGCATGTTTGCAACATTTACGAATCTGTTTGGAAATGTTGTGATTTTTATTCCGTTTGGATTTTTTATGCCGATGGCAAGCAAACACAGAAGTTTTCTGGCTACATTGTTTTACAGTTTCGGGTTGAGCTTGTGCGTTGAAAGTTTTCAGCTGATCACGAAAGTCGGATGCTTTGATGTGGATGACCTGCTGCTTAATACGCTTGGCGGTGTGGCAGGATATCTGATATTTATCATCTGTGTGGCACTAAGGAGGATACATGGTCGTAAAAAATAAACAGAAAAGAAAAATGATGCGGACCAGATTCGGACAGTCACCAAGGAGACATTCCAGAAAAGGAATGAAATCATGTATACTTGCAGCGCTGTCATTTCTGCTTCTGGTCTTTATGATCTGGATTTCATTTTATTTAAAAGGAAATGTAAATATCCTGATCGGTTTTGCAGGACTGTTTACTATGGTGATGGCAGGATATGGCATTTATCAGGGCGTTACAGGACTGAGAGAAAGAGATAAAAATTACATTACGTGCAAAGTGGGAATTGCAGTCTGCAGCGCACTTTTCCTTGGTATGTGCGCAATATTTATCAGGGGGCTTGTTTAGATGGTGGAAGAAAGATACAATCTGGTGGTAGATAGAATTGGCGATATTAAGGAAGAAAGAACGGTGGATGTGAAGTTCCGTGACTATTTTGTAAAAGTTGCGGAATTTATTCATCTTATTGATGGGACGAAAAAGAAAATAGAGGATCATACATTTGATGGGATGCAGATAGAAGAACTGGCTGCATGGAACAAGAAGCTTTACAGCGATATCCTTCCGGAACATTACCGGGAGAGCTATGCAAATCCGGATTATGCGGTGGCGCAGCTTGGAGAAGCGTATGGAAGCACACTCAGTGCGCTGTATGCGGAAATACGTGCAGCAATCGTGTATGTATATGAAAAGAAAACAGAATATTTAGATATTCTGTTTGAACTTTTTATAGAGGTATATAATCAGTTCGAGGAAGAAGAAATGCCGGAGACACATGTGTTAAAGGAGATCCTGTACTGGTACGCCAGCGATTACTGTGATGTTTTTGTGGCAGACCGCATCCATGAGCAGGTAGATGCTACACAGTCTTTTGCAGCAGATCTGATCCTTGGAAGTGATCTTGCAGATCTTCGTTATCTGTATCGCTTTGGAGAGTATATCAGTGACAGTGAGCTGACAACTGCAAAATATCTGTTGTCACTGGATGAAACAACAATTCAGAAGATGGCAGATGTATACACAGAAGGATACCGGATCGGTTTTGTGAATACCGGAAAAGATCTGTCTAAGAAAAAGACGGTCAATATCCGTTATGTATTAGGCTTTGAACGTGTTGTCAAAAAAGCAATTGAGAATTTTGATAAAATGGGGCTTAAGCCGGTTATTTACCGGAGTGGTGTCAGCATGCTGACGAAGAGACAGCATTTGAAGATTGGATACTATGGAGCTATTGCAAATAAACAATATGAGTATGATCACAGAAATGACCAGGCGTTATTTTTGGATAAGAAATTTGTGGAACGCAAATTAGAAGTGATCGCGACTACTTACGAACATCTGAAAGAAGAAGCGGGAGCTTTTGCAGGACCGGCATGCATAGAGATGTTTGGAGAAGTTCCGTTTGTGCCGGAGCAGAAAGAAACAGCTCTGAAATTAAGCGAGAAACAGCAGGAGTTGTCCGTATTTTTTGACGGACGTCAGAGTCGGCTTACGAACACTTATATTCCGGGAGATGAGAGAAGTTTTACGATCATTGCGTATCCGGTGCCGGAGATCGGAGAAGATTACGAGGAGATATTCCAGGAGATTATCCGGATCAATACGCTGGATGCGGGATTGTATGAACAGGTTCAGCAGACACTGATCGATGCACTGGACCGAGGAGAGTCCGTGCATATCTGCGGAGAAAATGGGAACCACACTGACCTTACTGTACAGCTACACACGCTGAGTGATCCGGAAAAAGAGACAATTTTTGAAAACTGTGTTGCTGATGTGAACATTCCGGTGGGAGAAGTATTTACATCACCGGTACTGGAAGGAACAAACGGTGTACTGCATGTGAGCAAAGTTTATCTGAATGAGTTACAGTACAAAGATCTGGAAATTACATTTTCCAATGGAATGGTTGCAGATTACCGGTGTAGCAATTTCGAACGCGAGCTGGAGAATAAGGAATATATCCGGGATAATGTTTTATATCGTCATGACACACTGGCACTTGGAGAATTCGCAATCGGAACAAATACGACTGCTTATCAGGCGGCAAAAAAATATGGCATTGAGGATAAAATGCCGATTTTGATCGCAGAGAAGATGGGACCACATTTTGCAGTGGGGGATACCTGCTATAGTTGGTGTGAGGATATAACGGTTTACAATCCAAATGGGAAAGAAATCATAGCAAGAGATAATTCGGTCTCAATCCAGAGAAAAGAGGATTTGGGAAAGGCGTACTATCACTGCCATACAGATATTACCATTCCGTACGAAGAACTTGGAAAGATCGAAGTAAATAAAAAAGACGGCGGTCATATTTTACTTCTGGAACATGGAAGGTTTGTTCTGCCGGGTACGGAGATTTTAAATGAGCCATTGAAAAATATAGATAAATAATGTAATATTTTCAATAGTAGAAGAACAGAAAGGAAGAGAAAAATGCCAAAAGTAGGAATTGTGATGGGCAGCGACTCGGATTTAAAAGTAATGAGCAAAGCTGCAGCGATGTTGGAAAAATTAGGGATTGATTATGAGATGACGATTATCTCAGCGCACAGAGAACCAGATGTTTTCTTCGACTGGGCGAAATCCGCAGAAGGAAAAGGAATTAAAGTAATCATAGCAGGTGCAGGTATGGCAGCACATCTTCCGGGAATGTGTGCGGCATTATTCCCGATGCCGGTTGTAGGAGTGCCGATGTCAGGTAAGAACTTGGCGGGTGAAGATGCACTGTTTTCAATTGTACAGATGCCACCTGGAATCCCGGTTGCCACAGTAGCAATTGATGGTGGTATGAACGCAGCAATTCTTGCAGCTAAGATTCTTGCAGTTTCAGACGCAGAGCTTCTTGAAAAGCTTAAAGCTTATACAACAGAGATGAAAGAGACAGTACAGGCAAAAGCTGCAAAACTGGATGAAATCGGATACGAAGCATATTTAAATAAATAAAACATACACAAAGGAGACGAGTTATGGATTACAAAAAAGCTGGTGTCGATATTGAGGCAGGTTATAGATCAGTAGAACTGATGAAGGAGCATGTAAAGAAAACAATGCGTCCGGAAGTTTTAGGCGGACTGGGAGGATTCTCAGGAGCATTTTCTCTTACAAAGATTAAAGAGATGGAAGAGCCGGTGCTCTTATCCGGAACAGATGGATGTGGAACAAAAGTGAAACTTGCCATGGTCATGGACAAGCATGATACGATTGGGATCGATGCAGTAGCAATGTGCGTCAATGATATTGCATGTGCAGGTGGAGAACCGTTATTCTTCTTGGATTATATTGCGTGTGGCAAGAATTATCCGGAGAAGATCGCAGCAATCGTAAGTGGTGTTGCAGAAGGATGCCTTCAGTCAGAGGCGGCGCTGATCGGTGGAGAGACAGCAGAGCATCCGGGACTTATGCCTGAGAATGACTATGATCTGGCTGGTTTTGCAGTTGGTGTCTGCGATAAGAAAGATATGATCACAGGGGAGAATTTAAAAGCAGGCGATGTACTGATTGGTATGGCGTCCAGCGGTGTACACAGTAATGGTTTTTCTCTCGTTCGCAAAGTTTTTGAGATGACAAAAGAATCTCTGGATACTTATTATGATGAACTTGGCAAGACGCTTGGAGAGGCGTTACTTGCTCCGACAAGAATCTATGTAAAAGCTTTGAAGAATGTGAAAAATGTCGGTGTAACAGTAAAAGCCTGCAGCCATATTACCGGTGGTGGATTTTATGAAAATATTCCTCGTATGCTCATTGACGGTATGCATGCAGTTGTAGAAAAAGACAGCTATCCGGTACCACCAATCTTCAAACTGCTTGCTGAGAAAGGCGATATTGAAGAGCAGATGATGTACAATACATACAATATGGGATTGGGTATGATCGTTGCAGTTGATCCGGCAGATGTTGATAAGACAATGGAAGCAATCAAGGCAGCAGGAGATGAACCGTATGTTGTAGGACATATTGAAGCAGGAGAAAAAGGAGTTACCTTATGCTAAATGTAGTTGTAATGGTATCCGGCGGAGGAACGAATCTTCAGGCGATTATTGACGCAGTTCATTCCGGCAAGATTACAAATACCCGGATTGCAGGTGTGATCAGCAATAATCAGAATGCATATGCACTGACAAGGGCAGAGGAGAATGGTATTGCTGCACAGTGCATTTCACCTAAGCAGTTTTCAGACAGAACAGAATTTAACAGGGCACTGCTTGATGTGGTTGATGCGATGGAACCGGATCTTATCGTGCTGGCTGGATTTCTGGTTGTAATTCCACCGGAGATGATCCGTAAATATGAACACCGTATCATTAATATACATCCGTCTCTGATCCCGTCTTTTTGCGGGACTGGATATTATGGACTGAAAGTACATGAAGCGGCACTTGCAAGAGGTGTGAAAGTGGTCGGCGCGACCGTGCATTTTGTGGATGAAGGAACTGATACAGGACCGATCATCCTGCAGAAAGCGGTGGAAGTACAGAATGGAGATACTCCGCAGATACTTCAGCGACGTGTGATGGAGCAGGCAGAGTGGCAGATCCTGCCAAGAGCGATTGACCTGATCGCTAATGGAAAAGTAAGTGTGACAGAAAGAATTGCAACAGTGAATGAATAAGTGGAGGACGAGAAGATGAATGTATTGATCGTAGGTAGTGGCGGAAGAGAACATGCAATTGCTTATTGTGTAGCAAAGAGTCCGAAGGCAGATAAGGTATACTGTGTTCCGGGGAATGCAGGAATAGCACAGATTGCAGAGTGTGCGCCAATCGGAGCGATGGAATTTGACAAAATTGTAGCTTTTGCAAAGAAAAAGGACATCGATCTCGTTATCGTCGGAATGGATGATCCTTTGGTAGGCGGACTGGTAGATGCGCTGGAAGCAGAAGGTATTCGTACATTCGGACCAAGAAAGAATGCAGCAATTCTGGAAGGTTCAAAAGCATTTTCCAAGGATTTGATGAAAAAATACAACATTCCAACGGCTGCTTATGAGAATTTTACAGATCCGGATAAGGCACTTGATTATCTGAAGACAGCAAAGATGCCGGTTGTATTAAAAGCAGACGGACTGGCACTCGGAAAAGGTGTACTGATCTGCAATACACTGGAAGAGGCAAAAGAAGGCGTGAAGACGATTATGCTGGATAAGAAATTTGGCTCTGCCGGTAACGAGATGGTGATTGAAGAGTTCATGGTTGGACGTGAAGTCTCTGTTCTTTCTTTCGTAGATGGAAATACAATCAAGACAATGACTTCTGCACAGGATCATAAACGTGCAGGAGACGGAGATACAGGACTTAATACCGGCGGAATGGGTACATTCTCGCCAAGCCCGTTCTACACAAAAGAGGTAGAAGATTTCTGTAATAAATATATTTATCAGGCAACGGTTGATGCCATGAAAGCTGAAGGAAGACCATTTAAAGGCGTGATTTTCTTCGGACTCATGCTGACAGAAGCTGGTCCGAAAGTGTTGGAGTACAATGCCCGATTCGGAGATCCGGAAGCACAGGTTGTCCTGCCACGTATGAAGAATGATATTTTGGAAGTAGTAGAAGCCTGCATAGATGGAACGCTTGATCAGGTAGATCTGCAGTTTGAAGACAATGCAGCAGTATGTGTCGTTCTGGCAAGTGATGGATATCCGGTCAAATACGAAAAAGGAATTCCAATCCACGGTCTGGAAAAATTCGATGATGCAGACGGATATTATTGTTTCCATGCAGGGACGAAAGAAAACGATGGACAGATCGTCACAAACGGAGGACGTGTTCTTGGAATTACTGCAAAAGGAAAAGATTTAAAAGAAGCCCGTGCAAATGCTTATGCAGCAACAGAATGGGTAGAATTTGCAAACAAATATATGCGTCATGATATCGGTAAAGCGATTGACGATGCAATGTAAAATATAGTATTTATTAAAAACATAAAAGCCAGCTTCCGGTTAGCGGATGATGTGTCTCTGTATCAGGATACATCATTCGCTAACCGGAAGCTGGCTTCTTGTTATGGCGGCATCTGACGACCGCTAATCAACGAATAAAACTCACAGAGCGTGTTTTGACGTTAAACATATCAATATGTGCCCAGCTCACTTAAGTACTGGTCGATTTTTTTCAGCCGCTTCTCAATGCCCTTCACATGGTGGCTGATCGTATCAAGCAGTGCTTCACATGCAAACTGTGGTGCGACAAGAGAATTGAAAAAAGCATTGCTGTCAACCGGAACTGTAATCAGAACAGTGGCATAAGGTGCGAGAAGTGCACTTGGCTTGTCTGTGAAAAGAATAATCTGTGCGCCGACATCACATGCCATCTGTACAGCAAGTTTATCCATGGAAGAGTACCTTGGAAAGCTGAATACGATCAGGCAGTCCTCTTTTGAAATATTACACATATGATCAATCGGGCTGATGGAAGCGGAAGAAGTGCTTTCCACTCCGCGTACCATATGCTTCAGGTACAGAAGAAAATAATCGCCCAGACATGCATTGCCGCGGGATGCAACGATATATTTGTGTCTGCTGTTGATAATAATATTTGCAGCTTCATCAAAAGCAGAAGTTGCATTCTGCGAAAAAATAGTATCCAGATTTTTCGTTGTATTTTTATAATGTCTTTTAATATAATCTGAATTAGTTTCCAATTTTGCCTGCTTGGCAACTCGCTGTGAAGGTACAGTAATGGAGCTGGAAATGCTCAGCACCTTATCCTGATAATCCTTTCGCAGGGATTTCTGGAATTCCATAAATCCACTGTAACCCAGAGAGCGGCTGAACCGTACGACAGAAGATTCGCTTACGCCAAGAGTGTCGGCGATATCCGTTGAAGTCATAAAGCAGGCATCGGCTGAATTGTCCAGAACATATTTGGCAATCAGCTTCTGCGTTTTTGTCAGAGTTGCATTATGTATTGTTTCTCTTAATTCTTTCATAGTCTATTCCTCAGTTTTTTTACATATAAATAGAAATGAGATATTTCTAACTTAAATTTAATCATGAAAAGCCTAAATATGCAAGTGCAATTGTCGGTACAATTGACATATTATTAACGAAAATAAAACTTTCGTGAAATAAATAACTTTTATTGCATAATAGAAAGGCTTGTGTTAGTATAATTTTAGAGATAAATGAATAATATTCTTCACAAAAAATGAAAGATGAAAAATATTATCCCGGAAACTAAAAAGAAACGACATCAGTAAAACAGGAGGTAGTAAAAATGAAAGTTGGATGCGTAAAAGAAATCAAAAACAATGAATTTCGTGTAGGTATGACCCCTAACAATGTAAAGAGTTACAAAAATGCAGGACATGAAGTTTATATCGAAAAAGGCGCAGGGGTTGGCTCCGGCTTTACAGACAAAGAGTATGAAGATGCGGGCGCAATCATGATTGATTCTGCAAAAGAAGTATGGGACACCGTTGAGATGATGATCAAAGTAAAAGAGCCTCTTCCGGAAGAATATCCATTATTCCATGAAGGCCTGATTCTTTATACATATTTACATCTGGCAGCGGACAAACCGCAGACAGATGCACTCCTGAATGGAAAAGTAAAAGGCGTTGCATATGAGACATTGATCGAGCGTGACGGAAGTATTCCGCTTCTTGCACCGATGAGCCAGATTGCAGGCCGTCTGAGTATTCAGGAAGGCGCGAAATACCTCGAAAAACGTTTTGGCGGAGAAGGTGTTCTCCTGGCAGGTGTTCCAGGTACACCAAAGGCTAATATTGTAATCTTAGGCGGTGGTTCTGTAGGAACGAACGCATGCAAGATCGCAGTAGGTATGGGTGCCAATGTAACAATCCTTGATATCAATTTAAAGAGACTTGCATATCTGGATGATATTTTTGGAGCAAGAATCCAGACACTTGCATCTAATGATTCCAATATCGAACATGCAGTAAAAGAGGCAGATCTTGTAATCGGTTCTGTTCTGATTCCTGGTAAATCTGCACCGAAGCTGTTTAAAAAAGCATATTTAAAAGAGATGAAACCAGGTGCTGTATTTGTTGACGTGGCAGTTGACCAGGGCGGATGCGGTGAGACAACAAAAGTTACGTATCATGATGATCCGATTTTTATTGAAGATGGAATCGTACATTACTGTGTAGGAAATATGCCTGGAGCAGTTCCGAGAACATCTACAATTGCGCTTACGAATGCAACATTAAGCTATGGACTTCAGATTGCAGGAAAAGGTCTGGAGCAGGCTTGTAAAGATAACGAAGTGATTTTCTCAGCAATTAATACATACGATGGAAAACTGACATGTAAGAACGTTGCAGACAGTTATGACTGCTACGAATATGCAGATATCCATACACTCGTATAAGAGAGAAATTTCCAAACTTAATTCCTTCAAAGTTGCGAAAGAGAGCTTACAGTTTTTATTGTAAGCTCTCTTTAATTGTGTTATAGTGGTTGTATAACAAAATGAAAAAGGTGATAATGTGCTGATAGAAGTTGATTTTAACAGCGATGAAGCAATCTATGTACAGTTGCAGAACCAGATCATTATGGGAATTGCAACAGAGATGATCAAAGAAGGTGATACGCTTCCGTCGGTCAGACGTCTTGCAGACAATATAGGGATTAATATGCATACGGTGAACAAGGCATATTCTATTTTAAAGCAGGAAGGCTTTATACAGCTTGACCGCAGACGAGGTGCTGTGATCGCCATTGACGTAGACAAAGCGAGAGCACTTCTGAAGTTGGAAGAACAGTTAAGAATCCTTCTGGCAAAGGGATGCTGTAAGAATATAACCAGAGAAGAAGTTCATACTCTGGTTGATGAGATTTTTGATGAATACGGGAAAGGAAAGACAGAATGATTTATACAGAACAGGCAAAAGAGGCGCTTCGCCTGTCCAGGACAATTGCGAAGGAGCTGCATCATCCTTATATAGGAACTGAGCATTTACTGCTTGCATTACAGAAAGTATTTACAGGTGTTGCAGGACAGGTGCTGGCAATGAACCGTGTGGATGAAGAACGTCTCGTGCAGGTTATTAATGAACTTGTAACTCCGGTTGCAGGTATACAGACGATTGACAGCAGAAGTATTAAGAACAGTCCAAGATTGGAATTTGTGTTAGAAGAGAGTAAGATAGAAGCAGTGCGCGTGCATGCAGATAAGATAGGAACAGAACACATGCTCCTTGCGCTTGTGCATGATGCAGACTGTGTGGCGGCAAGAATATTGCAGACGTTAAATATCAGTCTGCAGAAGATATCGCAGGATATCTGGCTTGTATCCGGTGTTGATCCGAGAGAGATGATGGAGGATATGGCAGCAGATGCAGGTGGAAGAAAGGATTCCGTGCTGGATCAGTATGGAACAGATCTGACACTGCGTGCAGAAGAAGGCAAATTAGATCCGGTGATCGGACGAGAGAAAGAGATTGAGCGTCTGATGGAGATCTTAAGCAGAAGAACAAAGAATAATCCGTGCCTAGTCGGCGAACCGGGTGTAGGAAAGACCGCAGTGATCGAAGGTCTTGCAGCCCGAATTGCTGCAGGAATTGTTCCGGAAAGTATGAAGAACAGGCGGATCTATACGATGGATCTTGCGGGAATGCTTGCAGGCACGAAGTACCGCGGAGAATTTGAAGAACGTATGAAACGGCTGATCCGTGAAGTAGAGAATGCTGGAGATATCATTTTATTTCTGGATGAAGTGCATACGATCATTGGCGCAGGCGGCGCAGAAGGTGCGATGGATGCTTCTAATATTTTAAAACCATCGCTTGCGAGAGGAGAACTGCAGCTTATTGGTGCAACAACGATTTCTGAATATCGCAAATATATAGAGAAAGATGCTGCATTGGAGCGCAGATTCCAGCCGGTTACGATTGAAGAGCCGGATGAGAAGAAGTGCACAGAGATTTTAAAAGGATTAAGAGCCGGCTATGAGAAGCATCATCAGGTAGAGATTGATGAAGAAGCGCTGGATGCTGCGGTGAAGTTATCTGAGCGCTATATCAGTGATCGCTTTTTGCCAGATAAAGCCATCGATGTTCTTGATGAAGCGTGCGCGAAAGTACGGTTGCGTGGATTCAAGGCACCGGCATCTGTATATGATCTGGAGGAACGTCTTGTAAAAGTAAAGACAGATCTGGAAAATGCGATCCGCAGCGGTGATATGTCGGAAGCCAGAGAGAAGAACCAGGAAAAAGAGCAGATCCAGAGGAAATTAGAACGGACGCAGGAGCGCTTCCGGCGGAAGAATAAGGAAAGTAAATTTACTGTCACAGAAGATGATGTTGCAGATGTTGTAGCTGAATGGACGAAGATCCCGGTACACAGACTTAAGGAAGAAGAAAGCGTGAGACTTAAGAAGCTGGAGGCAACGCTTCATAAACGTGTAGTCGGTCAGGAAGAAGCCGTTACGGCGGTGGCAAAGGCAGTAAGACGTGGACGTGTCGGTTTGAAAGATCCGAACCGCCCGATCGGTTCATTCTTGTTCCTCGGACCAACTGGTGTAGGAAAGACAGAGCTTTCAAAAGCGCTGGCAGAAGCAATGTTTGGAAGTGAAGAGTCTATGATCCGGGTAGATATGTCCGAATATATGGAAAAACACAGCGTGGCAAAACTAATCGGATCTCCACCGGGATATGTCGGGCATGAAGATGGTGGTCAGTTGAGCGAGCAGGTGCGCAGACATCCATATTCGGTTGTATTGTTCGACGAAATTGAAAAAGCGCATCCGGATGTATTTAATATATTGTTACAGGTTTTAGATGATGGACATATTACAGATTCACAAGGAAGAAAAGTAGATTTCCGTAATACCGTGATTATTATGACATCGAATGCCGGAGCACAGGCGATCATTGATCCGAAGAAGCTTGGATTTAATGTGAAGGAAAATGCGGCCGATGATTATAAGCGGATGAAAGATAATGTCATGCGTGAGATCAAACTGATCTTCCGCCCGGAATTTTTGAACCGTATTGATGAGATTCTTGTGTTCCATCCGCTTGGAAAAGCAGAGATCAAGAAGATTGTCGGAATGATGTGCCGCGAACTTACAAAGCGTGCGAAAGAACAGCTTGGAATTAAACTCACGATCCGTGAATCTGTGAAAGAGTATATTGCAGAAACGGGAATGGATCAAAAATATGGCGCAAGACCGCTCAGAAGAGCGGTACAGAACCGGCTGGAGGAACCGCTGGCAGAAGCACTTCTGAATGGAGAAGTAAAAAAAGACTCCGAAATAGTAGTCGGAATGTCTAAAAAAGAAATAAAATTTATCCCAAAAGCTACAAAATAAAAATGTTTTGATATATAATAGGGATACGAAAGAAGAACTGTAGGAGGACACATGAAATGGCAGCTGTGAAAGAATTATTAAGAGCTGAGAATGATGGAACATTAAGCTTTGGAGATTATACATTAGGGAGTAAGACCAAACTGGACGGTTTTGAATTTCAGGGAGACATTTACAAAGTAAAGACATTTTCTGAGATTACCAAACTGGAGAAGAACGAAATGTTCGTATATGAATCCGTACCGGGAACAGCAGTTACGAATTTTAATGCATCTGAACAAGTCGTTACATTTTCTGTATCAGCAATGCAAGATGTTCAGTTTACACTGGAACTGGAGGCAGATACCGAATATGTAGTATATCTGGATGATGTGAATGTCGGAGATATGAAGACGAATCTGAGTGGTAAGCTGAGCGTCAGCGCTGAACTGGAACCAGAGCGTTCGATGGAAGTTAAGATCATTAAAAAATAATCCCGACCGATTATTGATATTGATGGAAACAAAGTGAAACAGAAAAGTCAAAAAGGGCTGCGAGAGAGCAGCTCTTTTTTTACCAAATTATAGGAGCGTTAGAATGGCAAAAGCAAAGAAGAGTGTATATTTCTGTCAGAACTGTGGGCATGAAGAGTCAAAGTGGCTTGGGCAGTGCCCGATGTGTAAGGAATGGAATACATTTGCAGAAGAAAAGGTAGTATCGATAAAAGGACAGAAAAGTTCGGTGGAAAAACAGGTACAGGCAGTAACTTTGTCGAGCGTGACAACAGACGAAGATGAGAGAATGAAAACAGAACTGGTAGAACTGGACAGGGTGCTTGGTGGAGGAATTGTGCCAGGATCACTGGTCCTGGTTGGCGGAGATCCCGGAATTGGTAAATCGACATTACTTTTACAGGTTTGTCAGAAACTTTCTGCAATGAATAAAAAGGTGTTGTATATTTCAGGAGAAGAATCTCTGAAACAAATAAAACTGCGTGCGAACAGGATGGGTGAATTTTCAGAAAATCTTTATCTGTTATGTGAGACAAGTCTGAATCTGATCCAGACGGCAATCGAACGGGAAAAGCCGGATGTGGTAGTGATTGATTCTATACAGACAATGTACAATGAAGAGATTGGATCGGCGCCGGGGAGCGTTTCGCAGGTGCGGGAATCTACGAACGTATTTATGCAATTGGCAAAAGGTATGAATATTGCGATTTTTATTGTCGGTCACGTGACAAAAGAAGGTACAGTTGCAGGACCAAGAGTTCTGGAGCACATGGTAGATACCGTACTTTATTTTGAAGGGGACAGACATGCTTCTTACAGAATACTTCGAGGAGTAAAAAACAGATTTGGCTCCACGAATGAAATTGGCGTGTTTGAAATGAGAAAAGAAGGCCTTGTAGAAGTTGAGAATCCGTCAGAATTTATGTTGAGCGGCAAACCGGAAAATGCATCGGGATCGGTTGTTGCCTGTGCAATGGAAGGGACAAGACCAATGCTGATGGAAATTCAGGCGCTGGTTTGTAAAAGTAACTTTGGAATGCCGAGAAGAACGGCAGCAGGAATTGACTATAACAGAGTGAATCTGCTGATGGCGGTTCTGGAAAAAAGAGTCGGATTGCCGTTATCCGGGTATGATGCGTATGTAAATATTGCCGGAGGAATCCGTATGAATGAGCCGGCAGTAGATCTTGGAATTATAATGGCAGTTGCGTCAAGTTATAAAAATCGTCCTGTAAGTGAAGATACGATTGTGTTTGGTGAAGTTGGGCTCAGTGGTGAGGTGCGTGCAGTAACCATGCCTGAACAGAGAGTTGCAGAGGCTAAGAAGCTTGGATTCAAGGTGTGCGTGGTCCCGGAAGTGTCGTTGAAATCAATTGGTAAAGTAGAAGGAATAGAAGTAATTGGCGTAAAAAGTGTAAATCAGACGATGAACTTATTGTAAGAATAATTATCAGAATATTCGGAATTGAAGAAATTATAAAAACATTATTGACAATTATGAATTGTAGTGGTATTCTAATATAGCTGTCGCGTGAGGCAAACCTGAGAAGCGTAGATGTCACACGGAAGACAACAAAGAAAAATAAAAAAGTT
>NZ_QUCZ01000014.1:0-48252 GCF_003473885.1 Dorea sp. AM13-35
TTTCAGGGTTGTTGTCTATTGTTTAATTATCAAGGTTCTTATCTGTTGTCTCATCGACAGCTATATTAGATTATCACATCTTCAAGCGTTTGTCAACAACTTTTTAAATTTATTTTGCTATTCGTTTGAACCGTTGTTCTTGCGAGTCAGCTTAGATATAATACCATTTACGCAATTACATGTCAATAGTTTTAGTAATTTTTTTTACACTTTTTTACATTTTCTTTTCTAATGCTGCACAAAGTATTAATTTAATGCTTTTATACTATATATAGGTCTTTATATTCCCATATCATAACTGTACACTCTACATTCTTACTTCTTATTTTATATATCTTTTCACATTATATTTTTGTAACACAATTTTTTGCATTCGATTATTTATAATAATACATATAATATTATATTTTCTATAGCTTTCATTTTATTTGCCATTACAATTAATGATGCTTTCTCTGTTAAATAATAAAACCGGTAAACCTGACATTAATAATTCTAAATTCTAGTGCAAATCAACTTCATATGAGATATACTTTAAAAATCTTATTCTGATTAGATGGCGCAGAATGAATCTACATATATGTTTTTTCCTGTTTCCATAGAAAACACTTTGCGAGTTTTATTCGCTGATTAGCGGTCGACAAATGCTGTCATAAAAGCATGGCGTATTTTCCTCATCGCATAACAAAAAATCGCAATTCAATGAATTGCGATTTTCTTACGGAGAAAGAGGGATTTGAACCCTCGCGCCGGTCACCCGACCTACACCCTTAGCAGGGGCGCCTCTTCAGCCTCTTGAGTATTTCTCCAGCACGCATTATTATACTAGAGTTTATATTTATTGTCAATATAGTATTTCCATTTTTTTATTTTTTCTCAATTATGTCATTGTGAAACTAAATAAGCCCTTTTTACTTTCCCATTTGTAAAACCAACTTCTACTCTTTTTCTTCACTTCGTAGAAAAACAAGTTTCTTTACGTTGCACTATTTCTATTTAAAATCCAGCTTCTCTAATTGTACTCTGAATTCTTTCTCTGACTAGCGCTGCTATTTCTTTTGTATTCATATCTTTATAATCTTCATAATAAAGAGGTTTCAGAAAATGTACCTGAACTGTTACCTGACTTGTAGTATTTGTGTCAAATGGTTTAAATGAATCTATTAAAGCTACCGGAATGATTGGACATTTCGCTTTTGTAGCAGCTTTAAAGCTTCCACCTTTAAACTCCAGAAGCTCATTTCCATTTTTAGATCTTGTTCCTTCTGGGAAAATTAAATAGTTTCTTCCCTTTTTTACTTCATTTGTTACATTGATAATTACCTGAAGTGATTGCTTAATGTCATCTCGATCTATCATATATGCTTTCATACAGGCAAATACTTGTTTCAAAAACTGAATGTTCGCAATTTCCTTCTTAGCTACAACTGAAAATGGCTTCGGGCATACATCCAGAATAGCCAATACATCATAAAGCCCCTGATGATTCGGAAAGAACATAAATCCATTTTCATCCGGAATATTTTCCACACCGTATGCATCAATCGTAACGTTTCCACCTTTATTTGCTCTGTGAGTAATATACTTTAGTAACTCGTAATGTTGTTCTTCTTTGTATTTATCCACATGTGATGCATGATAGCACAATCTTATCCACATATAAGGAACTAGAAACAGATTCCGAAATACCATCATTATGATCCTTTTCATTGTAAACTCCTCTCCTTATTCGTTTCCCCACTGTTGGGGAATATTATCTATTTTAGTATAATGTTTTGTGGATAAAATGTAAAGTTAGTAAAAAGGGGACGGGGATTTTTTTTAAAGTGCCAGGTGCATGTCCAAAAGGGGACGGGGATTTTCTAAAAAATCCCCGTCCCCTTTTGGAAGTTTTCTACTGCTTTTTTCGCTTTATACCTTCCTAAATTCCAATTTCTTAAATTTAGATCACTTTGGTCTTTTTTCACTTCCCGGAAATATTCCGCCAGTACATCTTTTACATTATCTCTGTCTTCACTGTCCAGATCTTCCGATTTCAGATCTGCTAATACAGGAGCAGCATCTTCTGACCACATATCTGTCAGCTCTGCTATATCATTAAATTTCAGTTTTTTATTTTCTGCCTGTATATGAGCAATGTTATATTTTGAAATCATCCAGTCCGGTTGGCTGAATGACAAAAAAATATATAATCCAAATGCAATCACCATTGTATAACGAAACATTGGAAAGTTTCTTTTATATATCGAAATCACGACGCCACACATAACAAGTCCAAGTACCAACAATGACCATAATACAAGTATTCTTAAAAATGTAAGATGATAAACTCCGATATAAAGTAACATCCGGTATGCCGCTGAAATGATCATTATAAATGTACAACTGCAGACTATGGTTAGTATAATATTTAAAATTTTATTTTCTTTGAATATATAAAGGCATAATATAACAATTATAAAATTAAGTGCACTGACAAACAATAACTGCCAGAAGCCGCCTCTTGCATATTCCGCATAGGTTGTATTTGCCGGAAGACCTTTTTGCACTCCGATGAATAGATAAAAAATCTGTATTATACAATATAATACATAAATTGCGCTGATGATTCCTGTGAATGTGATCGCAATTACTGCATTTCCATTTTTCTTCTTTTCTTTATCCGTTTCCGCAAAATTTTTCTTGCTTGCTGTATAGAAAAATGTGTAGCATAAATGTACACCTGCTATAAATAAAACGATATATCCAGGTACCCTGCCTATTTTTATATGCTTTAATACATTCCCAAATATCCCTGCAAATATTGCATCCGAACTGAACAGCACCGGAAATATGATGAGAAGCAACAATGCTGCAATTACTATTCCAACTAAAACTGCAATCAACATATTTTTCTTTTTTGCTTTATCTTCTCCGGTGTGATCTCTTGTTAGATATCTTACTCCTCCAACATACAGGGCTGGCGTACTTTCGATCATTCCAATTCCAAGTAAAATGATTCGTTTCAGATAGCCGCCGAAATTCCAGCTTGTATCATCATAAAACTGATGCAGCATAAATACGGTTAATAAAATTGCTGTTCCTACCCAGTTGAAAAATATAAAAAAGTACGATGTTGTACATGCAGTTGATATTCCTAAAAGCAACATTCCTGTTATGTATATCCAGGAATCCTTTTTTAATTTCAGACCCAGTTTCTTTAAAAAAATTTTTATAAAAATAATTGTGATTCCGATGCATATTGGAAATGTGATTCCGGAAATATTTTCATACAATGATACTGTGAAAATAATTCCATATAATAAACTTAATGCTGCAAAAAACGGATATTCTTCTTTTATTTTTTCAATATATCGATCCATATTAAACGCTCCTTCAATATCCACAATCTTAATTACCAATTTTCGTAAAAATATACAATTGTATGAATTTCATCATTGGCTGCCCATCCACATACATAACCATGATTCCATTCGTATTCTTTTTCTTGTGTTCCACTACATTTTACAAAACTATATGTCCACTTTACTTTTGTTTTTGGCACATGGAATCTTCTCTGGGAAACTTTCTGATACTTCTCCGCCATATGTCTTAATAATGCTATTGTAATTTGTTTGATAAATACCCAATAGAACAGCAAAAAAGAATATTACAATTAAAATGGCCGAAATTAATTTCTTTCGCATATTACTCCTTCGTATACTCGATAATATCTCCTGGCTGGCAGTCGAGCTCTCTGCAGATAGCTTCTAATGTTGTAAAACGAATTGCCTTTGCCTTGTTATTTTTCAAAATTGACAGATTTGCCGGCGTAATTTCAATTTTATTCGCCAGTTCAACGAGTCCGATTCCTTTTTGTGCCATCATTACATCCAAATGTACTTTAATTCCCATTGTGACACCCCCTAAATCGTAAAATCATTTTCTTCTTTGTATGCGATTGCCTGATTGAATACACATGCAAGTACCTGACTGAACAGAGCTGCGATAAAGAAAACGATTATAATTACAAGTGCCGCCGGTGTCGGATTGAAAAATAGTTTTATAATCCATAAAATTGTAATTCCAAAACTTAATCTTGCCATATGTCTGAGGTTCGTTACATTAGCGGTTACAAAACACTCTTCTTCCATTACGGTTTTCATCATTCTGCGGAGTTCATATATGATCGTCACTCCAAGGATTCCTGATATTCCGAAAATAATAAGCATTGGTATATACTGATTCATAAATACCTCAATCTTGAACTTTGCAAGATATCGTAAACTGATTGGCAATGTCAGAATTACAATAATTCCACTTACAAACATTACATCCAGAATATGTTTTGTAAATTTAACTGTCTTTGTATTCATAATTAGATTGCTCCTTCTTATTTTATTTTCTATAAAATAGCATATTGTTTATTGTTTTTCAATATGTCTTTATTGTTTTTCAATATTTTTTTATCTTTTTTCGATATTTAAAGGGTGGATTTTGGGTAAATAGCTTTTTATATTTTTATATTTTTATATTTTTATATTCAACAAAAAAGACCTACCTCTGCAGGTAAGCCTTTTTTATACTCGCTTCTTAAATTTATCTTTGCTAAAAAGTGTAACTTTAATCTTTCCAGAATCTATGCTTCCAGTTCTCGCAGAATAATTTCTGCTGTTTTCTTTACAGTTGCTGCTACAAAGTCTGTACACTGTGCCTTACGTTCCGGAGAATTTTTCTCTTTTCCTTTTGTAAGTACACGACAACAGGTTGCTCCGCAATATTCTTTGAAGAAATCATGTAATTCATTTGTCAGGGCAAAACATTTGTTGATCTTTGGATCTCCCGGTGTGGTACGTCCAAAGAAATACCCAATCATCATTGTTGCTCCGGCAAGCGCTCCGCATATACAGCCGCCTCCTCCAAGTCCCCATGGAAATCCTGAGCTCATCGCAATTGCATCATCCGACATATCCAGATCAAAATTCTTGCGGATAGCATAGATCAGCGATTCTGAACAGGCGAACCCCTGATTGAAAATCTCTACTGCATCCTTCTGTAATTGCTCCATATTAATATCCGTAGTCATAATAACGACCTCCTTTATTTTCCTCTTTTTATCTTACATCATTATTGATAAAAATTCTACGAAAATAAAATGTTCTCTTCCTTTCACTCTATTTTCACAGATTTTATGTACTATTGACAATCAGGGAATATTAAGAGGCGAAGTCCCATAACAACACTGTAGTGGAATCCGGATTCCAGAGGATTTTTGCAGAATATGACAGCAGTCATAATAAAATAAATAAAACTGACGTACTTCAGATCTTCCTGAGATTCTTTCTGCAGATACGTCAGTTTTTCTATTTACTTAATCAATATAATATTTCTATTCTTCAGATGTATCGTTTTCTGTTACATCTGCTTCTTCAGATTCGGAAGTGCTCTCCTGCTCCTCCTCAGAATCGTCCTCGTCGCCTTTTCTTACTTTCGCAATACTTGCAACGATGTCTTTATCTTTAAGATTGATGAGCTTCACTCCGGATGTAATTCTTCCAAGTACGGAAATTCCTTCACACTTCATACGGATGATAATTCCTTCCGTATTGATGATCATGATCTCATCTTCTTCGTTGACAGCTTTTACGCCAACTACGTTACCTGTCTTTTCTGTGATCTTATAGCATTTCACACCTTTACCGCCACGGTTCTGTGGTGTAAATTCATCCATGTCAGTACGTTTTCCCATACCTTTTTCAGATACAAACAGAAGCTCACTTCCCTGGGAATCTAACTGCATACCGATGACTTCATCTCTGTCAGAAAGATTCATTCCGCGTACTCCCATAGATGTTCTTCCGGTAGAACGGACATCTGTTTCTTTGAAACGGATACACTGACCATACTTGGTAACAAGCAGGATATCCTGATTATTGTCTGTGTATTTTACTTCAATCAATTCATCTTCTTCACGAAGAGTGATTGCTGCAAGACCTGTCTTTCTTACATTTGCATAATCTGTAATAGGCGTCTTCTTAACAAGACCTTTCTTCGTAGCCATGAACAGATACTCACCTTCTCTGTACTCCTCAATCGGAATGACAGCACTGATCTTCTCACCCGGCATCAACTGCAGCAGATTGATGATCGCAGTTCCTCTTGAAGTACGGGAAGCTTCCGGGATTTCATAGCCTTTCAGACGGTAAACTCTTCCGGTATTTGTAAAGAACATGATGTAATGATGTGTATGCGTCATAAACAGTTCTTCTACATAATCTTCATCCAGTGTCTGCATTCCCTTGATACCTTTGCCACCACGGTTCTGTGCTTTGAATGTATCATTGGACATTCTCTTGATATATCCTAATTTGGTCATTGTAATAACAACATCTTCTCTTGGAATCAGATCTTCCATGGAAATATCAAACTCATCAAATCCGATGGATGTTCTTCTCTCATCACCGTATTTATCACGGATAACAAGAATCTCTTCTTTGATCACGCCAAGAAGTAACTTTCTGTCAGCAAGGATTGCTTTTAATCTGCTGATCTGCTCCATCAGTTCTTTGTATTCAGCTTCAATCTTCTCTCTTTCCAGACCTGTCAGCGCACGCAGACGCATATCTACGATTGCCTGTGCCTGTACTTCGGAAAGTCCGAACCGTTCAATCAACTCTGCTTTGGCGATCTGGACATTCTGCGAACCTCGGATGATATTGATTACTTCATCGATATTATCAAGTGCGATCAGCAGTCCTTTTAAAATATGTGCTCTTTCTTCTGCTTTGTTTAACTCATACTGTGTACGTCTTGTCACTACTTCTTCCTGATGATTCAGATAGTGATTTAACATCTCAAGAAGATTCATGACTTTTGGCTGGTTGCCGACAAGTGCCAGCATGATCACACCAAAAGTATCCTGTAACTGTGTATGTTTGTATAACTGATTCAGGATGACATTTGCATTGACATCTCTTCTGAGTTCAATGACAATTCTCATTCCTTCACGGCTGGACTGGTCACTCAGATCTGTAATTCCATCGATTCTCTTATCTCTGACCATCTCTGCTATTTTCTCAATCAATCTCGCTTTATTTACCATAAACGGAAGTTCCGTTACAATAATACGGCTCTTGCCATTTGGCATAGCTTCAATATCTGTGATTGCTCTGACACGGATCTTGCCACGGCCGGTACGATACGCTTCCTCGATTCCTCTTGTTCCAAGGATCATACCGCCTGTCGGGAAATCCGGTCCTTTGATGATTTTCAGGATCTCTTCAATCGTTGTCTCTTCTCTGTCTTCGATCTGATCATCAATGATCTGAACAACTGCATTGATGACTTCTTTCAGGTTATGCGGCGGAATATTTGTTGCCATACCTACCGCAATACCGGAAGTACCATTTACCAGAAGATTCGGAAATCTTGCCGGAAGTACTGTCGGCTCCTTCTCTGTCTCATCAAAGTTCGGCGCAAAATCAACGGTATTCTTGTTGATATCTGCTGTCAGTTCCATGGAAATCTTACTTAATCTTGCCTCTGTGTATCGCATGGCGGCTGCACCGTCACCGTCTACAGAACCAAAGTTTCCATGACCGTCTACGAGTGGATATCTGGTAGACCACTCCTGTGCCATATTAACGAGTGCTCCGTAAATAGAACTGTCACCGTGCGGGTGATATTTACCCATGGTATCACCAACGATACGGGCACATTTTCTGTGTGGTTTATCCGGACCGTTGTTCAGCTCGATCATAGAGTATAAAATTCTTCTCTGTACCGGTTTCAGACCGTCTCTTACATCCGGAAGTGCACGTGAAGCAATAACGCTCATCGCATAGTCAATGTAAGATGTTTCCATTGTTTTTTTCAAATCCACTTCATGGACTTTGTCAAAAATATTATCTTCCATTTATCCTTTTCCTTTCCTACACGTCCAAATTCTTCACGTATTGTGCATTTTCTTCGATAAACTCACGTCTTGGCTCTACTTTATCTCCCATCAAGGTTGTAAATGTCAGATCCAGTTCACTTGTTGTCTCTTCATCCATCTTAACTTTCAGAAGTATTCTGTGCTGCGGATCCATTGTTGTATCCCAGAGCTGTTCTGCATCCATCTCTCCAAGACCTTTGTAACGCTGAATCTTGTTGTTTCCGTCTCGTCCAACTTCCTGCAGGATACTGTCTAATTCTTCATCGCTGTATGCGTACCATACTTTTTTGTTCTTCTCCAGCTTATAAAGCGGCGGCTGCGCCAGATATACATATCCTTCTTTGATCAGATCCGGCATAAAACGATACAGGAATGTCAGAAGCAGTGTACTGATATGTGCACCGTCGACATCGGCATCTGTCATGATGATGATCTTGTGATAACGCAATTTTGAAATATCAAAATCATCATGGATACCTGTACCAAATGCAGTGATCATTGCCTTGATCTCGGCATTGCCATAAATCTTATCCAGTCTTGCTTTCTCAACATTCAGAATCTTACCACGCAGTGGAAGGATTGCCTGTGTCGCACGGTCTCTCGCTGTCTTCGCAGAACCGCCGGCAGAGTCTCCCTCTACGATATATATCTCACAGTTTTTCGGATCTTTGTCAGAACAGTCAGCCAGTTTACCGGGAAGCGACATACCGTCTAAAGCAGATTTTCTTCTCGTAAGATCTCTTGCTTTTCTTGCTGCTTCTCTTGCACGCTGCGCCATCACAGATTTCTCGACTGTCATCTTTGCCACAGATGGATTCTGCTCCAGATAAATCTCAAGCTGTTTGCTTACAACACTGTCAACGGCACCTCTTGCTTCACTGTTACCTAATTTCTGCTTTGTCTGTCCTTCAAACTGTGGATCTT
Organism: Dorea sp. AM13-35; assembly: GCF_003473885.1. Classification (NCBI taxonomy): domain Bacteria; kingdom Bacillati; phylum Bacillota; class Clostridia; order Lachnospirales; family Lachnospiraceae; genus Dorea; species Dorea sp. AM13-35. Next base: position 8,840 of record NZ_QUCZ01000014.1, read on the forward strand.
CAATTTTTACACTGATGATTGCAGTCAGTCCTTCACGGATATCTTCGCCGGACAGATTCGGCTCGCTGTCTTTTAGTAATTTATTCTTTCTTGCATAATCATTAAATGTCTTTGTAAGCGCATTACGGAAACCAACTACATGGGTTCCTCCTTCCGGAGTCGTAATGTTATTTACAAATCCATACGTATTATCGCTGTAAGAATCATTGTGCTGCATTGCAACTTCCACAGATACATTGTTGACATTTCCTTCGCAGTAAATGATATCTTCATACAGCGGAGTCTTGCTCTTATTCAGATATTTTACAAATTCGCGGATACCACCTTCGTAGTGGAATGTCCGTTCTATCGTTTCTTCTTCCGGACGTTCATCTCTTAATACAATCTTCAGTCCGGCTGTTAAAAATGCCATCTCGCGGAAACGCTGTTTTAAAATATCATACTCGAAAACAGTCTCTTCAAAAATCGTATCATCCGGTAAAAATGTAACCTTTGTTCCCGTCTTTTCCGGAGCACAGGAACCGATCACTTCCAGCTTCTGAACGACTTTTCCTTTCTCATAGCGCTGTTTATAAACCTTGCCTTCTTTACAGATTTCAACTTCCAGCCAGTTGGAAAGCGCATTTACGACAGAGGCTCCTACACCATGAAGCCCACCGGATACTTTGTATCCTCCACCGCCGAATTTACCACCGGCATGCAGCACGGTAAATACAACTTCAACTGCAGGAAGACCCGCTTTATGATTGATTCCGACAGGGATTCCACGTCCATTATCTACAACGGTAATCGAATTATCTTTATTAATGCTCACAAAAATCGTGTCACAGAATCCTGCAAGTGCCTCATCTACGGCATTGTCTACAATCTCGTATACGAGATGATGTAAACCTCTCGATGATGTACTTCCGATATACATTCCGGGACGCTTTCTGACAGCTTCAAGCCCTTCCAGTATCTGGATTTCATCTGCACCATATTCGTGCTGTACTTTTTCTGTACTCATTCTATTCCTCCTAGTTTTCTTTCTTTACCTGTCCGCTCTGGACATGGAATACTTTATTTATAGAAAATCGATGATTTACAAACTCATCCATCCCCGTACAGGTAATGAGCGTCTGTATATCATGAATACTATCCAGTAAATAGTTTTGCCTGTGTTTGTCAAGTTCAGACAATACATCATCCAGTAAAAGAACCGGCGTATCATGAATCGACTGTTTTACCAGCTCTATTTCTGATAATTTGAGGGACAATGCCGCAGTCCGTTGCTGTCCCTGGGAACCATATTTACGAATATCGATATCGCCGATCATAAATGCAATATCATCCCGGTGCGGACCTACAGATGTGCTTCTGATACGCAAATCTTTTTCTTTGTTCTTGTTCAGCGCCTGCTCCAGCGTCAGATAGCTATTGCTTGGCTCATATAAAATCCGGATGGATTCTTTTCCTCCGGTCAGTTTGTTATGGATTCCGGAAATGATCTCATTCATCTGTTCTACAAATTCCTGCCTTCTCTGAATGATCAGATTGCCATAATGAACAAGCTGCATATCCCAAATATCCAGTGTTTTCAGTACATCACTGTTGTATGCCGCCTCTTTCAGCAGATGATTCCGCTGATTCACAATTCTGTTATAATTTGCAAGATTGCTCAGATATACTTTATCCAGCTGAGAAAGTTCCAGATCCACAAACCTTCTTCTCTCTCCGGGACCATTTTTAATAATATTCAGATCTTCCGGCGAGAAAAATACAATATTGACAATTCCGAATAATTCACTGGCTTTTCTGATCGGCATCTTATTGATCGCAATTCCTTTTGGACTGTTCTTCTTCAGATGCATGTCGATCTGATAATTAATGCCGTTCTTCTCTACAACTGTCTCAATGTGGGACTCATTCTGTTCAAAACGAATCAGATCCTTGTCTTTGGCTCCTCTGTGGGATTTTGTTGTTCCTGAAAGATAGACAGCCTCTAAGATATTCGTCTTTCCCTGGGCATTATCACCGTAAAAGATGTTTGTTGCTTTGTCAAATTCAAGAGATAACAGCTCATAATTTCTGAAATTTTTAAGCTTTAAAGACTCAATCTTCAATTCTTATCTCTTCTCCACCAAATAATACCATATCCCCGGCATATAATTTTCTGCCGCGTCTGGTATCTGTTTCTCCATTTACTGTTACGAGTCCTTCTGTGATTACTTCCTTTGCTTCCACTCCGGACTCAACAAGACCGGCAGCTTTCAGTGCCTGTCCGAGTTTAATATATTCATCTCTCAGTCTTATAACTTCCATCTTTTCACCTCTTAACCAGCCGCATTAAAGTTTACCGGAAGAATCAGGTAAATATAAGTCTCATTGTCATCCTTGATGAAGCACGGAGCTTTCGCATTCATCAGATAAAGTGTTACTTCCTCGTCATCAATAACTCTTAATGCATCAATCAGAAACTTCGGATTGAATCCGATCAACAGATCCTTACCTTCTTTGTTGATCATAATCTCTTCATTCATGGAGCCAATCTGTGATTTGATCTTCAGTTCCATGATCTCATCACCAATATTGATGATAATTGGCTTCTTATCACCTTCTTTGACGAGAAGAGTAGCACGGTCAATACAGTTTAACAATTCTTTTTTGTTAATTCTGACCTTAGTATCATAATCGCTGGATAGCATCTGATCAATTTTAAAATATTCTCCCTCCAGAAGTCTGGATACAACAACTGTATTATCAAACTCAAATACAATGTGATTGCTTGTGTAAGAAATATTTACTTTGCTTTCAGCTTCTCCGGATAAAATCTTACTGATCTCGATCAGTGTCTTACCTGGAACAACAAGTTTCTTGTCTGTAACATCTGCATCCAGAGCAATCTTACGGATGGAGATACGGTGCCCATCCAGAGATACAACCCGAAGCATATTATTCTTAATCTCAAAAAGTTCTCCTGTCATCAGTTTATTACTGTCAGAATCAGCAATAGAGAAAATAGTCTGTCTGATTACTTCTTTCAGCGTAAACTGTGATACTTCAATCGATTCGTCTTTTTCGATGATTGGAAGATAAGAAAATTCATCGCCCGGTTTACCGGAAATATTGAATTTTGCTTTCTCGCAGACAATCGTAGTTTGTAAAGATTCGTCTGTTTCGATAATGACATCACTGTCTGGAAGTTTTCTTACGATTTCGGAGAAAAACTTCGCGTCAATAGCGATCATACCTCTTTCGATGATCTCACCTTCTATGTCTGTCTGGATACCAAGTTCCATATCGTTGGCAGTCAGACGGATAATATCTGTTGTAGCATCGATCAATACACATTCAAGGATTGACATTGTTGTTTTTGAAGGTACCGCTTTTGAAACAATGCTAACCCCTTTTACAAGATTACTTTTCGTGCAAACAATTTTCATGTGTGTAAAACTCCTTTCGCGGTGCGCAATATATATTATGTCTATGAAATGCTTCCGTATCCGTCGCCTTAGGGGGTGTGGAAAAGGGGAAAAACCCTTCAAGCCCTCTGTTTATCGGCGTTTCCGGAATTAAAAACTCTGTGGATTTCGATGAGAATTCATGGGGATTGCATTGGGATAAAAAAATTCTATCCACCGCGTTGGTTAAAAATCCACATATAATCCCATAATTATCCACAATTATATGAAAGTTATCCCAAGCCAGTCCACATAATAATTCACATAAACTAAGCCGGATTGATTTTCTTCTTAATGATATTGACAGTATTTGCCAGTGTTTCGTCGGTCTCCATCTCGGATTCTACCTTTTCAATACCGTATTTGATAGTAGAATGGTCCTTTCCACCAAAAATAGCACCAATTGCTTTTAAAGAAAGCTCTTTGGTAGACATCGTACGCATCAGATACATCGCTACCTGACGAGGATTGGCAATTTCTGCGTTTCTTTTTTTGCTCTTAAGATCAGCAATACTGATATTGAAGTGCTCTGCAACAATATCCAGTATGAGTTCCGGTGTAACTTCTCGGTTATTATCAGAAGAAATAATATCTTTCAATGCTTCGGCAGCGAGAGATATGTCAATCGTTCCTTCATTATTATTCAGTCTGTAAAGAGCAATCAGTTTATTAAGAGAACCTTCCAGTTCTCGGATATTTGTCTTGATATTTGTGGCAATGTACTGGATTACATCTAATGGGATGTTGTATTTTTCAAGCTTGTCCAGTTCGATCTTCTTCTGAAGGATTGCCATACGTGTCTCATAATCCGGAGAAGAAATATCTGCAAGCATACCCATCTCAAAACGGGAGCGCAGTCTGGCTTCCAGTGTCTCGATATCCCTTGGCGGGCGGTCACTGGAGATAATGATCTGCTTTCCGGAAGTATGTAAATGATTAAAAGTATGGAAAAACTCTTCCTGCGTACTTTCTTTACCAATAATAAACTGGATGTCATCGATTAACAGTACATCAATATTCCGGTACTTTTCGCGGAACTTTGTCATAGAAGATTCGTTGCCGGATGATTTACCGTTCTTTAATGATTCAATCAGTTCATTCGTAAATGTCTCACTTGTTACATATAAAATCTTTTTCTTTGGATTCTGATCTAAAATAAAATGTGCAATGGAATGCATCAGATGAGTCTTTCCCAGTCCGACACCTCCGTAGAGAAATAGAGGATTATAAACCTGTCCCGGCGATTCCGCTACCGCAACGGAAACTGCATGGGCGAAACTGTTATTTCCGCCTACAACAAAAGTGTCAAAAGTGTACTTAGGATTCAGCCCGGCTCTTTCGGCTACGGACTTCGTACGTTTCTTTTGACTTGCTTCAACTGCCATATTCTGTATTTCATTCAATCGGTCATCATCTTCGGATATGAAAGAAACTTCGTATTCTTCTCCTGTGATTTCAGCAATGCATACCTTCAAAGGAAGAAGATATTTTTTTTCAATGTATTCAACACTTGAATTCATATTTACCATAATAAATACAGTGTTGTTGATGACATCATATACTTTCAGCGGTTTAATCCATGTCGAGAATGATACATTGGATAATTCGTGTTCCACGCGCAAATGTTCTATTATTTGCGGCCATTTTTCCTCTACTGTGTTCATTTTATAAAACTCCTAATCTTCTATATACTCTATTATAGTTTACATCAAAATGGGGGATTAGGCAACGTTTAATCAATGTGGATAACTAATTTCCCCATTGAAAACGGCATATTTGCGTTCGATTTGTGGAAAAAAAAGTTAAAATCCACAAGTTATCCACTGAAATCCACAAAGTTTTCCACATTTAGTGGATAATTCCATGATAAATAAGTTCTTACCTATTTATATAAGGCGAAGTGAAAAATGTGGAATACCGGCATATTTATCCCCATTAACTAAAATACAAAGAAAAAGTCTATAAACTCGCAGGTTTTGCTTGACGTAAAGGAATTTTATGAATATAATAAAAAATGATGTCTATAGAAAACTGAGGGATAACCCTTAAAAATATAAGGAGGTGGATATCAATGAAAATGACATTCCAGCCAAAAAAGAGACAAAGAGCTAAAGTTCATGGTTTCAGATCAAGAATGAGCACTGCAGGCGGAAGAAAAGTTCTTGCAGCAAGAAGAGCAAAAGGAAGAAAGAAATTATCAGCGTAGGCCGCATATATGTGGCCTTTTCTTCTCTCAAAATTAGGAGAAAATGAAAATGAAATATTCCGAATCATTAAAAAAAAACAGGGATTTCCGTTTAGTATATAAGGAAGGAAAATCCTGTGCAAACAAATATCTGGTCATGTATATTCGAGAGAATCATTCAGATGTAAACAGATTGGGAATATCTGTAAGTAAAAAAGTTGGAAATAGTATAGTACGTCATAGAATAACGAGATTAATTAGAGAGAGTTATCGACTACAAGAAGAGCACTTCAAGTGTGGATGGGATCTGGTTGTAATTGCTAGAGCCGGTGCGAAAGGAAAAACATATCGAGAAATAGAGAGCGCATTGATCCATCTTGGAACTCTTCATGAATTATATATATGAGGTAGCGTGTTATGAAAAGAATTCTGTTGGCATATATCAGATTCTATCAGAAATATTTATCGAACCTCAAAGGATCATCGACCTGTAAATATTATCCGACCTGCTCCTGTTATGCAAAAGAAGCAATTGAAAAATACGGAGCATGGAAAGGCGGAAGACTTGCGTTATGGAGAATATTGAGATGCAATCCATTTTCAAAGGGAGGCGTTGATCCAGTTCCATAAAAAATGTAGTTACGATGGAGGAAGAACGAATGACTGTAAGTTTACTGACTGCAGCAAACTGGCCGCTCGTAGGACAGTTATGCTGGCTATTAGGTAAAGTAATGAGTTTTATCTATGACTTCTTAGATAAGGCTCTGCCCTCAGATAATGGGCTTGTAGGATTATCAATTATCATCTATACGATTCTGGTATATACTTGTATGCTTCCATTGACGATCAATCAGCAGAGATCATCTAAAATGATGGCTGTGATCAACCCGGAAGTACAGAAAATTCAGAAAAAGTATAAAAACAAAAAAGATCAGGCTTCTATGATGAAGCAGCAGGAAGAAATCCAGCAGGTATATGACAAATATGGAACTTCCATGATGGGAGGATGCCTTCCGCTGTTAATCCAGATGCCGTTCCTGTTTGCATTATATCCGGTTATTTATAATATTCAGCAGTATGTACCGGCAATCAAAGGAGCTCCGGCTGCAGTAAACAGATTTATCACAATACCGGATCTTACCGTATCTCCGGCTGCTATGCTGAAGAACAGTGGATCATACGGAATGCCGGCAATTGTGATCATGATCACGGCAATCGTGCTTCCGCTTCTTTCAGCCGGAACACAGTATGTAAGTATGAAACTGTCCCAGGCAATTTCCGGACAGCAGCAGATGGATAAAGATAATCCGATGGCAGGAACTATGAAGACAATGAATATGACAATGCCTCTGTTCTCTGTATTCATGGTATTTACATTGCCGACTGGTATCGGTATTTACTGGATCATCAGTGCGTTAGTACGTTGTGTACAGCAGGTATTTATCAACAAACACCTGCAGAAGATGTCTGTTGAAGATCTGGTAGAAAAGAATAAAGAAAAAGCAGAAAAGAAACGTGCAAAGAGAAGCGAGAAAGCAGAGAAGATCAATGCAATGGCTCAGATGAATACGAAAAACATTTCTGAGAAATCAAGTCTGGGTGTTTCTGATGCTGAAAAAGAGAAAAAGCTTGAAAAAGCAAGAAAGAATGCAGCGAATGCAAAAGAAGGAAGTCTTGCAGCGAAAGCCAATATGGTTAGAAAATTCAATGAGGACAAATAGGGGGCGCTATTATGGACGGTTACATTACTGTATCAGCTAAAACATTGGATGATGCGATTACAGAAGCATTGATCCAGCTTGGTGTGACAAGTGATCATTTAGATTACGAAGTAATTGAGAAAGGAAGTGCCGGATTTCTTGGAATCGGCATGAAGCAGGCAGTAATAAAGGCGCGCAGAAAACAAGAGGAACCTGTAGAGGAACCGGTTGTTGAAGAAGTAGAAGAAAAGCCTGTTAAAAAAGAAGTAAAAGAATTTAAAGAAGAGAAAAAAGATTTTCATAAAAAAGAATTCCACAAAAAAGAGCATGTGAAAAAAGATAATTTCAAAAAAGAGGCTCCAAAGAAGGAATTCGTGAAAAAAGAAGTTCCGAAGAGAGAAGTTGAACTTGCTCCTGTTGAAGATGCAACAAAAGAAGCATGTGTGAAATTTGTAAAAGATGTACTCGCTGCAATGGATATGAACGATGTTGAAGTGAAAGCAGAGATTGATGAAGAAGGTGCTCTGAGCATCACGATGGACGGAAAGAATATGGGTATTCTGATTGGAAAACGTGGACAGACACTGGATTCCCTGCAGTATCTTACAAACAGAGTTGCAAACAAAATGCAGGATGGTTATGTCAGAGTAAAACTCGATACAGAAGATTACAGAAGAAGAAGAAAACAGACATTAGAAAATCTTGCAAAGAACATTGCAAGCAAAGTAAAGAGAACAAGAAGATCTGTTTCTCTTGAGCCGATGAATCCTTATGAAAGAAGAATTATTCATTCTGCTCTTCAGTCTGATTCTGCTGTATCTACACATAGCGAAGGTGAAGAACCGTACAGAAGAGTTGTAGTAACATTGGTAAGAAGATAAAGAAAGAAAAAATAGGGGTTTTGATGACCTCTATTTTTTATATAACGAAAAATGCAATTTTATGTTATTAGGAGGAATTCGATGAATTATAATGAGCAGACCACTATTGCTGCTATTTCAACGGCTATGAGTAATTCCGGAATCGGTATTGTACGAATGACAGGAGAAGATTCTGTTGAAATTGCAGATCGTATTTATCGTGGAAAAAAGAATAAAAAGCTTAGTGGGCAGATGTCACATACCATTCATTATGGCTATATATGCGATGGTGACGAGGTGATCGATGAAGTCCTTGTAATGCTGATGCGTGGTCCACATACTTATACAGGAGAAGATACTGTGGAAATCAACTGCCATGGCGGTGTGTATGTGGTGAAAAAAGTGCTAGAGACAGTGATCAAATATGGAGCAAGACCGGCGGAACCAGGTGAATTTACAAAAAGAGCATTTTTAAATGGAAAAATGGATCTTTCCCAGGCAGAGGCAGTAGGAGATCTGATTACTGCTCAGAATGAATATGCATTGAAAAGTTCTGTTAGCCAGTTGAAAGGAAATGTAAAAGAGAAGATTTCAAATATCAGACAGAAAATTATTTATCATACTGCATTTATTGAAACAGCGTTAGATGATCCGGAACATATCAGTGTGGATGGATACGGAGAAAAGTTGAAAGTAACAGTGGACGAACTGATCGGTGATATCAGACATCTGTTGGACACATGTGATGATGGAAGAATTCTGAAAGAGGGTGTGAATACTGTAATTTTGGGAAAACCGAATGCCGGAAAATCATCGCTTATGAATGCATTTCTTGGGGAAGACAGAGCAATTGTAACGGATATTGCCGGTACAACAAGAGATGTACTGGAAGAACATATCAATTTGCAGGGAATTTCTCTGAATATCATGGATACTGCAGGAATCCGTGATACAGAAGACATTGTTGAGAAGATTGGTGTAGATAAAGCAATCAATTATGCAAAAGATGCGGATCTGATTTTATTTGTAATTGACGCGTCATCTGAACTTGATGAAAATGATATCGAGATTCTGAAGATGATACAGGGAAAACAGGCAATTATCTTGCTAAATAAGTCAGATTTAGATATGATAGTTACGAAAAAAGTAATTGAAAATAAAGTGAATGAATTACAGCCTGTAAATTCGAGTGAGACAGAAAATCATAATCCGATCATTGAAGTTTCTGCGAAAGAGAAGAGTGGAATTGCGGAGTTTGAGCAGATTTTAAAAGACATGTTCTATGATGGAAAACTGACATTTAATGACGAGATTTATATTACAAATGTTCGTCAGAAAACAGCACTTCAGGAAGCGTACAGATCACTTCAGAAGGTAAATGAAAGTATTGAAATGGGAATGCCGGAAGATTTTTATTCCATTGATCTGTTAGATGCATATGAATCACTCGGCAGTATCACAGGCGAGACAATAGGAGAGGATCTTGTAAATGAAATATTCAGCAAATTCTGTATGGGAAAATAAAGATCAATATGATGTAGCAGTGATCGGGGCCGGTCATGCAGGGTGTGAGGCGGCTCTGGCGTGTGCACGACTTGGTTTTCGTACAATTGTATTTACTGTCAGTGTAGACAGTATTGCACTTATGCCGTGCAATCCGAATATTGGAGGAAGTTCTAAGGGACACCTTGTAAAAGAAGTGGATGCACTCGGTGGAGAGATGGGGAAAGTCATTGACCAGACATTTATCCAGTCCAAAATGCTAAACAAATCCAAAGGACCTGCAGTACATTCACTGCGTGCACAGGCTGATAAGAATGAATACAGCAAAACGATGCGCCAGGTTCTGGAAAATCAGGAGAATCTGGAGATTAAGCAGGCCGAGATTGTGAATATTCTTACTGAAAATGATGAAGTGACAGGAGTTCAGTTGTATTCTGGGATGATTTACCGGTGCAAAGCTGTTATTTTATGTACAGGAACTTATTTGAAATCACGCTGTGTTTACGGTGATGTGAGCATGAGTACAGGACCAAATGGATTACAGTCAGCAAATTATCTTACGGATTGTCTGAAAGAGCTTGGAATTAAGATGTATCGTTTTAAAACGGGAACACCGGCGAGAATTGACAAAAATTCCATTGATTTCAGTAAAATGGAAGAGCAGTTTGGTGATGAGAGAATTGTTCCGTTTTCATTTACAACAAATCCAAACGATGTGCAGATTGATCAGGCATCTTGCTGGCTGACTTATACAAATGAAGAGACTCATCGGATCATTCGTGAAAATCTCGATCGTTCACCACTATATTCGGGAATGATAGAGGGAACAGGACCAAGATATTGTCCTTCAATTGAAGATAAGGTTGTAAAATTTGCCGATAAAAATCGTCATCAGGTATTTATCGAGCCGGAAGGACTTGGAACAAATGAGATGTATGTAGGTGGAATGTCCAGTTCGTTGCCAGAAGATGTGCAATATGCGATGTACAGATCAGTTCCGGGACTTGAAAATGCAAAAATTGTTCGAAATGCATATGCAATTGAATATGATTGTATTGACGGAAGACAGTTAAAACCGTCTCTTGAATTCAAAAATATTCATGGGCTGTTCAGTGCCGGACAGTTTAATGGAAGTTCAGGATATGAAGAAGCAGCGGCACAGGGAATTGTTGCAGGTATTAATGCAGCGAGAATGTTACAAGGAAAAGAACCAATGATTTTGGACCGTTCAGAGGCGTATATTGGTGTGCTGATCGATGATATTGTTACAAAAGAAAGTCATGAGCCATATCGTATGATGACATCAAGAGCAGAATACAGATTACTGCTTCGTCAGGATAATGCAGATCAGAGGTTAACAAAAAAAGGTTACGAAGTCGGTCTGATCAATGAAGAAAGATATCAGCGTTTACTGAAAAAAGAAGAGTTGATTAAAAACGAAATAGAACGTGTAGAACATGCAAATGTCGGCGCAAATGAGAAAGTACAGACATTATTAAAAGAATGTGGAAGTACACCACTTTCTTCTGGTTCCACAATTGCGGAACTGATCCGAAGACCAGAGCTGACATATGATATGTTAAAGCCGATTGATAATGCAAGACCGGATTTTCCGAAAAATCTTGCAGAAGAAGTAGCAGAGCAGGTTAATATTTGCATTAAGTATGCTGGATATATTACAAGACAGATGCGACAGGTAGAGCAGTTTAAGAAGCTGGAACGTAAGAAAATACCGGAAGATATTGATTATGATAAAGTAAACAGTTTGCGTATCGAGGCGATTCAGAAGCTGAAAGAACACAGACCAGCATCAATCGGACAGGCATCCAGAATTTCCGGAGTATCTCCGGCAGACATATCAGTTCTGTTAATATACCTTGGAGGGGTATATAAGTAGCATGGTAGCTGTTGTTTAAAAGAGTGTTTAATGGTATATAATATATATAACATTAATAACATCCAAAGAAAAATATATGTATCATAAGTTTGGGATAATATCTCAAACATTGTATATGAGAGTTGAGAGTAAAGGTAATATATATGCATAAAGAAATATTAAATAAAAAAATGGAAGAAATAGGGATACAGTTAAGTGATATGCAAACAGAGCAATTTCTTACTTATTATGATATGTTGATCGAACGTAATAAAGTAATGAATCTCACTGCAATTACGGAATATGACGATGTAGTAGAAAAGCATTTTGTGGATAGTGTATCTCTGATCAAGGCATTGGATGAAGAAGAAGTTAAAAATGTAATTGATATAGGGACAGGAGCAGGATTTCCGGGGATTCCATTAAAAATTGTGTTTCCACACCTTAAAGTGACATTATTGGACTCACTAAATAAAAGAATAAAATTTCTGAATGACGTTATTGGAGCATTAGAATTGGAGAATATTGAAACAATTCATGGAAGAGCTGAAGATTTTGCAAAGCAGGAAATATATAGAGAACAGTATGATCTGTGCGTGTCCAGAGCAGTAGCAAATCTTGCTACTTTATCTGAATACTGCTTGCCTTATGTAAAGGTAGGGGGATATTTTATATCCTATAAGTCCGGTGAGATAGAAGAGGAATTACAGCAATCGAAACGTGCAGTAAGTATACTTGGAGGTACACTGGGTGATGTTATAAAATTTGCACTTCCGGGAACAGATATCGGTCGTTCTTTTGTGAAAATAAAGAAAGTAAAGAATACCGGTAAGAAATATCCAAGAAAAGCAGGATTGCCATCGAAGGAGCCATTGGTGTAAAAAGAATATAGGATAATAAAAAAGATGAATGTACGTAGCGCATGGGGCAGGCACATTCATCTTTTTGCTTTACCTTGTATAATACTAAATTGTCGTTTCATCTTCGTAGGAAAGTATTACAGCTAATTGCTCAATGAAAGCATCAGGTCTTTCTAATTGAGGAAGATGTTTGGTATCTTCTATTTTCATAATCTCGATAGATGGAAGAATACTTTCATATTTGCACGCAATATCAGCATTTCGGGAATCTTCATCTCCAGATATAATGAAAATACTATTTGTTAACGATTTCATACAATGATAGACATTAACAGTTGTATAATGGCCAAGCAGACTGGATAGCAAATATTTGGATGAAGAGTGGTCCAGATGAGCTGTTTCGTAGTAGTTGTTAATATATTCCTCTTTTAATTTGTAATGATCATAGAAATATTCGTTCTTGAATTTATCTGTAATAAGTCTCCTTTTTACTAATATATTATAGAAATAAGTGCCGAATACAGGCATATTTAGAAACCATGTCAGAGATTTACTTCTCTTTGATGGCATCTTATTTAATTTATTCACATCTTCAGGATTTACAAGTATAATGCGATTTATAAGATTTTTGTTGTTCTGTACAGCTGCAATTGCGAATGATCCAGAAATACCGGTTGCTATGACATCACAAGGTGAATCAATAACTTGATTAATGAAGTCTGTGATTAATTGCACATATAAATAATTAGTATAAGTGATGGATGGTTTCTCGGATCTTCCGCATCCAAGCAGATCAATTGTATAAACAAGATGGCTTTTTGCCAGTTTATCAATGATTCTGTGCCATTCATAAGATGAACTTCCGACAGAAAAATCATGAATCAGAAGAACAGGCTCACCTTCGCCATATTTCTCATAATATATATTTCCAAATTTCCAATCAAAGTAAGAACCGGCTGTGTTTTGCTCGTGATTTTCAGAAGTCGCGGAAATATCAATTATTTTATTAGCCAAATGTATAGTAAATGTTGTCAATGCAGATAATGCAGATATAGTAATAGCTTTCTTTTTCCAACTCATGAGTATTACTCCTTTTGCTTATATATTGTCACATCAAATGTTGATCTTCTGATTAATGGAATCAGTGAAAACGTTTGATACTACAATATAAATAATACCACATGCTAAAATTAAAGTAAATGTTTCACGTGAAACATAGTGATACAGATGCTTTTTGGAAAATATCGTAATATATAAATGAATAGTTGTTGTGAAACATTTATTGCAAGAATTTAAAGAATGAAAGAAAACATTATTTCATAAATATTGCTGCAAGAATAATATAACGTTGACAGTTAGAAAATTATTTTGGTTAGTCATAAATTATTCTAATATTATAAGTAATATGTTTCACGTGAAACATATACAATATGGGACGATGAATTTTATAATTTGAAGAAAGAATATGTAATTGTAAATTATATGTAATTATAAATAAATCATCATAAAATCAGGACGTTAATTTTCTTTACTTGCTTATAAATAAATTGATATGTTTAAAACAATTACAACAGTATAAGACAAAATTAAGATAATATTAAAGATACGAATAAAATTTAATGATATAATATGATACCGGAATCAAAAGTTGCTTGTAAATTGTTCTATGCTGTGTGCCGCCAAAGAGATCAGTCTTAAACGTTATATTCTAAAGACAGTCTAATTATTATAGTAAGCAGGTAATATTCATTAAGATTATAAATAGACAAAAATATAAATGTTTCACGTGAAACAATTATAAAAAAGTGAAAAATTATGTTTCACGTGAAACATTTATAGAAAAGTAAAATAAAAAATGCTATACTAGAAGAAGCTCAAAATAGAAAGGTGATAAAAATGGGAAGAGTTATAGCTATTGCCAACCAAAAAGGTGGAGTGGGAAAAACAACTACAGCTATCAACTTATCGGCATGCCTTGCGGAAAAAGGACAGAAAGTTCTGGCGGTGGATATGGATCCGCAGGGAAATATGACAAGTGGATTAGGTGTTGATAAAAATAATGTTGAAAACACAGTGTATGATTTGATTATAGGAGAATCATCAATTAATGAAGTGATTGTGAGGGATGTTCTGGAAAATCTGGATATAATACCAACAAGTATTGATTTGTCCGGAGCGGAAATTGAGCTTCTTGATGTAGATGAAAAAGAGTATATTATAAGAAATGCGATTGCAAATATTAAAGAAGACTATGATTATATAGTAATTGACTGTCCACCATCTTTGAGTATGCTGACAATTAATGCAATGACTACAGCAGATTCTGTATTAGTTCCTATTCAGTGTGAATATTACGCGCTGGAAGGGTTAAGCCAGCTGATTCATACAGTCGAGTTGGTTCGTGATCGTCTGAACCCGCAACTGACAATAGAAGGTGTTGTGTTTACAATGTATGATGCAAGAACTAATCTTTCGTTGCAAGTCGTTGAAAATGTAAAAGATAACTTAGATCAGACAATATATAAAACAATTATTCCTCGCAATATTCGATTGGCAGAAGCACCGAGTTATGGTATGCCGATTAACAAATATGATCCAAAATCTGCAGGTGCAGACAGTTATATGCGCCTGGCGGATGAGGTGATGGAAAAAGAATAATACGGAAAATAATGCAGGAGGCGAATGAGAGATGGCGGTTAAGAAAAAAGGTCTTGGAAAAGGTCTTGATAGTTTGATACCGGATAATAAACCGGCTAAGAAAAATACAGAGACGGTACAAAAAGCTGAAGAGAAAAAAGAAGAAATGAAAGACGGCGTTCAGATGATGAAAATCAGCATGATCGAACCAAACCGAGAGCAGCCGAGAAAGAAGTTCGAGGAAGATGCATTACTTGAGCTCGCTGATTCTATCAAACTTCATGGGGTTTTGCAGCCGTTGCTTGT
Organism: Dorea sp. AM13-35; assembly: GCF_003473885.1. NCBI lineage: Bacteria > Bacillati > Bacillota > Clostridia > Lachnospirales > Lachnospiraceae > Dorea > Dorea sp. AM13-35. Next base: position 24,207 of record NZ_QUCZ01000014.1, read on the forward strand.
CAGAAAAATTAAAGATTATTATGAGATTATTGCAGGCGAAAGAAGATGGCGTGCAGCAAAGTTGGCCGGTATCAAAGAGGTACCTGTAATAGTAAAAGAATACAGTGAACAGGAAATTGTGGAAATTCGTTTGATTGAAAATATTCAGAGAGAAAATCTGAACCCAATCGAAGAAGCTATGGCATTTAAAAAACTTCTCGAAGAATTTCAATTGAAACAGGATGAAGTCGCAGATCGAGTTTCAAAAAGTCGTACCGCTGTAACAAACTCTATGCGCTTGCTGAAACTGGATGATAAAGTACAGCAGATGATTATTGATGAGATGATTTCTACAGGACATGCAAGAGCGCTGCTGGCAATTGACGATAAGAAATTACAGTATGAGCTTGCAAATCGTATTTTCGATGAAAAATTAAGTGTACGTGAAACAGAAAAGCTGGTTAAGGAGATTAAGAATCCGAAAAAACCAAAAGAAAAGAAAGCAGTAGAGAATGAATTTGTTTATAAAGATCTGGAAAACCGTATGAAAGAAGTTATGGGAACGAAGGTCAGTATTGCATCAAAAAGCAATGGAAAAGGTAAAATAGAAATAGAGTATTATTCAGAAAAAGAATTAGAACGTATGTTCGAGATGATTATGACAATAGGAAAGGAAGAATAAGAACTTATGGAAAGCAAAATCTTAAGTACAATAGGGATTGATCCGGGAATCATTATTATCTTAATGTTGATTTTGATTATTGTGTTGTTTATCCTTACTGTAAATGTTACAATGAACTACAATAGGCTAAAAAGCAGCTATCAGACGTTTATGAAAGGAAAAGACGGTAAAACTCTTGAAGAGAGCATGAAAGAACGCTATACAGATCTTGAATCCGTAGTAAAAGTTGTAAAACAGAACCGTCTTGACATTCGTGAACTGAACCGGAAGATGGATAGAAATTACCAGAAGATTGGTGTTGTGAAATACGATGCATTTAACGAAATGGGAGGTAAACTTAGTTTCGTACTTGCACTGTTGGATAATCGTAATAATGGATTTATCCTGAATGCAATGCATAGTAGAGAAGGCTGTTACACTTATGTAAAAGAAATTGTTAAAGGTGAGAGCTTTGTTGAACTTGCTGAGGAAGAGGCAGAAGCACTGGATAAAGCGATTTTCCAGGAATATACACCGGAAACTGTAGAAAAATAGCAGTAAAATGTAAAACTATTATATAAGGTAATTATAAAACTAAAGGATAATAATAAACCTATATTAATTACAAAATGAGGAGGATACAATATGTTAGACATTAAATTTTTAAGAATGAACCCAGATGTGGTGAAGCAGAATATTAAGAATAAATTCCAGGATGAAAAACTTCCATTAGTGGACAAAGTAATCGAGCTGGATCAGAAAAACAGAGATATCAAACAGGAAGTAGAAGCTCTTCGTGCAGAGAGAAATAAAATTTCCAAAGAAATCGGTGCATGTATGGCACATGGTAAGAAAGAAGAAGCAGAAGAACTGAAGAAAAAAGTACAGGCAAATGCAGATCGTGTAGAAAGCCTGTCAGCTGAAGAAAAAGATGTAGAAGCTGAAATTAAGAAGATCATGATGGTCATCCCGAACATCATTGATCCGTCTGTTCCGATTGGAAAAGATGACAGCGAGAATGTAGAGATTGAGAAATTTGGTGAGCCGGTTGTTCCAGATTACGAAATCCCGTATCACACAGATATTATGGAAAGTTTTGATGGTATAGATCTTGAGGCAGCAGGAAAAGTAGCAGGAAACGGTTTCTACTACCTGATGGGAGATATTGCAAGACTTCATTCCGCAGTAATATCTTATGCACGTGATTTCATGATCGACCGTGGATTTACTTACTGTATCCCGCCGTTTATGATCAGAAGTAACGTTGTAACAGGTGTTATGAGTTTTGCAGAGATGGATTCCATGATGTATAAGATCGAAGGAGAGGATCTTTACCTGATCGGAACAAGTGAACACTCTATGATCGGTAAATTTATTGATACAATGACTAAAGAAGAAGAACTGCCAAAGACACTGACAAGTTACTCTCCATGCTTCCGTAAAGAAAAAGGTGCACACGGTATCGAAGAAAGAGGTGTATATCGTATTCACCAGTTTGAAAAGCAGGAAATGATTGTTGTATGTAAACCGGAAGAAAGCAAACAGTGGTATGATAAGTTATGGAAAAATACAGTAGATCTGTTCCGCTCTATGGACATCCCGGTACGTACACTGGAATGTTGCTCTGGTGACCTTGCAGACCTGAAAGTAAAATCATGTGATGTTGAAGCATGGTCTCCAAGACAGAAAAAATATTTTGAAGTAGGTAGTTGTTCAAACCTTGGAGATGCTCAGGCAAGAAGACTTGGTATCCGTGTTAAAGGAGCAGATGGAAGCAAATATTTCGCTCATACATTAAATAATACAGTTGTTGCTCCACCGAGAATGTTAATCGCGTTCTTGGAGAACAATTTACAGGCTGACGGATCTGTCAAGATTCCGGAAGTTCTCAGACCGTATATGGGTGGTAAGAGCGAGATCAGACCAAAATAATACCGGAATAAATGTGTAAATTGTGGATAAATAAGTCCACAGCGAATGACTCCGGGGATAATTAATGAGGAAGTAAAATGCATCAATATTTAACTGCAATTGGAATGGAAAGTGTAAAGTCAAAACAAGAACTGGATCGTTTATTGCAGGGGCTGGAGCAGGAGAATAATGAACGTGCTGTAATGTCTGTAACTGCAGATAAATATGACCGGTGCGAGTATAAAAAAGAATTTGCAAAAAATATTGGAATTGCAGCGGGTGGATTTCAGGACAGTAATGGAATATTTGAAAGAGAATATATATATCCTTATTTTTACGGAACCGGAATTACAACATATGCAGATGTAACGGTGGAAAGAACAAAGGATCAACAGTCCTACATCGGCATCTGTGAAGATGTGAAAATAGGTGTTACATTAATGTTCCGGATTCAGAATTATATGGAATATCTGAAAAAGAAATGGCATCCGCAGGAGCCGGGAGGTTATGACTCTATTACATTATCCGGGCTGTGCAATGAGGGAAAGATTCTCCTGCCGGTAATGAAGGACGAATCACAGAAACAGCAGCAGTCGGAAGATGTGCATAACCGGATGATGCTTGTCAGTGCTGCAAGAGCCGGAGATGCGGAAGCAATCGAGAATCTGGCGTTGGATGATATAGACATTTACACAAAAGTATCAAGAAGGCTGATTAAAGAAGATGTATTCAGTATTGTAGATACATACATCATGCCTTACAGTGTAGAGTGTGACCGGTATTCCATCCTGGGTGTGATAACAGGTGTGCAGATTGTGGAAAACATTTACACAAAAGAGGAACTCTATGTGATGAATCTGGAAGTAAATGACCTAAAATTCGATGTCTGCGTGCCGGTTCACCGAGTATTTGGAGAGCCGAAAGCCGGACGCCGGTTCAAAGGAAAAATCTGGATGCAAGGGCGGATTAATTTTTAGTTGTTTGTGGGCAATTCTGCAGGTGATTTATTTGCAATAAGATCTGTTTAGAAAGAAATGTAGATTTTTATATGCCAGAGTGTTATAATAACATTCTGGCAATAAGTCTTGTTAGTTTAACTGATAAAATAAGCGCCTCCTAAGAGAAAGCCGAGGCATTCCCCAAAGGGAAAAAATGAAAAACAACTTTCAGTTCGAATCTATTCTGAAAAATGCTAATGGTGACAACAAAGCATTCCCCAAATTGGGGAACGTTCTAATGTTACCAAATCGAAAAAATCTGTAGATTGACAACTCGAAAAAGAGTTGATAATCTTATATATGGCCGAAGGGAAAAATCCCAGAAACCCAGTAAAATCAAGGGTTTGCGGCATGTGTCGTCATAGCTCAGCTGGATAGAGCACTCGCCTCCTAAGCGAGGGGTCGGAGGTTCAAATCCTCTTGGCGACGGGCTTCAAAGCGTTCGAAAATGTTAGCTGGATTAGCTGACAGCGAACGCTTTTGTTATTTTCTAATCACGTTCGTGACATGAAATTCCATTCAAAATGATCAATTTCTAGCTAACATTTGGGTTCCACTCTGTTGTCACCCCTTATTCGGGGATGTAAATCAGAGAAAAGGCGGGAAAAGAAACAAACTCTCCCAAACTTGCAAACATGAATTAGCTGAAACAGTATTCAATTCTATTAGCTACAGCTAATGGTCAAACAGCAATGTCTGTTTGGAACTTTACTATCTGTAAAAGTTCCAGGCAGGCATTTTTTAGTGTCCTGAATCCTGGAGGAAAGGAGTCAAGATAGCTGATACTTTTTGTGATCGGCCTGGCAGTGAAGATGACAGTACAGACTTATGCGGTTGTCAGAGGGATCCTTGGATTTATATTCACTTTGTTGATTATAGCGACTGCATACTGTTACCATGATTGGGTACAGGTTGCATTCCTGTTTTCGCTGAGTGTAATTCTGTATCTGATCCTGTTTGCAGGAGTGTTTGTAGATACTGTACTGGACATGACAAGAGAACGTATTATTGATTTTATTATATCGTGAGGAGGATATGAAAATGAGTGAAAAGAATGATTTTATACAATTACCACCAATCAAAAAAGACACACCGTCCGAAGTGGTCTCAATGATCTGGCAATATTTGAAATTACCTGAGGAATCCAGAAAGAGAGTGACGGCAGATCTAATTGATGTGGATGAAAATTGTGAGAAGGAAGATTTTCAGATTCCAGATCTCTATGACATCGTTCCAAAAGAAGAAATCGCGGAATTTGAAGAAACTATGCGTAAAATTATAGTAGGAATTATCTCTCAGGCCAGCAGTGTTGCCACCTGGGTGTATGTACAGAAATATGTGAAGCACAAAACTCTGGATGAAATGCTGCAAGAATGGAAAGGGGTAAGCCAGTTTATTATTGTCATGGATACCTGGTTCGAAAGATTGATGGCAGAATAATAGATGCTGTGATAGAATGAAGAAAACGATTTGAAGTGCAAATCGGAAGTTGGAGGATACACGCATGAAAATTGTAATTATTAATGGAAGTGCCAGAAAAGGAAATACGCTGGCAGCAATCAATGCATTTATAAAAGGAGCGTCAGAAAAGAATAAAATTGAAATCATTGAACCCGACAAACTCAACATTGCACCATGCAAGGGATGTGGTGTCTGTCAATGCTCTAAGGGATGCGTCGATAAGGATGATACAAATTCTACAATTAATAAAATTGCTGCCGCAGATATGATTCTTTTTGCTACACCAGTTTATTGGTGGGGAATGTCAGCACAATTGAAACTTATCATTGATAAGTGCTACTGCCGTGGATTGCAGTTAAAAAACAAAAAAGTTGGCATAATTGTTGTAGGTGGTTCTCCCGTAGGCAGTATCCAGTATGAGCTGATTGATAAGCAGTTTGACTGTATGGCAAAATATCTTTCATGGGATATGCTTTTCAAAAAATCATATTACGCAACAGCCAGAGATGAACTTGAAAAAAATAAGGATTCCATGAACGAACTTGAGTGGATCGGAAAAAATTTATAAAGCACACACCAAATTCCAGTTTGGAGAATTGAAAAAAACGGAATTTACCTATTAGGACATATAAACTCTTGACAATAAAGCTCCTATATAGTATGTTTTTAATAAACTACTATATAGGAGCTTTTGTATGGAAATGAATGGAGGATTTCTTGTCACCAAAATAAAACAGCTTGGAGACCGGATTTTCGAGAAGATTCTCAGTGAAAAGAATATTGATGCGTTTAATGGAGCCCAGGGACGTATTCTTTATGTGCTGTGGCAGGAGGATGGTATCTCAATCAGGTCACTCTCGACTAAATGCGGATTAGCGATAACATCTCTTACTACGATGCTGGAAAGAATGGAAAATCAAGGGCTGATAAGCCGTGTTCAGTCTGAAACGGACAAAAGGAAAACACTCCTGTTTCTGACTGAGAAAGCACATGCCTTAAAGGGCGAGTACGATTCTGTATCTGATGAGATGGGCAATATTTACTACAAAGGTTTTTCAGAGGAAGAAATTACCCGGTTTGAGGAATGCCTCGACCGCATCAGAAAGAATCTTGAGGAGTGGCAGAAGTCATGAGTATTTGTATCAAAGATCAGATTCAGAACATGAATATCGTCATCGGCTGCACAGTGGGGTGTACATATTGCTATGCCCGCAACAACGTGAAACGCTGGCATATGATTGATGACTTCGCTGACCCTGAATTCTTTCCGGGTAAGCTCAAGATGATGGAAAAGAAACGTCCGCAGAACTTTCTTCTTACCGGGATGAGCGATCTCTCCGGATGGAAGCCGGAATGGAGAGACGAGGTGTTTGCAAAGATCCGTGAAAATCCACAGCATCAGTTCCTGTTCCTTACCAAGCGACCTGATTTGCTGGATTTTGATACCGATCTGGAAAACGCATGGTTTGGCGCTACGGTGACGAGGAAAGCAGAACTGTGGCGTATCGACGCCCTTCGGAAAAACGTCAGAGCAAAACATTACCATGTTACCTTTGAGCCGTTATTCGACGATCCAGGCACAGTTGACCTTTCCGGAATCAATTGGATCGTTGTCGGCACCATGACCGGAGCTCAGAGCAGGAAGATTCATACGGAGCCGGAATGGGCATGGTCTCTGGCGGACCAGGCACATAAGTTCGGTATTCCGGTGTTTATGAAGGAAGACCTTGTCCCTATCATAGGGGATGAAAATATGATTCAGGAAATGCCGGAAGAATTTAATAAAGTGTAAGAGGTACAGAAATCATGGAAGAAGTAATAAATGGAATCCTCATTCGTGAGGTGGAAACAAAGAACATCATGACTAAGTCTAGTCTGCCGGTAGGCGGTTACTCGGTCAATCCCTATGTGGGCTGTACACATGCCTGCAAGTATTGCTATGCTTCTTTTATGAAGCGCTTTACCGGGCACAAGGAGGAATGGGGCACTTTCCTTGATGTGAAGCATTGGCCGGAAATTAAAAATCCGAAGAAATATGCCGGACAACGGGTGGTCATCGGTTCTGTGACAGATGGATACAATCCACAGGAGGAGCAATTCGGGAATACCAGAAAACTTCTGGAGCAGCTGATCGGCAGTGACGCAGATATTCTGATCTGCACAAAGTCTGATCTTGTGGTACGGGATATTGATCTGCTGATAAAGCTTGGACGAGTGACCGTTTCATGGTCGATCAACACACTGGATGAAAATTTCAAGAACGATATGGACTCTGCTTCAAGCATTGAGCGTCGTATCGCTGCTATGAAGCAGGTATATGAAGCAGGGATCCGTACAGTCTGTTTCGTATCCCCGGTATTTCCCGGTATCACGGACTTTGAAGCGATCTTTGAGCGGGTAAAGGATCAGTGCGATCTGTTCTGGCTAGAAAACCTCAATCTTCGGGGCGGCTTCAAAAAGACGATTATGGATTACATAGCAGAGAAACATTCTGACCTTGTGCCGCTTTATGACGAAATCTATAACAAGCACAACCGCAGCTATTTCAAAACTCTGGAAGAAAAAGCCGAAGAAATGGCAAAGCAATATGACTGTTCCTTTGTTGATAATGAAATGCCCTACGGCAGGGTGCCACAGGGACATCCAATCATCGTAGATTATTTCTATCATGAGGAAGTCCGTGGAACAGAGAATACCGGAAAAAGAAATCGCTAAATTCCAGTTTGTTGAATTAAAAATGAAATAAAGTTCCAGTAATCATAGAGTGTATGGATTCAATTCCATATGCTCTTTTTCTTTACTTAATTTCATGAAAAATGTAAAAATCTAATGTTACGAGTTTCTTGCGAATTGCATTAAAAAAACTCGCAAGAAAACTCGTAAGAAAAAAAGTAAAAAAATTTGCTTTTGACCACTGTAAAACATGCTCTGAGCGTTTCGTTATATGAAGGAATAATTTTTCTTTCATATTTCAAGGAAAAGAGGATAAAGAAATGTCAGAGAAAACAGAAATGGGAAACCTATGAAACGAAAGCCGAAGCAAAGAGAAGAAAAAAAGAAATTGAATATAAAAAAGAGATGGGATCATTTGTCGTCCGTAAATGCAAAACACTGGACGAGCTTATTACAGAATATGTTGCACTTTATGGCAAAGAAAACTGGGCGCTTTCTACATATGAAGGAAATGTCTCTCTTATCAATAACTATATTCTTCCGATCATTGGTGATACGAAACTCTCAGAGATCAATACCAGATTCATCGAAAGATATTATCAGAGTCTTTTGAAGAGACGTGCAGTTATCAATCCATTGAATAAAACCAGTCGAAATGAATTTGTATCTTCCAGTACGGTCAGGGATATTAATAAGTTGCTTAGAAACTGTTTTGAACAGGCAGTGAAATGGGAGTTAATGGAGAAGAATCCTTGCACCCATGCGACTGTACCAAAACATAAATCACAAAAAAGAGACATCTGGACAGCGGATACATTAATGTATGCGCTCAGTGTCTGTGAAGATGAGCGATTAAAGCTTGCAATAAATCTATCCTTTTCATGTTCCTTACGACTTGGTGAGCTGCTTGGTCTTACCTGGGATTGTGTAGATATTTCTCCTGAGGCAATTGAAGAAAACCGTGCATATGTCTTCATCAACAAAGAATCACAGCGTATAAGAAAAGAATCGTTGAATGCATTGGATGGAAAAGATGTGTTGTTGGTATTCCCGACAAATCATAAGAAGAATTCTACGGTCCGTATTCTGAAAACACCAAAGACAGAAAGCAGTGTGCGTAAGATATTCTTACCAAAGAGTGTCGCTAATATGTTGGTAGACTGGAAAGCGGAACAGGATGAAATGAAAGAAATCCTTGGTGATGAATATATGGACTATAACCTGGTTATGGCAAGTACCTTTGGGCTTCCTCTAGGAGATGGAGCAATACGTGGTCCTTTAAAAAAACTGATCGAGGACTATAATCTCCCACCGGTTGTATTTCACAGTTTTCGTCATAGCAGCGTTACTTATAAGCTGAAATTGAATGGTGGAGACATCAAGGCGGTACAGGGTGATTCCGGCCATGCTCAGGTCAATATGGTTACGGATGTGTACTCTCATATTCTGGATGATGACCGAAGGAAAAATGCAGAGCTTTTTGAAGAAGCGTTTTATGAGAAAAAGAATCTGGATCCACAGATGCATGTACAGCAGGAAAATAATAATACTACTGTTGCTGATGAAGTCGATCCGGAACTTCTGGTAAAAGTGTTGGCTAATCCAGAGATGCGGGCGTTGCTCAATTCACTGGCGAAGACGATGAAGTAATGAAAAATAGTGAAAAAATAGTGTAATTTTAGTGGAAAAACGATTCATAAAACGATATAATATATGGATGAAATGGAGGTGGATCATGTGATTAAGGTTACGCTAACAAATGAAATTTTAAAAAGAATATCGGAAATAGACGAAAAGCGTTTTTCTCTTAGTACGATAGAAATGCCACCTGTTATAAAAAACAGACTTAGAAAAAACTCTAAGAAAAAAAGTTCCTATGCTTCTAATAAGATTGAAGGAAATCCATTAACTGAAAAACAGGCAAATGAGGCTATTGATAGTGATCCTCACAAACATTTTTTAAAGCCAGAACAGGAAGTTCGTAATTACTTTTTAGCTTTAAATTTTTTAGAAGAAAAACTGAAAAAGAAAGAAGTTTTTTCAAAAGAAATGATTTTAGAAGTGCAGGCAATGGTTGAAAAAGGTGCGTCAAAAGAAAAGATAGGCTTAAGAGGCCCTATGCCACCTGGAATGTTATTTGCAGTATATGATTCCGAAACAGGCGCAGCGGAATATATTCCACCAGAGTATATTGATATTCCAGACTTGTTGGATGAACTTGTTGAATATGTAAATACTACAGATGATCATCCGCTGATTATTGCTGCTGTAGTTCATTATCAATTGGTTACCATTCATCCTTTTGAAGATGGAAATGGAAGAACCGCCAGATTAATGTCAGGCTATATTCTTGATTATTATGGATATGGTTTTAATGGAATAGGTTCTCTGGAAGAATATTTTGCCTATGATCCAGATGAGTATTATGCATCACTGCAAATGGGGTTACCGGCGTTATATTATTCAGGAAGAGAAAACCCTCCTCATCCGGAAATATGGATCAATTATTTTTTGCGGATGATGGAATTGTATTCTAAAAAGGTATATGAATTATCAAAAACATCCGAAAACGACGAGTTAGATGGAAGTCTATCTTATTTAAATGCAAAAGAAAAAGAATTCTTAGCATTTCTGTTAAAAAAGCGATTATATGAGTTTACACCAATTGAAGTAAGCAAAATGCTTGGTGTAACCAACAAAACGATTATTAATCGATGTGCAAAGCTGGTAAATAATGGTTTGTTAATTCCAATCATTGTAAAGACACGAGTCCGATCTTATCGGTTAAGTGATTTTTCAAAGACAAATGAGAAAAAGATTTTGAAAAAAATATCGTAATAAAATATAAAATTTGCCAGTCAAAAACGCATGGACAAACCGTCTCGTATGCGTTATATTATTTATAGACAAGAAAATATCTCGTGCTTTCGATAGGAAGTTTAATTGAATACTGTTTACCATGATCGAACGTACGAAGCATGGTGGTCATATAACAGATGTCGATGGTAATATCAAGGCATTCCCCAATTATTAGCTGGAGCAAACAATCAGCTAACTTTCAGAGCTTTACAGAGCTTGACAGAGGGGGTATTCAGAATAACTCAAATTGAATAGGAAACAGTTTCTAATAGTATCTCATATGGGTTTACCTTACCTCAGATTGACAGAGAGTGACAATAGGTTGGAGCTCTCCTAAGCGAGGGGTCGGAGGTTCAAATCCTCTTGGCGACGGGCTTCAAAGCGTTCGAAAATGTTAGCTGGATTAGCTGACAACGAACGCTTTTGTTATTTTCTACTCACGTTCGTGACACAAAATTCCATTCCAAATGATCAATTTCCAGCTAACACAATCCGATTTTTGTTAGCTGACAGCTAATCAAAATTACCGGTTTGCAAACATGGGTTTTAGAAAGTCCAGCTTACATTTGGGTTGCATTCCTGTTTTCGCTGAGTGTTATTCTGTATCTGATCCTGTTTGCAGGAGTTTTCGTAGATACTGTACTGGATATGACAAGAGAACGTATTATTGATTTTATTATATCGTGAGGAGGATATGAAAATGAGCGAAAACAATGATTATATTCAGTTACCACCACTAAAAAAAGACACACCAGCCGATGTGGTAGCATTTATGTGGGAGTACATGAAAGTACCGGAGGATTCAAGAGAAAAAGTTAAGAATCTGCTTAAAGATGCAAATGAAAATGGAGTAAAAATAAGTCATCAGGCACCACACTGTATGATGTTGTTCCGAAAGAAGAAATTGCTGAATTTGAAGAGCTTATGCGCAAAACCATAGCTGAAATTGTATCAGAAGCCAGTAGCGTTGCCTGTTGGGTGTATGTGCAGAAATATGTGAAGCACAAAATCCTAAATGAAATGCTGCAAGAATTGCCAGATGTAGGTCAATTCATCCTAGCTATGGATACCTGATTTGAAAAACTGATGGAGAAATAATCTAGGAAAATAGTTTAAAGTTTACATGTTATGATCATGTATGAAGTTGGAACGAAATAAAAGAATTGTGCTATACTATTGTTTAAGAAAAAAACTCATTGACATATTTCAATCTATTTAGGAGGATAAACGATCATGTGTACAGCAGCAACTTATAAAACAAAAGATTTTTACTTGGGACGAACCCTCGATTATGAATGCTCTTATGGTGATCAGATAGTAATTACACCACGTAATTATGCGTTTAATTTTCGCCATGTTGGCGATATGAAAAATCATTATGCAATTATTGGAATGGCTCATGTTGCAGAGGATTATCCTTTATGAAAACCATCAGATCAGTGCAGTAGATATGCATGTAGAAAATCTGGATAGTGATAAAATAATTTGTTATCCAGTAATTCAAGGAGAACGAATCAACTATCAAAATAAATAATGTTTTGAAATCAGGGATGAGGTAGAAAGGAAAGTTCCATGACAAAAGATAAAGTAAAAAAACTCAGGATGGACAGTCCGGAATCACTACAGTTTTTAAATAATGCTACAAAATTTTATAATTTAATGATGATGTATCGTTGTGCTATTCGGGAGATACAAACTAAACTTGAGGTTTTGGATGATGAATTTTCAGTTGAGAACAATCGAAATCCTATTTCTTTTATAAAAACAAGAATTAAGAAGCCCAATAGTATTTACGATAAACTGCAGAAGATGGGATATGAATTTACAACAGAAAATATACAGACATATCTCAATGATGTAGCAGGCGTTCGAATAGTTTGTGCGTTTATTGACGATATTTATATGATATCAGATTTGATTACCCAACAGGATGATATTAAAGTTATTGAAATAAAAGATTATATAAAAAATCCAAAATCGAATGGTTATCGAAGCTATCATATGATTGTTGAAATACCAGTATTTTTTGCTAAGGGTAAAACACCTATGCGTGTAGAATTACAGATTCGAACCAATGGTATGGATTTTTGGGCAACATTGGAACATCAACTTCGCTATAAAAAAGGAATTGAAGAAATGCCTGGCTATGATGAGATAAGTGAAGAATTACTTCATTCTGCAAGAGCTATCATTGAAGCAGATAATGAAATGCAGAGAATAAAAGACAAAATTGGTATGTTCCATGAAATTTAGGGAGAAAACTAAGCAAGTAGGAAGGTGGAATATATATGAAACAAGATACTTTAGAGGGCAAAGCAAAAACAAAAAATGGGGTAAAGCGGCTATGTTTTTCCATAATCTGCATTCTTCTGGAAGTGATTTTTATTATTACTATCGTAACACGCTTGAATGAATATGCAGAAATCATAAATTTATTTACAAGGATTTTGAGTGGGATCTTGGTTTTGGGATTGTACGCATCAAATAAGACATCCTCTATGAAAATGCCTTGGGTCATCTTAATTCTAATTTTCCCAATTATGGGTGTAGGCCTGTATTTGTTGATTGGTTTGAATGGTGGCACACATAAAATGCGTGAGCGATATGCAGAAATTGATAGCAAATTGTTACCAATGCTTCCGGACAGTCAGGAGTGTTTGAGCAGAATAAAAGAAGCAATTCCGAAAGCAGGAAATATAGCAAGTTACATACAAAGAAATTCGCAGTATCCAATCTATCAGAATACGGATATTGTGTATTTTGATGAAGCAGTGAAAGGATTAGAGGCACAGCTTAAGGATTTGGAGAAAGCACAGAAGTTTATCTTTATGGAATATCATGCGATAGAAGACGCTGAAGCATGGCATAAGATTCAAGATGTTCTGGAAGAGCGAGTAAAAGCAGGTGTGAAAGTTAGAGTATTCTACGATGATATGGGTTCTATAGGCTTTATTAACACAGATTTTGTGAAAAAGATGGAGGCAATAGGAATTCATTGCCGTGTATTCAATCCATTTGTGCCAGGTTTAAATCTGTTTTTGAACAATCGTGATCATAGAAAAATAACAGTTATTGATGGAAAAGTCGGATTTACAGGTGGATATAATCTAGCAAACGAATATTTTAATTACACACACCCGTATGGACAGTGGAAAGATACAGGTATTCGTTTAGAAGGAGATGCTGTTCAGTCGCTTACGGTGACATTTTTGGAAATGTGGAATGCAGTAAGTGATAAGGATGCTAATGATTCTGATTTTAGTAAATACCTTTTCCACTATGATTATGCGGCACAGCAAACTGGGTTTGTTCAACCTTATGCAGACAGCCCTATGGATAATGAACAAGTAGGAGAAGAAGTTTATATCAGTATGATAAATAAAGCTGAAAAATATTGTTGGTTTATGACTCCATATCTAATCATAACAGATGAAATGACGCATGCGTTATGTCTGGCTGCTAAGCGAGGGGTAGACGTAAGAATTATCACACCTGGTATTCCTGATAAAAAATTCATTTATAATATAACTCGTTCTTTTTATCATGGATTAGTTAAACATGGTGTTCGTGTTTATGAGTGGACTCCTGGTTTCTGTCATGCAAAAATGAGTGTGGCAGATGACTGTATGGCAACTTGTGGAACAATTAATCTGGATTATCGAAGTTTATATCACCATTTTGAAAACGGCTGTTTTATGGCAGATTGTCAGGCAGTTGTGGAAATAAAAAATGATCTGATAAGAACGATGGGAGAATGTCGTGATGTGACAGACCAATATCAAACCGGACAAGGTGCATATTTGCGACTGGGACAATTATTTATGAGATTATTTGCTGGATTGCTATAAGAATCTGATGAAACGACCTTTCAAAAAACAGTTGATTTAGAAGTTAACTGTTTTTGAAAGGCCGTTTTTGCTATATCTAACAGTCTGTTGTACAAAGAAGATTTTGCATGGATGAAAAAAATAAACCTTGTTGAGGTTAAATTGAGATTGACTTTGTATTGTATAAGTATGAAATAAAAAGGAATCAAGTGATGTACAATGAAAAAGCATAAAATATGTAAAATCCTTCTTGTTATACTGGCAATTTTTTTATGTGTGGCTTTTTATGAATTGCTCGGAATCTGCGTTGCATATAAAAAGCAGCCGGAAGTGTCCAATACAACCAAAAAAGAAACAAAAAATGGGTCACGGAACGAATGCAGTGAAAATACAGAACGGGCAGTAATCATAGAAAAGAATCCAGAAGCGCTTTTACAAAGAGTGCGTTTGATCAAGAATGCAAAAAAGGAAATTATTCTTTCTACTTTTGCATTTCAATCCGATGAAAGTGGAAAATTGATTTTAGGAGCACTGCATGATGCGGCAGACAGAGGTGTACATATTCGTCTGTTAGTAGATGGAATGGAGAGCTGGATTGATATGGAAGGAAATCCGTATTTCTATGGATTATCTTCCCATGAGAATGTTGAAATTAAACTGTATAATAAGGCCAATCCGTTGAAACCGTGGAAAATGATGGGTAGAATGCATGATAAATATTTGATTACGGATGGAAAGAGATATATTCTTGGGGGAAGAAATACATACAATTATTTCCTGGGTGATTTTCCGGGGCATAAGAACTATGACAGAGACGTGTTAGTGGTTTGCGATGAACCTGAGAAAGAAAATTCAGTTAACCAGTTGTCAGAGTATTTTGAAACCATATGGAAGCAGGAAGACAGTGGTTATTTTCATAACAATAAAAAACTGGCAAATAGAAAATCTGTAAAGAACGCAGTTTTAGAGCTGCAGAACAGCTATCAGAAATATTTTGAAGAGAATAAGGAAAGAATCTGCGAGACCGATTATACGGACGAAACTTTTGAGACAGAAAAGATTACATTAGTGTCAAATCCTATTCACACAGGTTCCAAAGAACCAGTAGTGTGGTATCAGTTGGGAGAATTGATGAAAAATGCAAAAAATCGTGTGAAGATCCACACGCCATATATTATCTGTAATGATATGATGTATAATACATGGGAGGAGATTGCAGAGACCGTTTCAGATTTTTCTATCATGACAAATTCAGTTGCGAATAATGGGAATCCATTTGGGTCTGCCGATTATGCGAAAAACAGAAATAGAATCTTAAGTACAGGAATTAATATCTGGGAATATGAAGGTGGTTATTCATACCACGGAAAAAGTATTCTGATTGACGATGATCTGTCTGTAATCGGTTCCTTTAATATGGACATGAGAAGTGCTTATCTGGATACGGAACTGATGCTTGTAATACGCAGTAAAGATATTAATAAACAGTTAGAAGAAGGCATGATGGAATATGAAAAAGTGTCCCGCCAGATATTAGAAGGCGGAACTTATAATGATCCGTATCATGTAGAGCCAATTGAATTAACAAAGAAACGTCAGAGAAATATATTTTTGGTACAACATCTGCTTGGATGGGCAAGGTACCTGTTTTGATGAAGGAGGAAGAAAAACGTGTTTCAAATATTAATTGTAGAAGACGATAAAGAATTAAGTCAGCTATTCCAAAAAGTGCTTGAGAAGAATGGATATCAGGTCAAAAGTGCATCAGATGGGGCACAGGCATTAGAGGTATTGGATAGGGAATATATTGATCTGATCATTTCTGATATTATGATGCCGGTTATGGATGGTTATGAACTGGTATCGGAACTTCGTTCAGCAGGATATCAGATACCAGTACTTATGATCACTGCAAAAGGTTCCTTTGATGATATGCGCCAGGGATTTCTTTCGGGAAGTGACGATTATATGGTAAAACCGGTAAATGTGAATGAAATGGTTTTGAGAGTCGGGGCATTGCTTCGTCGTGCGCAAATATTGAATGAACACAAAATTGTGATCGGTTCAACAGAGTTTGATTACGATGCAATGACGGTTGCAACGGATAAGGAAAGTCTTGTTTTACCTAAAAAAGAATTTCTACTTTTGTACAAGCTTGCAGCTTCGCCAGGCCGAACATTTACAAAACAACAGTTAATGGATGAAGTATGGGGATATGAGACAGAGGCAGACCCACATACAGTAGAGGTACATATAGGAAGAATCAGAGAGCGTTTGAAAGACAATCCGGATTTCGAAATTGTAACCATGCGTGGAATTGGATACAAGGTGGTGAAAAAATAATGGAACAAAAGAAAAAAAAAGAATTGCGGATCCGATCCTGTCTGACTGGTGCAATCTGGCTGGCACTTGTATTTTCAACAGTCATATCTGCTTTATTATTTGCTTTTTTGAATCATTTTTTTAATCTGCCGGGCAGCATATCTGTGCTTGGCTGGCTTTTAATTTTCAATACATTGATTGCAGGGCTGATCACTTCCTTTATCAATGCAAAGTTACTGGAACCAATTACCAGACTTAGTAAAGCAATGAAGGAAGTTTCTCAGGGAGATTTTGAACAGCATTTGGAAACGAACAGCCGTATAGCAGAAGTTGGAGAATCTTATCAAAGTTTTAACGTTATGACAAAAGAACTTCGTGCAACAGAGGTGCTGCAGATGGATTTTGTATCTAATGTTTCTCATGAGTTTAAGACCCCGATTAATGCCATTGAAGGATATACAATGCTACTTCAGGGAGAAGAACTGTCTCCGGATCAAGAGGAATATGTAGAAAAAATCTTATTTAACACCCAAAGACTTTCCGGATTGGTTGGTAATATTTTGCTGTTATCCAAGTTAGAGAATCAGAATATACCAATGAAAAAAACAGAATATCGTCTGGATGAACAGATCCGCCAGGCATTTCTTTCATTGGAAACAAAATGGACAGAAAAAGAAATTGGTTTTCAGGTAGAATTGGAGGAAGTTAAATATACTGGGAATGAAGGACTTTTTATGCATATCTGGATAAATCTTTTGGATAATGCGATTAAGTTCAGCCCTTCAAAGGGGACAATTACGATGTTTCTGAAACAAGAACAGGATTCTGTTAAGTTCATTTTGGAAGATGAAGGACCAGGAATAGAGGATGATGTAAAATCCAGAATATTTGACAAGTTCTATCAGGTAGATGGATCTCATAAAGCAGAAGGAAATGGCCTAGGTCTTGCACTTGTAAAACGGATTGTAGATAGTGCCGGAGGAACAATTAAAGCAGAAAACCGTGAATATGGTGGATGCAGATTTGTTATAGAGCTGCCAAAGCAGAAAGATGAGATTATATAGTTTTAAGATAAATTAGAAGATGGGAGAATTTATATGACATTTTATCAGGAGTTGCAGTTAAATCAGGCAGGTTCTAAAAACCTGTTGAAAAAGAGTGAAACATTAAAAGAAAAATTATATCATATGTGGGTATATCTGGTGAAGATAGCTGTTACAATGGCATTTTGTTTTTTCTTTGTTAGTATTTTCAGCATCCTATTTGGAAATGAGAACAGCATTGTAGGTGTAGTAGTCTTATTATGTCTCATGGTGTTTAGAAATGCGGATCTGGGGATCCACACCGGACAATCTACGATGCTTTTGGCTTTGTTCTTTGTAATTATGACTGTATGTCCGCATTTAGCAAATCAGTTTTCACCGGTATTGGGAATGCTGTTAAATATTGCGGCACTGGCTGTGTTGATTCTGTTCGGATGCCATAATCCATTCATGTTTAATCAATCTACATTGGCTCTTGGGTATCTGCTGCTATATGGTTATGATGTTACGGGAAAAAGCTATCAGATGCGATTAGTCGGAATGGCTTTAGGTGCAGCACTTACCTGCTTTGTATTTTATCGAAATCATAAAAACAGAACTTATAAAAGAAATCTGAAAGATCTGATACAAGAATTTGATATCACTTCTTCCAGAACAAAATGGCAGATATGTCAGATTTTATGCGTACCGATTGTCCTTTGCATTGCAGAACTTTGTAATATGCCACGTGCAATGTGGGCTGGTATTGCGGCCATGTCCGCGATTTTGCCGTTTATGGAAGATATGCACTACAGAGTCCGTAAAAGGATTGTCGGAAATATTGCAGGTGTTATATGTTTTACAGTATTATATTTTCTGCTTCCTTCGTCAATCTATGCATATATAGGAATTCTTGGTGGAATCGGTGTAGGATTTTCAGCACAATATGGCTGGCAGGCATTATTTAACACATTTGGTGCTTTAGCCATTGCTGCAGAGACTTATGGACTACAAGGAGCGGTTAGCCTTAGAGTGATTCAAAATGTTTTTGGTGTTGTATTTGCTTTAGCATTTTGTGTTATATTTTATTGGTTTATGTCTAAAAAAAAGGAAAGTGAGGTGACCGTACATGCAGAGTGAAGTGAATCAGGAAGAAAATTTGAATAGAATTATTACGGTTCCTAATCTTCTTTCTTTTTTTCGGCTTTGTCTGATTCCGGTAATTATATGGAGTTATTGTGTAAAGAAAAATCCTCTGTTAGCTGGTGAAATCTTATTGCTGTCTGGTCTTACGGATCTTGCTGATGGATATATCGCAAGAAGATTCCATAGGATTAGTAATTTAGGAAAAATACTTGATCCGGTGGCTGATAAGCTGACACAGGCAGCGATGTTAATCTGTCTGTTTACTCGTTTTCCGCATGTGCTTCTTTTAATCGTAATAATGGCAGGTAAGGAGCTGTATATGGCAGTTAGTGGATGTCTTGTGATACGAAAGACAGGAAAAGTACATGGTGCAGACTGGCATGGAAAGATAGTAACCTTTTTATTATATGGAACTGCAGCGGTGCATATTATATGGTTCCACATTACACCGATGGTATCAGATTTGTTGATTGGTTTGTGCGCTATAATGATGGTCATATCGGTCGCTCTGTATATTATCCAGAATACCAGGACTCTTAAGAGAGAGAATGTATAAGCAATTTTATATTGCAATGACTAGAAAAATATTTAGGAGAAGATAGATATAAACAGTAAGGATCAATGGAGTACTGACACCGGTACTGCTTCGCATGGATGATAATGAAGAATATGAAATGGTGTTCGGTCACAGAAGAATGCATGCAGCACAGCTGGCAGGACTTACGACAATTCCGGCAATCGTAAGAGAATTACCGAATGATGATGCCATTGTGGCAATGATGGACGCTAACATTCAGCGAGAGGAACTGTTGCCGAGTGAGAAAGCTTTTGCTTATAAGATGAAACTTGAGGCAATGAAAAGGCAGGGAATCAGAGCAGATTTAACTTTGTCTCAAAATGAGACGAAGTTGAGATCGGATGAAGTCTTGAGCAAGCAAGTTGGGGAAAGTAGAGCTCAGGTACAAAGATTTGTACGATTAACAGAGCCTATTCCGGAACTTCTTGATTTGGTAGATAACAAGAAGCTTCAATTCACGGTTGCCGTTGATATCTCTTACATCGATAAGGAAATACAGGAATGGATCTACGAATATATCAGTGATACTGGTCTAATAAATCCAGTTCGACATCTGTAAGACGTAATCCTATAAAATGTCTGTGATTCAGTTCTTTATCTTTTTTTTTGTTCTCATACTCCTCCTTCCGTTGAGACTATTCCTCCTACCGGGAGTCCACGTATTTTAATATCGGCTGCCCCTTCCGATATTAGAAATAGTGCTGTGAACACCTTTAGGTGGAACCAACAGACAAGTGAAACGTCTGTTATTGAGAGGGTATGGGGAGATCCCCATCAAGATAAATCCCATAGGAGAACAGGATGCCAAATGGCAATACTGTTAAACATGGGTGGATCTTGCTCTGTATGTGTACCCCTCTATATAACGAAACGCTCAGAGGCTGTTTTACAGTGGGGGAAAAGAAAAAATATCAAAAAAATGATGATTAATGGTGAGCTTGTGATAGAATGAAAAAAAGAGAAAAGCATAAAGGATGTAGTTGTGGAGAAAATTTGTTATGATTAGAAAGTTGCTAAACGGAGATATCGATAGAGTTGCTGACATATGGTTAAAGACAAATCTGAAAGCACATTATTTTATTTCCAATCAATACTGGAAGAGTAATTATGAATTAGTAAAAGAAATGATGTCACAATACGAAGTTTATGTGTTTGAAGCAGATAAAATGATACAAGGATTTGTAGGATTAAATGATGAATATATCGAAGGTATTTTTGTCTCTGATGAGATGCAGTCATGTGGCATAGGTAAGCTTTTATTGGATTATATTAAGGATAAAAAAGTCAGATTACAATTAAATGTATACCAGAAGAATATCAGAGCAATTTCTTTTTACCAAAGAGAAGGGTTCATTATTCAATGTGAAGGTTTGGATGAAGCTACTGGTGAAAAAGAGTACACCATGCTATGGAAACGAAAATAGAAATCGAAATTTGAAGGTGCGATTGATGAAAATTATTGAAGTTAAAGAGAATAAAAAACAATATCTTGATTTGCTCCTATTAGCAGATGAGCAGGAAGATATGGTTGACCGTTATCTTGATAGCGGCAAGATGTATGTACTTGATGATAATGGGGTCAAGTGCGAGTGTGTCATAACGGATGAAAAAAATGATATACTCGAAATCAAGAACATTGCTACAGTTCCAGAATATCAAGGGAAAGGTTATGCAAGAGCCTTAATTGAGTTTATTGTTAATAATTACAGAGAACAATACGCCATTCTGCAAGTCGGAACAGGCGATAGCCCACTGACAATACCATTTTATGAAAAGTGTGGTTTTGTCCGTTCACATATTATATCAAATTTCTTTATAGATAATTACGATCACCCAATCTACGAGAGCGGAGTACAGTTAGTAGATATGGTGTATTTGCAAAGACCTTTATAATTAACTTCCAGTTGTTGAACTGAATCCGAAAAGCATTAGGGCGCAGAGGAGATAGAATCCTTTGTGTAAAAGACTAACGAACATATTTAATGAAACATCGGAACCATCTTCTTTTTGTTGTCTACCTATAATAACGATTGGAGTAGTCGATTATAGACACTGCAATCAAAAAAATCTGAAAATATATTTATCAACATTACATAAAAGTGTGTAGATGCACATAAAATGGGAATACATATTGAAATTCAGGTCGTTCTGTGATAGAATCTCATTACTAAAAAGTGTGCAGATGCACGGAAATGGGGAGTGTAACGATGGAGATTAAAAGAGACGCTTACCTACAGCAGCTGATTGAGCGAAAAGATAATGGAATGATAAAGGTGATTACCGGCATTCGTAGATGTGGCAAATCCTTTTTGCTGTTTACCATCTTTAAGAGATACTTACTGGAGAACGGCGTTGATGTTGATCATATTATTGAAATTGCATTGGATGGTATTGAGAACGAGGAATTAAGAGATCCCAAGGCATGCTTCAAGTACATCAAGGATGCCATGAAAGACGACGGGAAGTATTATCTCCTTTTGGATGAAGTGCAGTTCATGCCACGATTTGAGGAAGTGCTGAACAGCCTGCTCCGCATGAGCAATATTGATGTGTATGTCACCGGAAGTAATTCCAAATTCCTGTCCAGCGACATTGTGACCGAGTTCCGTGGCAGAGGTGATGAGATTAGAATCTACCCTCTCTCCTTTGCAGAGTTTTATTCTGTCTATGACGGTGATTATGATGATGCCTGGGATGACTACATGATCTACGGAGGATTGCCGCAGATCGTAAGTTTCCAGAGCGAACGACAGAAAGCGGACTATCTGAAGAACATCTTTGCAAATGTCTATCTGAAGGATGTTATTGAAAGAAATAAGATTCAGAACGTGGATGAGATTGGGCTTCTGGTTGATGTGCTTGCATCTGCAATCGGTGCACCGACCAATCCTTCAAAGATTGCCAATACCTTTGCCAGTGAGCGGCAGATGACTTATGCTAATAAAACCATCTCCAAGCATATCGACCATTTGACAGATGCCTTTTTGATTTCCAAGGCAAGCCGATACGATATTAAGGGCAGAAAGTATATCGGTGCAAATCTGAAATACTACTTTACTGATCTGGGACTGAGAAATGCACGTCTGAATTTCAGACAGCAGGAGCCTACTCATATCATGGAGAACATTGTTTATAACGAGCTGCTGATCCGTGGCTACAATGTTGATGTGGGTGTCGTGGATATCTTCGATAAGGATAAAGAGGGCAAACGTGTTCGCAAGCAGTTGGAGGTTGACTTTGTGGTGAATCAAGGAAACCAGAGATACTATATCCAGGTTGCATATGACATGACTTCGGAAGAAAAACAGACGCAGGAGTTCAATTCTCTGCGTAATATCCCGGACTCTTTCAAGAAGATCGTCATTGTAAATGGCAGCAAAAAGCCTTGGAGAAATGATGAAGGTTTTGTCATCATGGGAATGAAGTATTTCTTGCTGAATGCGAATAGTCTGGAATTTTAAGTCGATTTGAGTTGTTGCTGTGGTGTTGTTCTATTTCAAAAAAGAGTGAAATGATATAAATAAGGCCACGGCTGATTTCGTGTTGGAACAGCCGTGGCTCAGTTTATTTTTTTATCCGTACAAACGAGACTGTTCCGCAGATTATGTAGAACAGACAATAAATAATTTTTGTAAATAAATACTTTTAATTAGCCGATTACGGCATCCTCTGCTGTAAAATGTTCCAGAGAATTTTCTTTTACCTGAATGCAGATATAAGTAATTCCAGAAATATCGGATGCAAAAAACTGACGCTTTGCAGCAGGTGCGATTTTTAGCCAGTCTCCAGTTGAAAGGCTAATTTCTTCTCCATCAATTACGGCTTTGCCGTTACCTGAAAGAATTCCATAGATTTCTTCATTATCTTTATGAGAATGAACAAATGGGACATTTGCTCCTGCAGGTAGTTCGTTTAAACTGATTTCTGCACCTGTTAAAGACAACTTTTCATGCAGCTCAATTCGGTTTTCCTTTCCAATAGTTGTTTTTGTGTAATTTGCCATAATAACCTCCATAGTTAATTTGTAGTTTCTGGTTGCTTGGTATTAGTATAGTGTGAGACACATACAAAAACAAGTACGCACCTTTTTGTAACTGTACACTCAAAAATGAATGTGTTACAATAGACTCGGAGGTGGGAATTATGCGAGCAAAAGAAGAATTACCGGAATGCCCAGTTGCAACAGCAGTATCTCTTATCGGAGGAAAATGGAAACTGCTGATTTTGCGTAACTTGAAAGAGCGTCCATGGAGATTCAATGAGCTACAACGAAGTATAGATGGTATTTCACAAAAGGTTTTGACAGATAGTTTAAGACAAATGATGAGTGATGGGCTGGCATATCGCCACGATTACCATGAGCAGCCACCGAGAGTTGAATACGGCTTAACGGAACTCGGAACAAAAATGCTTCCAATTGTTAATTCACTTGCTGACTTTGGTAACTACTATAAATCAATTATTGAACAGAATTAAGAACGTTAGTATTTGAAAAGCTTGAACAATTCTAGTTTGTATATATCTTTTAAAAGGTATATGATTAAGAAAAACGGCAGGATGAATATTACGGTGCGGCAGAGCCGCCAGTCCGGTGTGGCGAGAGCCACCTG
>NZ_QUCZ01000015.1:0-2666 GCF_003473885.1 Dorea sp. AM13-35
ATGAGCAATTTACCAGAGAAAATGAAAGCAATCGTTGCGTATGCACCTGGAGACTACAGATTTGAGATGGTGGACACACCAAGAGCCGGTGAGGGCGAGATGATCTTAAAAGTAGAAGCATGTGGTATCTGCGCAGGTGATACGAAAGCGTATGCAGGAGCTGCCAGCTTCTGGGGATTTGACGGACAGCCGAAGTACATCAAAGAACCGATGATCCCGGGACATGAGTTCGTTGGTAAAGTTGTAGAGATCGGACCAAACGTAAAAGGAAACTGGAAATTAGGCGACCGTATCTGTCCGGAACAGATCGTTCCTTGCGGAGAGTGTATGTTCTGTAAGACAGGCCGTCATTGGATGTGTGAGAAACATGATCTGTTCGGATTCCAGAAGAACGTAAATGGTGGTATGGCTGAGTATGTAAAATTGACAAAAGAAGCTCTTCCATATTTCGTACCGGCAGATATGCCGATCGAGCAGGCAGCGCTGATCGAGCCATATGCATGCTCTTTCCACTGCGTAGACCGTGCACAGGTTAAGACAACCGACGTTGTTGTACAGTCTGGTGTAGGAACACTCGGACTTGGTATGGTAGGTGCACTCCGTCAGGCAAATCCGAAGCTCCTCATCGTACTGGATATGAATGATGCACGTCTTGAGAAAGCAAAAGAGTTCGGAGCTGACCTGGTTATGAACCCTGGAAAAGAAGATGTTGTTGCAAAGATCAAAGAACTGACAGGTGGATACGGATGCGATATTTACATCGAAGCAAGCGGACATCCGTCCAGCGTACAGCAGGGACTGGACTGCATCCGTAAGATGGGAAGATTCGTAGAGTTCTCTGTATTCGGACAGCCGGTAACCGTAGATTGGAGTATTATTTCTGACCGTAAAGAATTAGACCTTCTCGGTGTACACTTAAGCCCGTTCTGCTATGACACAGTCATTGAATGGATCGGCAACGGCAAACTGCCGACAGACGGCGTCGTAACACACAAATTCCCACTGGAGAAATGGGAAGAAGGATTCCACATCGCGAAGACAGGCGAGAACGGAGCACTGAAGGTTGTGCTTGTGCCAGAGATGGAGGCTTAGTGATATCAAGGGACTAAGGTCTGTATCCACGTGAATTTACTCACAAGTGGATAACAGACCTTGGGATCTGCCCACCCGACATGAGCTTAAAAGCGGGATGATAATCCCGCGATATGCGAATGCAGGGTAGGATTGTGAGAGTGCGCAGCACGGAACAATCCGTGGGTATCACGTAATAGTATAGAGCATTATTATAGAAATGACATAGGAGATTCAGGAGGAAAATAGATATGCAGCGGATTATGAACAACCCGGACAATATCGTAGATGAGATGCTTAAAGGTTTTCTGAAAGCACATTCCGATATTGTAGAGAGCACAGAGAACGGAAGAGTTGTAAAAGCAAAAGACATTCCGGAAGGAAAAGTCGGAGTCGTAACCGGAGGAGGATCCGGACACAAACCGGCATTTGTCGGATATGTTGGAAAAAATATGTGTGACGCAGCAGCGGTCGGAGAGATCTGCTCTTCACCGACAGCAGCCGCATTCCTGGATGCATGCAAAGTAGCAGACCAGGGAAAAGGTGTTGCATGCTTATACGGAAACTATTCCGGAGATAACATGAATGTAAAGATGGCAGTGAAGATGGCAAAGAAAGCCGGAATTACAGTCAAAACGGTTGTAGCAAACGATGACGTAGCTTCCGCACCGAAGGATCAGAGAGAGAAGAGACGAGGTGTGGCAGGCGAAGTGCTGATGTGGAAAGTCGGCGGAGCAAAAGCTGCAAAAGGCGGCGATCTGGACGAAGTTATCGCAGCTGCACAGAAAGCCATTGACAATACAAGATCCGTAGGAATCGGTCTGACACCGTGTACCCTTCCGGCAGTCGGACATCCGAACTTCGAGATCAAAGAAGGAACGATGGAAGTCGGAATCGGACATCACGGAGAGCCGGGAATCGAAGTATGCCCGTTAGAGTCAGCCAATGAGATGGCAAAACGTATGGTAGACGTTGTCGTACCGGATTATCCGTTCGTAGAAGGGGACGAAGTTGTCGTACTCGTATCCGGACTCGGAGCAACACCGGTGATGGAACTGTATGTGCTGTATGATGAGATCGACAGACTCCTTACAGAAAAAGGAATCAAGACACATAAGGCATATGTAGGCAACTATTTCACATCCCTGGAGATGATGGGAGCAACCTTAACGGTCATGAAACTGGATGATGAATTAAAAGAGCTCATAGATATGCCGGCATACTCTATGGGACTGAAACAGGATTAGGAGGCTTTGTAAAATGGGAGCATTTAAAAACGCAGCAGGAAAACCGGTGCTGATGCGCATGGTAAAAGGGATCCAGGATAACAAAGCATATCTTGGGGAAGTAGACGGACTGATCGGAGACGGCGATCACGGAATGAACATGAACAAAGGATTCTCTGTATTTGAAGAGAGATTCAAAGATGAAGATATCAGTTTCTCCGAAGGACTGGACGAACTGGGAATGATCCTGTTAAATGAGATCGGAGGATCTATGGGACCGATCTATGGAACGATTTTCATGGACATGGCAGAAGCAGGAGAAGATCTGGATGAGATCACAGCGGCAGATCTTGGAACAATGCTGGAAGC
>NZ_QUCZ01000016.1:0-2585 GCF_003473885.1 Dorea sp. AM13-35
TGATTATTCCGGGGCTCTCTGAGCCACCTGTCCGGACTTTGAGAGCCACCTGTCCGGAGAATGAGAGCCATATATTCCGGTAATTCAGAGCCACCTTATTGGGCTCTATTACATATATTTCCTTTATACTGTAAAGACACACCCTTGGTGTGAATACAGATAAAGGAGGTCGTAAGTTATGACCAAGTATCGTGAAATCCTACGCTTGAAAAGCTTAGGATTCAGTGAGAGGAACATCGCACAGAGTTGCGGTGTATCCAGAAACACAGTCGCCAAGGTTTTGAAAAAAGCAGCGGAAATCAATCTTTCATGGCCGCTGGATTTTGACATGACCGACAGTGCACTAGAGGAGCTGATGTTTCCTAAAGATAAGTCGGCAACAAATAAACGTATGCCAAACTTTGACTACATCCGCAAAGAACTTCTGCAGAACGGCGTAAACAAAAAGCTTCTCTGGGTAGAATACTGTGAGGAGTGCCGCATGAGCAGCGAAGAGCCTCTAATGTATTCTCAGTTCTGCTACTACATCCAGAAGGATGAAGAAAAACGCAGGGCTACCATGCATATCCCTAGAAAACCAGGTGAACAGATTGAAGTTGACTGGGCAGGTGACCCTGCTCACATCATTGATCCGGACACCGGAGAAATAACAGATGCATGGATATTTGTAGGTGTATTAACTTACAGTCAGTATGCTTTTGTAAAAGCATATATGAATGAGAAAACTGACAACTGGATCAAAGCTCATATCCAGATGTTTGATTTCTTTGGTGGTGTCACACCTATGCTCGTTTCTGATAACTGCACAACCGCAGTGAATCATAAAAAGAGTGACTGGTACAACACTGCCTTAAACACAACTTATCATGAGATGGCAGAACATTACAATCTTGCCATCCTTCCGGCCAGAGTCCGGAAACCCAAAGATAAACCGAATGTAGAGGGATCGGTAGGAAAGATATCCACATGGATAACAGCAGCCCTTCGCAATGAACAGTTTTTCTCTCTTGCAGAATTGAATGCTTCAATCCGTGAAAAACTGGATGCCTACAACGCCCGTAAATTCCAGAAAAAGGAATGTAGCAGACTCAGTTTATTTCTTGGGGAAGAAATGCCATTACTGGCTCCGTTGCCTGCTACACCTTTTGAACTGGCTGAGTGGAAACAAGCCACCGTCCAGTTTAACTATCACATCGCAGTAGACAGAATGTTCTACTCCGTGCCTTATCAGTATATCAAAAATAAGGTTGATGTGCGTATAACAGATACAACGATTGAAATATTTTATAATCACAATCGTATTGCCTCTCACAGACGACTCTATGGAAGAAGCAGTCAGTATTCTACAGTGACAGAACATATGCCGCAGGAACACCAGAAATATCTGGAATGGAACGGTGACCGGTTCCGTAAGTGGGCTGATTCGATTGGAATTAACACAAGTAAGGTTGTCGATGCAATACTTACCTCCGGCAGGATTGAACAGCAATCCTACAGAAGCTGCATGGGATTACTGAAACTGGCAGAAAAATATTCGCCAGAAAAGCTGGAACAGGTCTGCGCTAAGGCGCTCTCTTATTCCGGTAAACCCAGCTATAAAAGTATCAAAAATCTATTGGTTGCAACAAAGGATGCACCTGATACCGAATCAGAATCATCTCAAGTAGAAAAACCACACGGCATAACCAGAGGAGCCAAATACTATGGAGGTAAACAATCATGACAAATCAAAGTACAATCGATAAACTTATTGAAATGCGTCTGACTGCTATGGCAGATGCATTCCGCATCCAGATGGATGATCCTGCAATGAAGGAAGTTCCATTCGAAGATCGCTTCGGTATGCTTGTTGATGTCGAGTATAGCAACCGTAAAAACAATCGTCTGAAAAGGCTGATCCGCCAGGCTGAGTTTGAACAGCCAGATGCCAGCATCGCAGCGATCGATTACCATTCTGGACGAAAGCTGAACAAAGCACTGATCAACCGTCTGGCAACCTGTGAATACATTACAGAATACCGGAACATCTTTATTACTGGAGCAACCGGAAGTGGTAAAACTTATATGGCCTGTGCCTTTGGCATGGAAGCATGCAAGCACTATTATTCAGTACGGTATGTACGACTTCCTGATCTATTATTGGACTTACAGGCTGCCAGGGACAATGGAACTTTCTCGAATGTCCTGAAGAAATATACCAAGCCAATAGTACTGATCCTTGATGAGTGGCTGCTTCTTAAACTGACCGAAGCTGAAGCCAGAAATCTTTTTGAACTGATACATAAAAGACGTAAAAAATCTTCAACAATCTTTTGTTCTCAGTTCCGTGAAAGTGAATGGTACCAGCAAATCTGTGATGGTGAAAGTACTCTTGCCGATGCCATCATGGATCGTATTTCGTATGATTCCTATAAAATCGATATTGAAAGTGTTGACCCAGCTAAAGACCTCTCTATGAGAGAAGTATATGGACTGGATCCAGCAATAGCAAAGTAACTTAATAAACAAACTGAGGTGGCTCCGTTAGTCCGGACAGGTGGCTCTCGCCACACCGGACTGGCGGCTCTGCCGCACCGTAATATTCA
>NZ_QUCZ01000017.1:0-1555 GCF_003473885.1 Dorea sp. AM13-35
GCTTCCAGCATTGTTCCAAGATCTGCCGCTGTGATCTCATCCAGATCTTCTCCTGCTTCTGCCATGTCCATGAAAATCGTTCCATAGATCGGTCCCATAGATCCTCCGATCTCATTTAACAGGATCATTCCCAGTTCGTCCAGTCCTTCGGAGAAACTGATATCTTCATCTTTGAATCTCTCTTCAAATACAGAGAATCCTTTGTTCATGTTCATTCCGTGATCGCCGTCTCCGATCAGTCCGTCTACTTCCCCAAGATATGCTTTGTTATCCTGGATCCCTTTTACCATGCGCATCAGCACCGGTTTTCCTGCTGCGTTTTTAAATGCTCCCATTTTACAAAGCCTCCTAATCCTGTTTCAGTCCCATAGAGTATGCCGGCATATCTATGAGCTCTTTTAATTCATCATCCAGTTTCATGACCGTTAAGGTTGCTCCCATCATCTCCAGGGATGTGAAATAGTTGCCTACATATGCCTTATGTGTCTTGATTCCTTTTTCTGTAAGGAGTCTGTCGATCTCATCATACAGCACATACAGTTCCATCACCGGTGTTGCTCCGAGTCCGGATACGAGTACGACAACTTCGTCCCCTTCTACGAACGGATAATCCGGTACGACAACGTCTACCATACGTTTTGCCATCTCATTGGCTGACTCTAACGGGCATACTTCGATTCCCGGCTCTCCGTGATGTCCGATTCCGACTTCCATCGTTCCTTCTTTGATCTCGAAGTTCGGATGTCCGACTGCCGGAAGGGTACACGGTGTCAGACCGATTCCTACGGATCTTGTATTGTCAATGGCTTTCTGTGCAGCTGCGATAACTTCGTCCAGATCGCCGCCTTTTGCAGCTTTTGCTCCGCCGACTTTCCACATCAGCACTTCGCCTGCCACACCTCGTCTCTTCTCTCTCTGATCCTTCGGTGCGGAAGCTACGTCATCGTTTGCTACAACCGTTTTGACTGTAATTCCGGCTTTCTTTGCCATCTTCACTGCCATCTTTACATTCATGTTATCTCCGGAATAGTTTCCGTATAAGCATGCAACACCTTTTCCCTGGTCTGCTACTTTGCATGCATCCAGGAATGCGGCTGCTGTCGGTGAAGAGCAGATCTCTCCGACCGCTGCTGCGTCACACATATTTTTTCCAACATATCCGACAAATGCCGGTTTGTGTCCGGATCCTCCTCCGGTTACGACTCCGACTTTTCCTTCCGGAATGTCTTTTGCTTTTACAACTCTTCCGTTCTCTGTGCTCTCTACAATATCGGAATGTGCTTTCAGAAAACCTTTAAGCATCTCATCTACGATATTGTCCGGGTTGTTCATAATCCGCTGCATATCTATTTTCCTCCTGAATCTCCTATGTCATTTCTATAATAATGCTCTATACTATTACGTGATACCCACGGATTGTTCCGTGCTGCGCACTCTCACAATCCTACCCTTCATTCGCATATCGCGGGATTATCATCCCGCTTTTAAGCTCATGTCGGGTAGGCAGATCCCAAGGTCTGTTATCCACTTGTGAGTAAATTCACGTGGATACAGA
>NZ_QUCZ01000018.1:0-310 GCF_003473885.1 Dorea sp. AM13-35
AACAAGGTAGCCGTATCGGAAGGTGCGGCTGGATCACCTCCTTTCTAAGGAAAGTGGATAAAGTAAGTTGCTAATGCAGCTGAATCAATCCAACTAAAACGGATAAAAGTAAGGGTTGTTGTTTATTGTTTAGTTATTAAGGCTGTCAAAAGCTTAATAATGATTTCTGGTGGCGATGCGCTTGGGGGTAACACCCGTACCCATCCCGAACACGATGGTTAAGACCCAAGCGGCCGATGGTACTGCATTGGAGACGATGTGGGAGAGTAGGTGGCTGCCAGAGTTTGAAAAAAGAAAAACTGGTTTTACC
>NZ_QUCZ01000018.1:320-544 GCF_003473885.1 Dorea sp. AM13-35
CCAGAGTTTGAAAAAAGAAAAACTGGTTTTACCAGTGATCAGAGGATTGAAGGGATTCAGTTTTCTGATGACTGATGAAACAAGCAGTCAGAGTGTTTACATTGCGCCTTAAGAACCAGGTTTTTTTGGTCGCGTGCAGGCACGTTATGAAACAGAATATTTCACAGCTTGTGAATGCAAGCATTCAACGCAGAAAATATTCGTTTCGCAATGTACCTTGAAAA
>NZ_QUCZ01000002.1:0-297932 GCF_003473885.1 Dorea sp. AM13-35
CAGGTGGCTCTCAAAGTCCGGACAGGTGGCTCAGAGAGCCCCGGAATAATCACGATATTTGAAATGTTCCAAGATGGAATAATAACTGAGTAAATTCTATCATAAAAGAAAATACTGCTACAACTTTTGTGGCTTCCCAAACGGTCTTTCCAAATCTAATATTCTCAGATTCATCAAGTAATTCTTTTTGAAATGCCCACAAACAATTGCTTGACATCATAATTTTGATCCTTAATAACCAGTTTATTTCCATATTTAGCAATAGACTTATTATATTCCAGCACTTCATTTTGTGAGAATTTACTCACTATAAATTTGCCTGTCTCACCTCTGCCATATCCAATAGCCAACGTCGGAGTTGCAACAAATATGATATCCTTTAAACCATCTGCTCTGTCTCTTGTAAAAGATGGAACATCTGATGTAATAAAGGGATTCGTATCGTTCGTCATCAAGAAAACTGGAGCCACTCTTTGCATAAATGCGCTCTCTATAGTTTTCATCTTTCCACTGTCTGACTGCAGATAATCAACAAATGCTTTTATTATTGATGCGTGCTTCATCTGATCATACGCAGTGACATCATCTTCATATGTTCTATCTGCTTCTGGGATTATTACATTTTTCAGTTCGTCTGTGAATGGTATAAAATCATAAATAGAGTTAAATATTTCGTTACCAGCAATGCTTCTCCAGTTATAAATCATGCAGTATTTCATTAGAGTATTCAATTCGTCTTGAGTCACACTGCTACTTGTCGAAGTGTTTCTATTCGCATACGCCTGCTTTATCTTATTTTCTACTGATTGAATAAATTCTCCCCAATTATTTTCATATGTGTGTGCCCATTCAGTTTCGACAAAGGTCCATCTTGAATTATTAAAATATTCCTTCAGATGTCTTTTTTCATCTTCTGTAAACTCTATTCCAGAAGAATCTTTTATCTCCCATTTATCGAAGTCGTAAAAATATTGATTAAGTAATTCTGGACTATTCAAATTCTTACCATCACATACCACATTAACCTGCAGTATGTCATCGTATATCTCATGAAGTGCCTCGTCTGGCATATATGAAAACCCTGCTTTAATGTCATGAAACCCGTTTTTTGCCATTATCTCCTTGGTAGAAAAGGATCTTAAAGTCCAATCCGAATTTTCCGGGTTGGATTCACAATAACCCACACTCTTATCAAACAACCAGACTTTCGGATCATTACCGCTATTATGTTTCCACGCTTTCATGTAACATCTTGGAATAAGATGCTGATTCATTGCTACATCACTATGTGTTTTTGGGGCTGGTATAATAGCCATAACCTTTTCCTTCTGACATTCTAGTTTTTCTCACACTTAGCCGATCATAAGATCGTTGCCTGCTGCTCACCACGAAGAGGTGTGTGATTATTACGAGCAATGTAGGGAGCTACCGCTCCCTGTATATCACAATTTCATCCAGTTTTATAGACGCTTTCTTGCCTTCATCAACGCACAGTACATCAATCCGCCTAGCACTCCGCCGACTGTGTTGTAGAAGATGTCCGATAGCTGGAATGTACCCAAGCGAAGCAATAATTGTAGCACCTCAATGCTTATCGAAAAAATGAACGCTACCTTTCCGCTATACCACAGTATCCTCTTCCAGCTACTGCCCACTTTCTCTTGAAATGTCCATATAACCATGCTGGTGAACGGCACCATCATGATCACGTTCTCAATGCACTCAGTTGTAAGTTTCTGCTCGCCGTTCACGGTCTCCCAGATGCCCCAGCCACCCATGACATTTGACAAAGGATTTAGCCACAGGTTCCGATTCAGCAGCGTTCGGAACAAGATCATCGATGTCACGAAAACCAGTAAGAACATCTTCCGAAAGAACACGCTCTCTTTAAATTTCTGATACCAAGTCACTATGGCGCTCTTCCATCCTTTGCCTGCTGCGGTAGGTTCATACGCATACAGATAGAAAAACATGGCAAAAAAGGAAAGAAGAAGCGAAAAGCCAAACGGCTCATATAGCGCAGTCAGGATGTTTGTGAGGATCTTCCCAAATAAATCAATCGTTTCTTTCATCATTGTTTAGAGATCACTGAACAAGTCAGCCTTGTACACGCCGTTTTCCAGCATCTTCTTGAAGCTGTCCTTTACAGCTGCGACATCCTCATGATATGTCATACCATACCAAGTGTCATTGGTTCTCAGAACCTTTACAGACATCTTTCCCTGCTCCAGCAGTTCACCGATAAAGATGGGAATCAGATATTCTGCTTTCAGAGGATTACCCGGGACCTCTTTCTTAAAAAACTCCTTAAAGCCATCTTCCAGCACATCCAAAAACTCCGGTGTCAAGCCCCACATATTCATGGAAACAAGAGAATTCACATCAACAGCTACGCCATCTGTTTCTGCCCCAGTTGCGGTCTTTACAATGTTCTTGGTTTCCACAACCTCAGTCAAATTATTCTGCTCATCCATCTTGCAGATGCCACGGGTCACGCCACCGTTATCAGACAGCGTGTTCTTCAGCACAAAGCCAGCCATGCAGGACTTTCCACCATTCACCAGATACTCATGTACGGCTTTGAAACCTTCCTTGCCGTAGTAATCGTCCGCATTGATGACGATAAACGGAGTCTTGATGACCTTCTTCGCTGCAAGCACAGCCTGACCGGTTCCCCACGGCTTTGTGCGACCTGCTGGAAGTTTTCCCGGAATATCGTCAATGTCCTGAAAAGCGTAATCCACAGTTACATTATGAGAAGAGCAAATGGAGGCAATGCGATCACCGATGACCTCTTTGAACTCCTTCTCGATATCCTTGCGGATGATAAATACCATGTGGTTAAAGCCTGCTTCAATGGCATCATGGATTGAGTAGTCCATGATGATGTGATTAGAAGCATCGACCGGCTCCAATTGCTTGATTCCTGTTCCGAAGCGGCTGCCGATACCGGCAGCCATAATAAGTAATGTTGTGTTCATCACTTTTCCTCCTTTATTATCTAAACTATAAACTTTCTTTTTCTCCCAGCCACTTTTAATGCCTTAACATTGCTTTTAATCTTTGTTTCACAGGTGACAAAACTCTTCTTATTTTTTCAAGCATCTTCATTGATCCGTATTTTTTTAAACAATACTCGAATCCTTTTTCAGCAATCAGCCTTTGAAAATCTTCATAGTGAACTGGTTTAGGTGAGGGACTATTTAAATTTTTCTGATTAATATCATTTAACGAACATTCGATTATATCAAATTCATTTTTTACTGTTTCAAATATTTTCTTTCCCTTTTCGGAATTTATGATAACAGATGATACGCCCAATTTATCCTCAAATGCCTCATTTACATTTTTCAGATTCCAAAAATCTCCAATTGTTATGTCTCCTTGTCGTTCCATACTTGAGAATCTACATGCATAACAAGAATCTCTTAATATATAATTATTGGTAAATAAACGATAAAAATTATCCACCCATATAGGAGCATGGTATATTCGTCCATTTTTAAATTTAATATATATTTCTTGATTTCTCCACCCATACACTTTCTCTCGAAATTTAAGTTCTATTATTTGAGAAGAATACAGCTTTTCTTTTCCCTTTAAAAATGCGTTTAATAATTCACTACTTGGTACACCATGACAAATTAAATCCAACGTATATAAATTATCATATTCTTTTCTCAAATATTTCTTCAAACCAGCTACCTCACATGGCGTACCTGTAAACAACACCTCTTTTCCTTCCTTCAGATCTTTCTGTACCATACAAAAAATCGAATGTTTATCACTTTGTACATATTTAGAGCCTTGAAATTTCCGAGCATCTTCAATCGTTGTCGCTCTTCCATGTTTTACTTGAAAATCATTGTTCATCTCCACGCCATACACAACGCCATCATTGTTCAAAATATATTTTGCAACTTCTGCAAATACTCCACCTGAACTACTTTTTGCTCGTTCATGCTCATCTTTATTTTTTACTCCATAAGCTATTTTTTCAAACTTCTTATTCTTTTCTTTATCTTTTAATGGACAAACCTTTTCGCATAATCCGCAATTAACGCATGAATCTTTTCTAATTTCAGGATACAAATATCCCTTTTCATCATGTTTCATATAAATTGCATGTTTAGGACAAATATTCAAACATGCTGAACATCCACAACAGTCCTCTTTATTTATGTATAACTTTTCCATCTTATTTTCCTTTCATATTTCTCAATCTTATAAGTATCGTTCTAAAATTGTCTCTTGCAAATATAATATGAAAAATACAAATAAAAACTAAACTATAAGTTCCAACACAGATTGCGTAAAAAAGCCATGTAATAAGACTTGTTGGCGTAAACTTTATTAGCATTGGTGCCGTAACATATATTACTATAATCATTAAAATTGCAGTACAAATATTTAACAAAGTACTTTTTCTAGTCATATGTGTTACCATTTTGGGTATAAAAAAGTACAAATCAATACAACGATATAAATTAGATAAGCAGGAAGCTAACATGATTCCAGCTAATCCCCATTTTATTCCAAAGCAAATACCTCCTATCAATAAAATAGCTGCTTGAACCGTACTTTGAACTCTTGTTTCCTTATATAACCCCGCCGCTATCACCAACATTCCTTGAGGTGTTTTTAGATTGTATAAGATTCCATTAGCTACAAATAAAATAGCAAGTGTAAGATTTGTATATTGAATATCATCAACTCCACTTGTATAGGCCCCTACAAACGGTAGGATTGTAACTAATGTAATAGAATATATAACGCTAACCATAAAATAATAAAGATATTCGAAATCACTATATGCCTTTTGAAATGCTGTCTTATCTTTCTTAACAATTAATTCCCCAAAACCTGCTGAGACACCCGTAGAAAATACAGACATTACTCCATTAATCCCAGCCATCACCATATTATAAACTGAATAAACACTTACCATTTTAAGAGATGAAAAAATGGTTGTCATAACTGCTGGAGATGCATTTTGTACAGTTTGAACTATCTGTAAATATAACGCACTCCATCTCTTATCCATCGCACCATAATCAGGTTCCACGTCATAACATATAAAGTGGTAATTAGTTTTAACATACACATACAATATTAATGTTCTCACAAATATTGATAACAATGCAATAATTCTCAACAAGACAATATTAATATGCATTATTGATAAGGCCACGACAATGATAGTATTTAAAACTGTATACACAATCGAAGCCAATGAAATTACATATGTCCTTTGATCAGCAGTAAGCAATGCTCTGTATTTTGCCAAAGTAAAAAATTCTAACGAGCCATTAACTCCCAACACAAGAACTAAAGCGAAAATACTAGTTTGATCTAAAACAGTTGAATCTGTAATAAAAGGATAACATATAGCCAAGATTACAACCAAACCTACAAAAATGAATCCTGATTTCACATAAAAGTGCTTCGCAGCAACTATTATCCGGTTGATCCTATTGTAGTCTTTCTCTGCGATAGGTTTGTACAAAGAATAAACCGCTGCACTTGACAAACCAGCCTCTACTAGATTGAAGTAACTAATAAACTGTAGAATAGATGATATCAAGCCATTAATTTCAGATCCATATGCTGTCAACATAAATCTAGGCGTTATAAACCCTGCAATCATTGTTACGACCTGTAATAATGCTGTCGTAACCGAATTCAATATAAATTTTTTTGAGCGTCCCATATTTTACCTTGCCTTTATTCCTAACATTCCCATAATATAGTATATTTTTTGTTTAATTCCGTTTTCCCCAACTACTTTTAATTTGTTATAATAACCCTTTACTTCACTTTTCATTCCGTATTCATTTGCCAATCGGAGATAAAAACGATTAAAGTGTACAAATACTTTTCGAGTGTATATATTCTGATCATTGACATCACATATATTCTTTATAAGATCATATAATGTATTTTCATGTTCTTGAAATCTTCGGATTGTTTTTTCATAATTATTATTATCTTTATTAGAATGACTGTTTTTATGTAGAATATACTTATATAATGTTTTATCAATGTATCCAATTTTTTTTTCGTGATATGCTACTGGCAATAAAATCTGATAATTCTGCCCAATTCGGCTCTCATTTATATGTCTACTTGGCACATACTTAAAAAATATATCTGTTCTCATAATATAGATACCCGGACAAAATACAACATTTTTACTGAATAATAAATCTTCAAAAAAATTATCTTTTTCAGGTTTAATTCTTTGTAAACGCTTTATAACATTTCCACTCTCATCTACATAATCAGCCCAAGACATTGCCAATGGAATATCTGGATGTTGTTCCATGTATTTCACCTTTTCGCTAATATTGTTTCGATACAATTCGTCATCTGAATCTGGCCAAATAAAGTATTTTCCTTGAATATATGGAAAGCCCAAATTCATAGCCTTTGCTTGTCCACCATTCTCCTGCTTTAAATACACAAAACGAATGTTTCTTTCTTCGAATTTCTCCTTATACTTATAGACAATATTTTCAGTTCTATCAGTTGAGCCATCATTAATAAAAATCACTTCATAATTTTCATAATCCTGTTCCAAAATTGAGATAAAAAATGCATCTAAATATTTTTCAGAATTATATGACGGAGTAATAATACTCACTAACGGTTCCACTTTAACACCTCCACTCAAATCTAAAACTTCCATTTAATAGTTCTTTTACTGACCATATAAGAAGAATCCGCTACTTTTATATTTGAAACCAACAGAATAATAATAATCAAAACAATTAGCTGGCATGGATAATATAATGTATTTCCAGTAAAACTATAGACTCCAAACAAAATAATCCAATAAATCAAAAGTATATTCCAAAAAACGGGCTTTTCTTTAACTACAGATATTATCTTGAACAGCATCAAGATAATAAGTAATGTCATTAATAGAAAACCAACGATTCCGGTTTCTGCCAAAAGCTGAATATATACATTATGTGCCTGATAATTCCAACGTTCTCCATAATATCGAAATCCTCGATAAAAAGCATAATCATTAAACGATAAAAACCCTTTTCCAAACAATGGGTTTTGCCGAAACATTTCCATTGCATAATTCCAAAACACTTCTCTACCCGAAAGTACGTCTCCTTCACTATTCACAATGCGATCGATGATTAAAGACGCACCAGGAACCAGTACATATGCACCTATAATAAATATAGTAATTCCTAAACCAACACCTGCCAATTTTATAAATTTATTGTTTTTAGAAAAAAGTATAACATAAATCAGCAAAACTGCTATTGGTATAATAAAAAGCGTCCTTTTTCCCGTCATCATTAGAGCTACCATTACAATAAGACTCTGAATAATATATTTATATGATTTATGACAGATATATTCTGCAAAAATCATCCCTAGTCCTAGATTGCAGATAAATGCTGCATATGCCTTTTCAAAAGCGAGACCTGCGATTGCTCCGCCTGATGTAAGCGCACGCATAGTTTCATCTCCGAATGATACAAACCCAAACAATCTATGAAAAATATCCGGCGATGCTGCTTCTAAAAACATAGAAAAAATAAATATCCAAAATAGAACCCTGAAGATTTTCAATAAATAGCGATAAAATATTCCTGAAAATCTAAAAAGGACAATACTTATGCCCGAAATAAAGTATATACTATAATCTATAGATCCATCAGAGCTAGAAAACCAAATCCAACCAACAAATAGAATTGAAACAAATGCAACATATAGACCTATAAACTTATTCAATTTTACTGTATAATCTTTTTTTGAAATGAACAATCCAAAACACAAAACGATTATAAACAGCGATAGGTATTTTGTGTACATCATCAACTTGTTATTGGTAGAAAAAATAACCAGATTAATAAGTAAAGCAATTATTATTTCTAATGTTTTAGTACCAGTTAAATTAGAATGACCTTCCATCTTCATTCAAAACCCTCTCAAAATACTGATTTGTTTTTATATATTGTTTTCTGATCTGATCATCGGCAAAATTAAAATCTCTACTAACATTTAATCTACAATCCTCTAATGTTTTCACCTTACATTCATCTAACCCTGTTAAACATAACAAAGATTCGACTCTATCATTAGGCTTAAAATCTTTTTGTAATGCTTCCACATAAAAATCTTTATGAAAAATAACAGAGAAGGCTGTTCCATGGAATGAATTAGTCACAACATAGTCAGCATATTTTATATATCCCAAAAACTCTTCTACTGATGCCGAATACACTCCTTTTATATCCGGAGTTTTCATTTGATCTACTACATCAAAATTCAACGCCACAATTTTTCTGCCCGTTAATTTAGATAATTTTCTTGCAAAGTCAAAAATCAAATTCGAAGTATTCAATTTGTAAATTAATATATAATTCTTAAGTTTAGGTTTCTTTGCAAGTTTTTCCCATTCTTCTGCGGTCAATAAAAAGACTGGATCCACAGATAATTCCGAATCTTTTCCGGTTAGTTTTTTTACAATCTGTTGTCCTGCATTTTCACGGATAGATAATTCAGAAAAAGTTGATAGCAAACTTTTATAATCATTTACATAGCTGTCTGGAATCTCCTTCATACCAAAC
The DNA here is from genome assembly GCF_003473885.1 of Dorea sp. AM13-35. Lineage (NCBI taxonomy): Bacteria > Bacillati > Bacillota > Clostridia > Lachnospirales > Lachnospiraceae > Dorea > Dorea sp. AM13-35. The sequence goes on from NZ_QUCZ01000002.1 coordinate 8,598, forward strand.
GAAGCAGCATAGGAAAGTTTGTTATCACAATTTTTTACAAATTGTAAAAAATATGTTTTATCGAAATCTGTACATGCAAAATTGAAAACCTGATCGCTTCCTGTTATAAACTTATCGTAGCGAAGATTCGCCTTATCTATATTAAACTTATCATAAACTTCTGTACTTATTCGGACATTTTGATCCAAAAATCTGTAAAATTCTCTTTTTTTCTTATATGTGTTTTTAAAATTCAACATTCCTCTAATAATCTGTTTTACAGACTTGTCCTTTATTGTGAATGTTTTATAAAAATTTTCCATATGTTCACATCGATAATCTATAACCTCTGCATCATAGTTAGAAACATTTAAAAATTTCTGTAATGCATATGTTTGCAAAACTGCCCCATAATTAATTGCTCTGTGAAACGTAATAATTCCTATTCTCATAAATATCCCTCTATAAATCAATTTATTTTAGATAGTATCTCAAAAACTCGTATCAATTTCCATTTAAGCGAATAATATACAACAATATTTTTCAAATTTGTCGGCTGATATAAGTCAATAACACTCATTATCTCCTGATCATTCAAAAGTATTCTATAAAAGTCTTTAGCATTTCTCGTTTTAGAAATCTTATTTATATTGAATCTCAAGGTAAAAAAAGTTCGATTAATTATTCTTCGTTTCAAATTATAGTCTTTCAAAACATCTCCAAACAGTATGCAAACTTCATTATATAAATTTACAATTCTTTTTAAGACGGATACATCAATTCGATGCGTAAACGAAGTGTCATTAACACGGTATAAATATACAGCTTCAGTGCAAAAGGCTATTTTTTTAGCATGTGTCATAAACATCAGCTTAAATAACAAATCTTCAGAATAAACATCTCGTTCGGAAAAAAATTGTATACCCTCATTTTCAATTATATCTCTTTTGAAAATGCTATCCCATACCGCAATACATCCAGAGTATCCATCTTTCTCTTCGTAAGAAATCATATCAGCCATTGCAGCCTTAATTTCTTTGCAGCCAATTAAAACTTTATCATTTAGTGGATGTTCCTTTATGATCTTTCCATCATGCATATCAACTATTCTACAAGAAACCATATCTGCATTTGTTTCAATCGCTCTTTGATACAGTTTTTCAAGCATATTCTCCTTATACTGATCATCCGAATCTAAGAATGCAATATATTCACCTGTAGATTTTTTTATACCAAAATTTCTTTCTAAACCTTGCCCCACATTTTTATTAGTATATAATTGAATCCTATTATCTCTTTTTTTATATTTTTCACATATCAGAAAAGAATTATCTGTTGAACCATCATCGATTAATAATAGTTCAATATCTCGCAACGTTTGATTCAATACGGACTCAATACATTGCTCCAGATAAAGTTCCGCATTATATATTGGTACAATTACACTAATTTTTGGTCTCATTCATCATTCTCCATACACTATCACAAATTCTAGTTTCTTTTAATGTCATCATATTCTTCTTTTTAATTTGATTCTGGTATCAAATAATTATTTTATATTCTTCTCGTCACTTGATGTAATTAAATAATCATAAAAGTTATGTCCGTGTTTAATATCAGCATCTAATTTATATGTCAACTTATGAATACCTGTAAGTTTTTTGATCCAATTCCATTTCTCTTCTGAATAATCATCAGCTAAAACCTTAATAAGATACTCGCTATAATCACTGTTCATATATGGAATTGCTTTCTCAACTTCCGGATTGCTTTTTACCACCAAAGTGATAATCAAATTTGGCGGCAGATACTCAATTACATGTTCGTTTTTGAGCCAATATGCGAAAGCAACATTTCTTATTTCTCGAATTGTTTTGTTTCCTTTTTTTGCATGAAGAAACCATGCAGGATATAGCACAGGATTATCTATCAACAGCAGTGAATTTCGTACTGCAAAAAAATCGCTATTTAAAATCATATCTGGAATAGGATCTGTAAGATATACCGTTGAATCAATCCATGTTCCACCATAATGTTCCAGTAATGCAAATCTCATCAGATCCGCATACCCCGCCATCGGAATCTGTCCAGCATCCTTTTTCTTTTCAATGTAATCTGGCAATCGAATGTAATTTGCAAGATTTTGATCATTCAGCAAAATGATTTTTGAATTGGAATGTTTACATACAGATTCATAGCACTTCTGAACAATGATCGGTGCCTGTTCAATACCTTTGTTCCAATAAATCCAGATCGGATTCTCTACATCATTTTGGGGAAAGCTAAGCCCCTCAACATCTGTGTCTTTATACTTTAAATATGGTTTTATCTTGGTAGAAGCTCGTTCCTGCCACAATACCTTCCGCACCTCATAATCCTTGACAAGATGCAATTTGATAAACATAAATGCCCCTCGTTTGACGGCATTCACAATTCCATATCTTTGAATAAAGCCTTTCATGCCAATATTTTGATAGTAGTCATTCAGCATAATAATTTAATTGTCTCCCTTTATCTTGCAGAAACTACTATTCAAAAGGCTCATAGATTCCGCACCAGATAATGGTAAACTGTTTCCTCCTTATCAATTGATGGTTCTAATTTATAGGTTAGTTTATGTATCCCAGTAAGCCGCTTAATCCAATTAAATTTTTCCTCTGTAAACCTATCTCCTAATACTCTAACCAGATATTCGCTGTAGTCACTATTCAAATAAGGCATCTTTTTCTCAACCTCTGGTGATGACCTCATTATTTGTGTGATTACAATATTTGAAAACAGATATTCTGGTACATGATTATTTCGTTTCCAGTAGGCAAACAGAACATTACGAATCTCACAAATCGTTCTATTATGTTGCTTGGCGTGGATGAACCAGACCGGATACAATACGGGATTATCAATTTCGCCGAGTGAATTGTGAAACACAAAAAAATCACTATTTAATATTTCCTGTGGGATTTCATCTGTTAGCAGTATTGTTGCATCCATCCATGTCCCACCATAATGCTCCAATAATGCTACACGCATTAAATCTGTATAAATCGCTAATGGAAGGACTCCGCTTTTTAATTTCTCATTCAGATAATCCGGCATATTTATATAGTTCTGCACATTGTTTTCTGTAAGCAAAACAACTTGTCTGCCGGCATATTTTTTTACAGATTGATAGCACGTCCTTACTATCTCAGGTGCCTGCTCCAACCCTGTATTCCAGAATAACCAAATAGGTTCATCTACTTGTGTTTCTGGGAACGTAAGCTTTTCAGGAGCAATATCTCTGAACTTCAGATATTTTTTACAAACCGCTGTGCCACCCCCCGATTGCCAAAGCAGTTTTCTCAGCTCATAATCTTTGACAATATGAAGCTGGTTACGAAGAAATTTGTTCCGCATTCTTTTCTCCTCGATATATTTTCATCAGTTTTATATAGTAGCTCTCTGTCGTTTCATAATTCACCTGACTACAATTCTTTGTATATCTTTCCAATACATCTTGTGTTCGAAGAACTTTCTTTATCGCCTTCATAAGTTCTTCCACATTACCTGCTTCAAACAATTCTCCGGTTTCACCAGGCTCAATTAATTCGGGGATACCTCCCATTTTAGATCCAACAACAGGCGTACCCAAAAGTACCGACTCCATAACAGAGTACGGGCAGTTTTCATACCATTCAGACGGGCAAACACTGATTGCTGCCTCAGCAATAATGCGATAGAGTTCTTCTCCAGTCTTAAATCCCAGATACTTCACATTGGGAATATCCTTCATTTTATCAACCGACGGGCCATAGCCAATAAACACAAATTCTGTATTTGGCATCTTCTTGGCTACTTCAAGCAACGTATCTGTTCCTTTGTCTCGCGACAGATGTCCAAACTCTAATACATAACCCTTTTTTTGAATGTTATCCAAGTGCGGCATCTCTTTTTTGAAATTATGCAACCCGATGGTTTTATCACGGAATCTTTTCTGCGTGTCCAACTTTGATTTAAGAAAATAACTACAGCAAATATAGACATCCACATATGAGTATGCTTTACTATATTTCCACATATATCCATCCAGTGTTCCAAGAAGACTTTTTGCTCTGGAATTTTTCAAGCATTTAGTTTGAAGGCAATGAATATAATGACCATCCAAGCATCGTTCACACGGCTTCATGTTCACATCGAACATTCCATGGCTGGGACAAACAAGCTGATAGTCATGTGTCGTGTAAACAATCTTACATTCTTTTTTTGTTTCTTTACGCCATTTGTTAATTTCCAAAATAATAGAAGGGGTCAGATGATACTGTATATTATTGAGATGTACTACATCTGGCTGAAAATCATCTAAAACCGCACGAATTTTTTTACGCGCTTCTCTTGAGTAGATAATACGAAAAGGTGCATTTAAATTTGCCTTTATTCCTTGAGAGAAATCCATATTCGTCACATATGATCCTACTCGATTTCCTACTATATTTTTTTCATTTTCAAGACCAAAGTACTGGACTTCATGCCCATGTTCTTCTAACATTTTTCCCACATCGAATGTATACGTTTCCGCTCCACCCTTGGGAAATATAAATTTATTTACAAGTAAAATCCGCATATTTTAATTTCCTTTTCTGTGAGTTTGCTTTATTTCGTATTTCCTGTCCAGATAAAACAATAGCAGAGATGTTTATCAATAAAATTATTCTTCATCATTTCCTATATAACTTCATCGTTTCCTTTACGACATCATCCCAGTTATATTTCTCGCAGATAAAGTCAGCTGCCTGATTCTTCATTTTCATAACCATTTCTGGATGGTCACAAGCATCTTGCAGTTTTTCTTGCAAGTCCTCTACATTCGACTTTTTGAAAATCAACGCCTTATCTTCCACGACCTCTGCACACTCTGGAATGTCGGAAACCAAACAGCAATTTCCATAACTCATTGCCTCTAATAAACTAAGTGGCATTCCTTCCAGATCACTCGGCAAAGTATATACATAAGCATTACTATAAAGTTCATCTAATTCTTTTCCTTGAACAAACCCAGTAAAAATAATTCTTGAATCATCCCTTGCCAGTTCTTTTAATTCTTTTGTAAATTCATCTGTATCTGAACTTCCACCAGCAATAACCAGTTTTTTCTCAGTATCTACCTGCTTAAAGGCTTTTATCAAATATCTAAGCCCTTTTTCTGGAACCAGTCTGCCCAAAAAGAGGATGTAGCTATCTTTTTCTAAACCAAATTTATTCTTAATAATTTCAGCATTTCGGATGATTGGTCTGTTTACACCATTAGGTATAAAACGTGTTTCTCTCCCATATGTATCAAGGAAATATTCCTGAACCCCTTCACTTAACACAATAATTTCGTCAGCAAATTTAACCGCACATTTTTCTCCCAACATAATATATGTACTGGCTAATTTACCCCATTTTGCTCTCTGATGATCTAATCCATGCACCGTAGCTATACATCGCTTTCCGAATAATTTGGGCAACCATAACATTGCACACGGCCCTTCTGCATGAAAATGTACCACATCATATTTTCCAAATGCTGCTGCCACCGCTGCAAAAAAGGAAGCACTCATTGCTGCTAATCCTTTTTTATCTATTGTCGGTACATATTTCATTCGGATTCCTTTATATTCTTTTAACTTCTTTCCATCAAATTCTTTACCACTTACATGATGTCCGCTACGGTTATATACTGTTATTTTATGTCCCAGTTTTGCCATACGAACTGTTAATTCTTCAACTACAATTTCAATTCCACCTTGGCGACTCGGAATTGTCTTATGTCCAAGAACTGCAATTTTAAGTGGAGAATTATTAGTTTTCCTTTTATTCATAACTTCCTCTTTTAAATGCAATCTTTATATTTATCCTTTTGCAGCTTATTCCCTCTATAAAATAAGCTGCTTGTAGGATTTACATTGATCCATCTTTCTTAAAGACTACCAATATCGTTTTAAACAATATTTTTATATCAAGCCCAATATTCCAGTTTGTGATATACTCTTTATCAAGACGAACTACTTCTTCAAAATCGGTAATGTCGCTACGTCCGCTGACCTGCCACATGCCAGTGATTCCAGGCTTAATTGCCAATCTTGCACGATGGTGAAGCTCATACAGATTCGTTTCTGAAATAAGGGGTGGGCGAGTACCTATAATCGACATATCGCCACGTAATACGTTAAAGAATTGCGGAAATTCATCTAAACTTGTTCGTCTGATAAAATCACCGATTCCTGTCTTATGTGTCCCATCTGGAAGTATCTTATTTCCGATAACACGAGGATCAAAGTCCAGTTTAAACATCTTTCCATCTCCAAGTTTGTTATCTTTCATCAGCTCTGCTTTCCGCTCTTCTGCATCCATATACATACTACGGAATTTGTACATCTTAAACTTCTTACCATTTTTCCCTACTCGTTCCTGTGAGAAGAAAATTGGTCCCGGTGACTGCATATAAATTATCGGGGCTACAAACAAGAAAATAACACCTGTCAGTATACACCCTGCTAATCCCCCCGCAATATCCATACAGCGTTTTGCGCAAAGCTGTTTTGCAGATGAATAATTTAAGCTTGTCGTAAGTACTGTATAATCTCCAATTTTCTCGATAAATTGTCTTTTACCAGGTTCATTGGTGATTTTAGCAAGGTTCAGATGAATTGTTACTCCTGTCTCTCCCAGTTCTTCCATCAGCTCTTTAGGGTAATCATAATTTGGCGACAGAACAACGAATACTTCGTCAATCCATTCTTTACATACATATTCTGGTGCTGTACTCCTATTTGCTACCACAGTAACACCACCAAAAGAGCTCCCAACCATATTCTCATCTATAATCGCTAATCCTGCAATGTGAAACCTTGCATAATTATGTTTTTCCATGTTCGAAACAACTTTTTCCGCAGCTTCTTTTGTTGTAATAATCAGCAGTGAACGATTATCGCTGTCTTTCATTTTTTTATACAATGCATATTTACGGATTTCTCTGACTATGTATGTCAGGAAAAAATAAAGGATCATATTAAGAATCAGTGCAAGTCGTGAATACTTCTGTCCTTGTTGCAATAAAAATAGATACGATATCGCTACTGCACCTAACATAATTGTATTCTGGAACGTTGCCAGAAACTCTCTGTAATGTCCTCTTTTCAATACACTTTTTAGAGTTCCGCACGCAAAAAGCACAACTATATCTGCAAACTCAATAAATATTGCCATGTTTCGATAAATCAAAAGATTATATGGGTAGAATCCATACCCACTTATTCCATACGCCAACACAAATGCAACTTGCAGGCAAAGCAAATCCAACACTAAAAAGTCAAAATGCTTCAGCCAACCCTCACTATCTTTCCTGTACATAACTCATTCCTCTTACTTATTTCTTTATTTCTTTTTCCTTAATTATAAATAACTCTATTTTCCTAAAGAGTCCATCCGCGTATATGTAGTTTTGGTCTTGCCTATATCATTTCTTTGATGTATGGGGTAAACTAGTATTTCTTACGATGTAGCTTAAGACTTGTGTTAATATAACTCATACCGACATTGTCGTTTAGATTGTACTCTATTTTCTTCAAAATAGCAACTAATACATAAAGGTCCCCCCATGTCTGACAGAACACTTTGTTTTATTATTAACGGTATCATCCGGGCGTAAATGCCTGATTACCTGCATCCCCGGGTAAAAATCCCCCCCCGCATTTTTCTTGCAACTTAGCGAGGAGGGCTTATATTTCAGTCTACTTTTCGATACCTTCGTTATGCATTAGCCTTACAGTTTATGCATGATAGCACTTTACTGTATGATAGTCAACTGTCGTATTCTTTTTTATTCATTGATTTAACCTATATATCATATAGATTTTATATATTATTTGCACAGTTCTTCTGCCATTGCTTCAATCTGTGCTTCGTTCTCTTCGCTCATGGAAGACATGATGCTGACAGTTGTGTCAACCCATGTTAAGTCCTTGCTCTTCTCGAAAAGTCCGCGGATTACTTTACCTGCTGTAATCGCCCAGGAACCATTTTCAATAATACCCATCGTACGGTTCTGGTAGCCGCGCTCGGTCAGGGCTTCGATAAATGTTCTCATGAACGGGAAGATATCTCCATTGTATGTTGTAGTTGCAAGCACTAATTTACCATGACGGAATGCGTCTTCGACTGCCTCTGCCATGTCTTCTCTTGCCAGATCGCAGAGTACGACTTTCGGGCAGCCTTTGGCTTCCAGTGCAGACGCGAGTGTCTCGGCTGCTTTCTTTGTGTTTCCATATACGGATGTGTATGCGATCATGACACCTTCGGTCTCTACACCGTAAGAAGACCATGTCTTGTACTGTCCGATGTAATGCTCCAGATTCTCTTTAAGGATCGGACCGTGCAGTGCACAGATTGTCTGAATATCCAGACCTTCGGCTGCTTTTAAGAGATTCTCTGCCTGCTTGCCGTATTTACCAACGATTCCGAAATAATAGCGGCGAGCTTCACAGTCCCAATCTTCTTCTACGTCCAGGGCGCCGAATTTACCAAATGCGTCTGCGGAAAAGAGGACTTTATCTGTACTGTCATATGTGACCATAACTTCCGGCCAATGTACCATCGGTGCGAAGACAAATGTCAGCTCATGTTTACCGAGTGACAGTGTCTCCTGATTCTTGACTTCAACTTTCTTGTCTCCAAGGTTCATTCCGCGGAAGAAGTTGCTCATCATCTGGAATGCTTTGGCATTTGCTACGACTTTGGCTTCTGGATATTTCTCAATGAATTTTGCGATATTCGCGGAGTGATCCGGCTCCATGTGCTGCACGATCAGGTAATCCGGTGCCGCACCGCCCAGTGCTGTGTCGATGTTGCCAAGCCATTCTTCTGCAAAGTTAGCGTCTACGGTGTCCATGACAGCTGTTTTCTCGTCTTTGATCACGTATGAGTTGTATGCCATGCCGTTTGGCACGATGTATTGACCCTCGAACAGGTCGATGTCGTGGTCGTTCACTCCCACGTAGATAATATCGTCTGTGATTTTCATTGCTAAGATCTCCCTTCTGGTGATTTACTTTGTTTACTCTTTTTTACTCTGTTGGTAGTATAACGCATTCGGAGTGGAGTGGCAATAGGGAAGTGAGATGTATAAAGAGCAGGATTGCCATTCAGTGGCTTTCCTGCTCTTCGTTATTTCTCTCCCATATATGCATCTGCGATTTTCTTTGATACTTTCTTCCGGATTGCTTCGCGCACGCCTGCGCTTGCCTGCTTCATCTCTGTTCTTGTCATTTCATCCAGTGTGAGTATCTGGGTCCCGCTTTTTTGGATTTCTTCTATCTTTTCTTCGTTCCGATCATCGGCTGCTGCCTCTATAGGGGATGCCACACCGGTATAAATACATCCGAGGATAATAACCGGACTTAGCATCGCCAGTGCACTGTCTGCGAGCACGCGTTTGAAGCCTCTGCTTTTCAGTTCTCCGATCACTTTCTCTTTTTTCCCCAGATCTTCCCCATGTCTTTTACAATAAAAATAAGCATAAAGTCAGTTCTATTACAGACTCTTGTGCAGTAACTCCAGTACAGTCTTCAGGTCTTCTACTCCCATCTGTCCCGGTGCGGATGCTTTTCCTGCTGCACCGAATGTCAGTGCTGAACCGAACACTTCACCGCAGAGACGGCTGATTACGCCAGTTCCTGCCATAGACATGGTGATGATCGGACGATCTGCATGCTCTTCTGACATTTCTCTTGTTGCTGATAACAGTGTCAGTACATCTTTTTTATTCTGTGGCATCACTGCAATCTTCGGAATATCTGCCCCCAGTTCCTGCATTTTGCAGAGACGGGATACAATCTCTTCCTGCGCCGGTGTCTTGTGGAAGTCATGATTGGATGCAACTACTTTCACACCTGTGGCATGCGCAGTTTCGATGATCTGTTTTACAGCCGTCTCTCCGGTAAATGCTTCTACATCTACAAGATCTACCTGTCCGCTCTTTGCTGCTCTTTCATTTAACGCCACGTAAACATCTGTCTCAATTGCTTTTTCTCCACCTTCTTTTGCGGTACGGAAGGTAAATAACAGTGCAGTCTCTCCGATTACATTTCTCAATTCTTTTGCAGTCTCTTCTACCTGGTCGAAATCGAAGACATTTTCATACCAGTCTACACGCCACTCGATGACGTCTGCTCCGATTGTGCAAATATTTTTTCCTGCTTCCAGGATCTCTTCTTTTGTTACTCCGACGATTGGAACACAGATCTTCGGTGTTCCTTCGCCAATGGTTATATTTCTTACTTTTACTGGATTCATGTATTTTGTTCCTCCTGTTTTCCGATAACTGCTGCTTCTTTCGTGTACACATTACCTGTTTTATTTTTCAGTACGTGCTAATAGTTTACCATATCTCAGATTGACAAACAAAGCCAAAACCACACCGCTCACAGTGATTACAACATTCATTAAAATAACGGCTGTCGCGCTCATTTTCGCAGCGGCACTTAAGATCGTGTAGTTACAGAGGCTGGATGCGATCATGACAAGGCTGGTGATCGTTCTTTTAATAAGAAGGAAGCCGTCTGCACAATCCCTCGAGACTGCAGGTGGCTTTCCTGCTTTTGCATTTTGTTCTGATTGATTGGTCTTTTTTTCACACATCTCTTTACCTTCCTTTCTATTCGTGTTATATTCAATGTTGATTAATCAACATTGAGGTGTTTTTATGGATGATCGTTTTGAAAAATTAACAACAAATGTTGCGCAGATTCATAAGAGTATTCAGAAAATCAAGAAGATTTATATGCAGTCACAGGGACTTAAGAGTACTCATGTCATGTGTCTTTACTATCTGTCTGATCATCCGGACGGCTTAACTGCTGCCGGATTATGTGAACTATGCAAAGAGGATAAAGCCGGTATTTCCCGCATCTTAAATGATCTGGAGAACCGGAACTTCATTGCTTATGAAGCGACCGGAGCAGCGCACCGATACCGTTCCCGTGCCCATCTGACAGATGTCGGAATGGCATGTGCCAGAGAAATGCGCTCCTTTATTTCCCATGCGTTAGAAGAAGCAAGCAAAGATATTGCCGAACCGCAGCGGAAGATTTTTTATAAGACATTATTTACCATAGCTGATAACCTGGAGCATTTAAGTAAGGAACTCTGTAAATAAGAATCATTTTTATTAAGCAAAAGCTTTCCAGAAAGCAAACTGCAGCTGGAATACTATTTTTTAAGAAAGGATACACTCATGCATACTTTAAGAAAAATTTACTGCCGTACATTTCAAACGGTATTTAAGATTGCACTTCCCTTTCTCCCGTACCGCACGCCGGAGATTATCCCAAGTGTGAAGAAACTCCCGGAGATCATCCGGGCAAATGGCTCTTCCCGCGTCCTCATTATTACGGATGCCGGGATCCGCTCTCTCGGATTGACGAAAAGATTGGAAAATGCCTTAACAGCGGCAGATATTCCATACACAATCTACGACAAAACAGTTGCCAATCCAACAACAACCAACGTACAGGAAGCACTGGTTCTCTACAAAAAGAATAACTGTGATGCCCTGATCGGATTTGGCGGTGGCTCCAGTATGGACTGCGCCAAAGCTGTCGGTGCCCGCATTGCAAAGCCGAAGCAGTCACTTGCGAAGATGAAGGGAATCCTGAAAGTACATAAGAAACTTCCACTCTTGATTGCTGTTCCAACAACAGCCGGAACCGGAAGTGAGACAACGCTTGCCGCTGTCATTGTAGATGCACAGACTCGTTACAAATATGCGATCAACGATTTTCCTCTGATTCCTCGCTATGCGGTTCTTGATCCGAAAGTCACCTTGAGTCTTCCGCCATTTATCACTGCAACAACCGGTATGGATGCGCTGACACACGCGGTTGAAGCATTTATCGGAAACTCAACTACTTACGCGACACGGAAAGATGCGCTTATGGCTGTACAGCTTATTTTTGAAAATCTGGATACAGCTTACCACGATGGTAAGAATGTAAATGCAAGAAGAAATATGCTTCACGCCTCTTACTATGCCGGCTGTGCATTTACCAAATCCTACGTCGGTTACGTTCATGCAGTCGCTCACTCGCTGGGTGGTCAGTATAATGTGCCGCATGGACTTGCCAATGCGATCCTGCTTCCTCATGTTCTGGAAGAATACGGAGAATCCATTCACAAAAAACTGAAAAAACTTGCCATTGCAGCCGGTATTGCAACAAAAGAGACTCCTGCCCCGCAGGCTGCTGCTGCATTTATTGATGCGATCAAAGAAATGAAACGGACTTTTGGAATCGGCAATACAGTTGCCGAAATTCAGGAAACAGATATTCCAAAACTTACCCACTATGCGGACAAAGAGGCGAATCCGCTCTATCCCGTTCCGGTCCTGATGAATGCAAAAGAACTGGAAAAATTCTATTATATGCTCATGCCAGAGGAGGACTGAAATTATGACTGAAACACAGATTCATGAAATTGTTACTGCGCAGCGGGAGTATTTTTACACCGGCGCAACTTTAGATATTGATTTTCGCATCAACGCACTGAAGAAATTAAAAGCTTATGTGCAGTCTCACGAATCTGAGATTGCAAAAGCGATCGCACTTGATCTTGGGAAAAGTTCTTTTGAAAGTTATATGTGCGAAACCGGTATGGTTTTAAGCGAGCTTACACACATGTTGAAACACACACGCTCTTACGCGAAAGAAAAGCGTGTTCTGACTCCACTCGCACAGTTCCATTCCAGAAGCTACAAGAAGCCATCCCCTTACGGTGTGACTCTCATCATGAGCCCATGGAACTACCCATTCATGCTCACGATCGAGCCTCTGATAGACGCTATTGCAGCTGGTAATACTGCCGTTTTAAAACCAAGTGCTTACTCACCGCATACAAGCGAACTCATTAAAAAAATGGTTGCTAACTGCTTTGATCCGCAGTTTGTGACTGTCGTAACCGGTGGCCGTGCGGAAAACACCTGTCTTCTTGGCGAACATTTTGACTATATTTTCTTCACCGGAAGTCAGGCTGTTGGGAAAGAAGTTATGCGCCAGGCATCTGCAAACCTGACTCCGGTCACACTGGAGCTCGGTGGCAAAAGTCCATGTATTGTTGAAAAAAGTGCAAACCTGAAACTTGCTGCAAAGCGAATTGTCTTCGGAAAGTTCTTAAATTGCGGACAGACCTGTGTTGCTCCGGATTATATTTACTGTGACCGCTCCATCAAGATCGACTTGATCCACGAGATCAAAAAACAAATGCAAAAACAATACAAATCAGATCCTCTTTCCAATAAAAATTATGGAAAGATTATTAATGAGAAACATTTTGACCGTATTCTTGGGCTGATTGAACAGAATAAAGTCGTATATGGCGGGCAGAACGACCGCAGTCGTTTAAAGATTGCACCAACACTTATGGATAATGTTACTTTTGATGATGCAGTCATGTCAGAAGAAATCTTCGGACCGGTACTGCCGATCCTGACTTACGACAACCTTGATATGGTTATCGAAAAAATAAATTCCATGCCTCACCCGCTGGCTCTTTATCTGTTTACATCTGATAAAGCCATCGCAAAAAAAGTGACTTCCCACTGCGGTTTCGGCGGCGGCTGTATTAACGACACGATCATCCACCTTGCCACAAGCAATATGGGATTTGGTGGCTTCGGTGAGAGCGGCATGGGTTCCTATCATGGATTAGATGGATTCCGCACTTTCTCGCATTACAAGAGTATTGTTGATAAGAAAACCTGGTTGGATCTTCCAATGCGCTACCAGCCTTACCGCAAGATCCACGACAAGCTGATCCATATGTTCCTGCGGTAAGTGTTTCCTCCATTTGCAAAATTAATATCTGCATTGTATAATGTGAACACACTCCCAGGCTAGGTTTTTTCGGTTAAACAGGGAGACAGAGGGGACAAATTTATGAAACACAAACACCAGAGAAATAAAATTCAAAGCAAGAAAACGCAAAGTGCCCACAAACAACACAATCAAAATTATTCACTCAGCAGCTCAGGGCACAGGCGCCATAACAACAGATCAGCTGTCTCTACACAGGTACGCCGCCAGAAGCGTCTGCGTTGTGTGCTGACTGTCATTCTTCTGATCCTGCTTGCAGTTCTTGGTGCTGTTATCTTCTATAAACAGAAAGTACAGAAGCAGGAACGTGCTCAAATTACAGCCACAAAGCAAGCCAAAGAGAAAAAAGCAGAGGAAGAAAAGGCTAAGGCTGCGGAACAAAAAGCGAAAGCGGAGGAAGCTGCTAAAAAGAAAGCAGAAGAAGAGAAAAACTCACGTCTTAATAAGGATGTGCAGACTGCCGAAAATACAGCGACCGAACAGGATCATAAGACAAACGGTCTGGCGATCTGCATGTATCACTACGTTTATGATAAGAATAATCCACCGAAAGAGCAGTTGAACAACAACTTCATCGAAGTTCATGATCTCGAAGCGGAACTGAAATACCTGACAGAAAATAACTACTACTTTCCTACCTGGGAAGAAGTCCGAAAATATGTCAAGGGCGAACTGCTTCTTCCAAAGAAGAGCGTTGTACTCACTTTTGATGATGGTGCGTACAGTTTCTTAAATCTGGGTGTACCGCTTTTCAACAAATATAAGGTTCCGGTAACTTCTTTCCTGATCGGTAATCTGGAAGGCAAGAAGAAGGTGAAGAAATATGCCAGCGAATATATGACATTCCAGTCCCATTCTTACAACATGCACCGGGGTGGCGGTAACATCGGACATGGCGGAATCTTCCCTGTCATGAACCACAATGATGCCGTTGCTGATCTTCAGAAATCGATCCGCATCGGTGGCAATTCCGATGCTTTTGCCTATCCGTACGGTGATTACAATGACAGTTGTATCCAGGCTGTAAAAGATGCCGGTTTCAAATGTGCGGTTACAACCGAATACGGTCGTGCCAAAGTCGGAGATGATCCACTTGTACTTCCTCGTATCCGTATGTTAAGAGGTCAGTCTTTAGACAGCTTCAAAAAACTGGTTGAGTAGATTACTCCACCAATAAGCAGAATACCAAGCACTGTTCCTGCGACTTTTCGAAGGAGCAGTGTTTTTGCTTGCTCTCTTTCTTTTTTCTTCTGCTCTTTCTTTATCTTCCTGGAACTGATATTGTCATTATCATCTTTTATAAATGGACGGATCAATGGCTCAACCAGCTTCTCCAGCACAGATTTTTTCTTTTGTACTGTAAAATGAATCGTTTTCACTGCCACATTTCCGGTCTGATCTTTTGCCTCAGCAATCACCTCATAATCACCTGCTTTCTTAATCGAAAATCCGGTCCTTGCTTTCCCTTGAACATGCTGTTGTTCTTTTCCATTAATCTGCACCTTTCGGAGTATATCTTCTGTATCTTTAACTCCAATTTTAAATGTAAGATGTCCTTCATACTTTTCTCCTTCCTTTACGCCTTCAAACACAATCTCCGGTGCTGTATGATCAATTGTAAATAATGCTTTTGCGTGTGAGGTATTCCCGGCACGGTCTGTCGCATGCACTTCCAGTATGTGCTTTCCTTCTCTTGTCACCCGTTCTCCCATCGAATATAATCTTCCATCCAGCCTTACTTCATAATCGTAACCGGTAAAATCCTGTATGAGTTCTTCTTTTCTGTAATTCCATTCAAAGCTTTTTAGTTTTGCCTGATCCAGCGTATCCACATACCGGATCACCGGATTCTCCTGATCTACAATCACCTGAGCTGTCTGCTTTACTTCGTATCCTGCAGCGTCTTTTGCATAGATATGCAACCGGTAAATTCCATCTTCACGCAGTCTGTGAACACTTCTCTTCATCTCTCCATGATCTTCCCACACCAGTAATTCCTGTGACTGCTTCCTGCCCTTTGTATTTTCATATTTTACTTCTGCATGAAATTCATCCAACACATTCTCTTCCTGCACCCTGTACACAGCGGTCAACGGTCTGCTTGTAATCATATATGGCGTCACGCCTCTGATTTCAGCTTTTGGGGACTGATTATCAATATAAAGATTTCTTTCCTGTCTGTTCTGATTACCGGCATGATCTCGCGTCTCAAAAAGAACCCGCACCGGTTTGCCATTTCTTGAAGACTGCCGGATCACAAAATTTCCACCTGCCTTTCCTATCTCTGCCTGCTTCTCTCCATTTACATAGCATGTTATGTTTTTTATGCCGCTGTATTCGTCTTTTGCATTTACATGTACTGTCGTTTCATTCCTGTGCCAGCTTTCAAATCCTCCATCTGCCGATACTTGAAATTCCGGAGCAGACAGATCGATTCTGAATGTTTTCTCCCACTGGAAATCCTCTTGTTTTTCACCGTTTTCATCTTCCATCCACACGTCCAGTTCCTGTTCTCCCTGCCGAAACCAGTCTTTCGGAATGGTATATTTCTTATTTTCTTCCGTGAGTTTTCCTTTTCCCAGTACTTTGTCCCCCTGTGTCAGCCGGAAGACTGTCTCCCCCCGTTTACTGACATGATGAAGAGTCACTTTCGGAATAGTCACATAATAACCATTTTCACCATCCGGCTCTGAACATTCTTTTTCAAATTTGATAATCGGCTCCGGTGTCGGCTCTGGTGTCGGCTCTGGTTCCGGCGTTGGTTCCGGCGTTGGTTCTGGCGACGGCTCTGGCGACGGCTCCGATTCTGAACCTATTGCCTCTCCTTCTCTTCTGATCGTGATTTTTCCTACAGCCTTGTCTCCTGCATAAGACAGCATTGCCTGTTGTGCGTAGATCATCGTGAGTACAAGTATCAGACATCCGATTGTTTTTATTCTTTTTCGCATACTTTTTCTCCTTTCATCTGAAATCCCTGTTCCTGTAAAAGTTTCCGGAAATCTTCATTTTTCTGTATGTCCGTTCGATTTTTCACAGCTCTTTCTAATACCTTCCTGCATGCTCTGCGGTTTTTTTCTTTCTCTTTGCATGTCACGCGCAATTTTAATACCTGTAATTCCACGGAATCCGGATACTCTGTCACTCCTTCCCGGATTCTGCGCATAGCATCATCATTTTTCTTATCTGCCAGAAAAAGCTCTGTCACTTTGCGGTACAATTCTTCTCTCTCTGCCCTTTTCCCTTCCACTGCAAGCAGCTCTTCATACATTTTTGCAGCGTCACTCTTTTTTCCATTCTGTTCATATGCCATTGCCATCCACTGCGTGACCTCTTCCTGCCCTTCTTTCTCCCCAAGTGCCCGATATTGTATCCCAAGCCTCAATAATTCTTCCCGCTGTTCTTTCGCATCCAGACAGGTATATCCTTTGAGTACACACCGATAGTAAATGGCATCTTCTTTCTCTTCCAGCAGAAGTGCCGTCTGTTCAAGAGCCTGTTTTAGTTCTTCCTCCGGAAGTGTCTTCTCTGCAAGGCAGGCAGATACAGCTGCCATCCCTGCGGCGATCCCACTCTCTTTATCTGTCTTCTTTGTTCCGGCACACGCCGCCTCGAAATGCTGTCTGCTCTTCTCATAATCTTCCAGTTTCAGAAAATACAGGCTGCCAAGCTCCATTTCTGTAGTCTGCATCTGTTCTGCAGTTTCCTTTTTACCGGCTGTGTATGCAGCAGCCTCTTTTTCATCTATCCCTTTTTTGGTTTCTGCTGCTTTTACATCGTTCCCGGAATTTATAGCATGGGATTTTTCCGAATATGAATTTGTAGAATGGGAATTTCCGGCAAAGATACTTCGCCCAAGTATGATTACAACTACTGCTGCAGCTATATAGAGCCATTTACGAAAATATTTTCCTTTTGATCGTTCTTTTTCTTCTTCGTTTTTGTATGATGGAATCATGTGCTTAATTTCCTGCGCAGACTGACAGGCTTTCTTTGACTGCCGGTTCAGACATCTGGAAATAATCTTTTCCAGTTTCAGAATTTCCTTTTTGTTAAGATCTGGCAAAACTTCTGTCTCTGCCAGTAAATATTGATACGTGCGTGCCAGTCCGTACAAGTCTAATGTAACACTCGCACGCTGATAGTAGGCTTCTTCCTCCGGCAGGAAATGCTCTCTTATAGTCCGCTTCTGCATACGGATCAGCATCTCCTGGTTGGATGCCGCCTTCAGATCAAGGAAATATAATTCCTCATCTTCTGCTATGATCATGCTGTATGGATTCACATACTGATAACAAGGTGCACCCCTGCACTTGTGTACACACGCAAGCGTTCCTGCCATCTTACGCATCCATGCAAATAACTGTTCTTTCTCTATCTCTTTTTCTTCCCGTATATAACGGATGAGCGTTCTTCCTCTTACATACTCCGAACTGACATAACAACTCTCGCTGTGTTCGATCAGACGGAGTACATCATATCCTTGTTCATATGCCATGTTGTTCTCCTTTTTATGAAATTTTATGTTGAGTTTTGTATTGGATTTTAATTGACACTTTACTTTGAGTTTCGTATTGGATTTTAATTGACACTTTACTTTGAGTTTTGTGTTAGATTTTAATCTGACTAAATTTTATTTAGAATTTCCTTTGACTCTCTAAGACTTATTGAGTGATTCTTATCATACTGGATTTATTTCTAAAATGCAAGCATTTTTTCTTCCGCAACCATAAATCTACCGACAGCTTCCTCCGGATGCTATAGCAACGAAAAGCGCCTTCTCACAAATGCCGGGGAAGACATCTGGAGAAGGTGCTATTGTCAATCACATTCTAGTTGTATTATAGCATTTTCATACAATTTAATAAAATAAGTTATTTTTATATATGCAATTACTTATAGAATACATCTATGCCTAGCGTTGACTCAGTTCTTTTGGTGTATACAAATGACGTGGAATACCATCTACCATGACCGGTGACACATCTCCCTGGATCAACGGTCTTACATAAGAAATAAATTCGCCGGTGACATATGTTCCGTCTTCAGTAACCCACTCTCTCGGAACTAATTTCTCGTCATTGGCAATCTTGTGAACATCTTTGACTTCGGTTCCACACTGATAAGGATCATCGGAAAGTCGCTGTAGAACAACCATTTTACCGGAATCTCCTTCATCTGCTGCTTTCACTGCCGCACCGCCTACCTGATAAGCTTCCAGAATATCTACTCTGGATGAACAGTGGGACGCAGATCTCTGCAAAGTGCTTAACTCAATGGCACGTGTCTTGCATCCGATCTCGCCCGCAATATAGCTTGCAAGATAAGAAGCTGTACCGGATAACTGTTTGTGACCGAATGCATCAACAAAATCAACGCTGTTTCCAAGTTCACATACATATTTGCCATCTGCTGTTCGTATTCCTTCCGATACAGCGACAACTACGGATGGCTTCTTCTCGAGCAGTTCACGCACACGTCTGCCAAATTCAGCAATGTCAAATGGCAACTCCGGCAGATAGATCATATCCGGTCCTTCACAGTCTTCGCCTGCCGCAAGTGCACAAGCACCGGTAAGCCAGCCTGCGTTTCTTCCCATGATCTCTACAATGGATACCAGCCCTTTGCTGTATTCCAGGCAGAAACTGTCACGGATGATCTCTTTCATAGACGTTCCGATATATTTTGCCGCACTTCCAAATCCCGGTGTATGATCCGTCAGCGCCAAGTCATTATCGATAGTCTTCGGGCAGCCTACGAAACGTGTCGGATGTCCGGTAATGATCGCATAATCAGATAATTTTTTGATCGTATCCATGGAATCATTTCCACCGATATAGATAAATGCTTCTATGTCAAGCTTATCCAGGATTGCAAAAATCTTCTCATAGACGCTCTGATCTTCGTGGATTGCAGGCAGTTTATAACGGCAGGATCCTAAAAACGCTGCCGGTGTGCGTTTTAACAGCTCCGCATCAAGCTCTGTCTTGATATGATCCGACAGATCAATGTATTTTTCCTGCATTAATCCCTGAATTCCGTGCAGCATTCCATACACTTTCTTTGCTCCACGATCTTTTGCCGTGCGGTAAACACCCGCCAGACTTGAGTTGATTGCAGCTGTCGGTCCTCCCGACTGTCCTACAATTACATTTCCTTTCATAATTTATCTCTCCTTTCCTTCAGGCAGATGAGACTGTGCATAGGCTAATCCGCGCAGACAACCGTTCCCCGTTACATTAAATACCTGTCCGCCCTCGGCCTCTACAGTCAGACTGCAATGATTTTTACAAACCTCACAATTAAAATGAAATACTTCTACTTTTTTCTCCATATCTTTTCGTTCTACTCCTCATCTCTCGCCCAGTCAAAAGCGTAGCGGACTGCTTTATTCCAGCCTTTTAATCTCTTCTTCCGTTCTTCTTCTGTAATCGCCGGTGTAAATGTATGATCCACTGCCCGGTTTTTCCGGACATCTTCTTTGTCTTTCCAGTATCCGACCGCAATTCCTGCCAGATATGCTGCTCCCATTGCAGTTGTCTCCACACATTCCGGCCGTTCTACCGGTGCTCCTGTCAGATCTGCCTCTGCCTGCATAAGGAAATTATTAGCACTTGCGCCGCCGTCTACTTTTAATTTGCTTAGATGAATACCAGAATCTGCCTCCATCGCTTTTAATACGTCATTGACCTGATATGCTATAGATTCCAGTGTGGCACGGATCACATGATATTTGTTCACACCACGTGTCAGTCCTACGATCGTTCCTCTTGCATATTGATCCCAGTGCGGCGCTCCAAGTCCGGTAAATGCCGGTACAACATAACATCCGCCTGTGTCCGGAACTTTCTGTGCCATATATTCGGAATCTTCAGACGCATCGATAAGACGCATCTCATCGCGTAACCACTGGATTGCCGCACCACCGATAAAAATAGAACCCTCTAATGCGTAATTTACTTTGCCATCCAGTCCCCATGCAATTGTCGTAACAAGCCCATTCTGGGAAAATACGGGTTTCTCTCCTGTATTCATCAGAAGGAAACATCCGGTTCCATATGTATTCTTCGCTTCTCCCGGCTGATAGCAAGTCTGTCCAAAAAGTGCTGACTGCTGGTCACCTGCCGCTCCTGCGATCGGGATCTTCCCACCAAGGAACTGTGAATCCGCATAACCGTAAACACAGCTTGAAGGCTTCACTTCCGGAAGCATAGATGCCGGGATATCAAGTATTTGTAATATTTCCTCATCCCATGACAATGTATTGATGTTAAATAACATCGTCCGGGATGCGTTGGAATAATCGGTTACATGGACTTTTCCTTTTGTCAGTTTCCATATCAGCCATGTCTCGATCGTACCGAACAGCAATTCCCCATTCTCCGCTTTTTCTCTTGCTCCTTCTACATTTTCTAAGATCCAGCGAATCTTCGTTCCGGAAAAATAGGCATCAATGATCAGTCCTGTCTTCTCTCTGATCTTATCTGTCAGCCCCTGTTCTTTCAATCCGTCACAATATTCGGCAGTTCTTCGGCACTGCCATACGATTGCCGGACAGATCGGTTCTCCGGTTGTCCGGTCCCATACGACAACCGTCTCTCTCTGATTCGTAATTCCAATTGCTGCAATATCTTCCGCTTCGGCACTGATCTTGCTCATTGCCTCTACCGCAACTCCAAGCTGTGTGGACCATATCTCGTTCGCATCGTGCTCCACCCAGCCCGGTTTTGGAAAATACTGTGTAAATTCCTTCTGTGCAAGACTCTTGATCTCGCCCTTTTCATTAAATAAAATGCACCGGTTACTTGTTGTCCCCGCATCCAGTGCCATGACATATTTCTTTCCGTTACTCATCTTCTCTGCCTCTCGTTATTTTCCGCTCCTGCTGTTAACAGAATTCTCCAATATTAATACAACTACAATACCAGTTCTAATTCCATAAAGACTTTGTACCTTAGATGTATGTACTTTAAATATATGCTATGGTGATATTATACCATAGCACAAAGCCTTTATACAATTATCAATGTGCGTTTCCATTGTATCTGTTCATTTATTACTCTTATGAAATACCGGCGAAGAATCCACCTGTGATGTTTCTGATGAAATAGAACAAAGAATGTGCCTTGGCACATTCTAGCGCCTGCGGCGTTGCTGAGCGCCTGTGACGCTCGTTTAGCAACGACCGAAGTGGAACGTAGACCGCTTGCGACATCATCATTGTACGCCGCAGTGCGCATCCTGCCAGAGGCTTTTTATATAATAGGAAATTGCATTTCCTATTATATAAAAAAAGCACTTCTCTCTGAAGTGCTTTTAAACGTGGGCGAGAGGATTCGAACCCCCGACCTTTTGGTCCGTAGCCAAACGCTCTATCCAGCTGAGCTACGCCCACATTTGCTGTTTTGTAACTGTGTTACTGTCTCACAGCAAAATTTATTATATTGCATATGCTTTCATATGTCAATACTTTTTTGATATTTTTTCAAATTTTCTTTTTGATTTTTTCAAAGCTTCTCATTCTGGCTTTTTATAAACTATTATAAGCCCTTTTAAGACAGCTTTTATATGCTATAATAATGCCTTCTTGAACAGTTTTTTGTAAATATTGTAATCTTCTTCTTTGAATACATTAAATACAACCCGCTCCAGCTTCGAACCGGTCAGGAAACGGTCTGCTGTATCGACTGCGATCTCTGCTGCCAGTTTATTCGGAAAATGGAATTCTCCGGTTGATATACAGCAAAATACAATATTTTTCAGTCCTTCTTTTTCTGCCAGTTTCAGACAGCTTACATAGCAGGATTTTAATTCTTCTTTTTGTTTTTCTGTTACCTTGAGTCCGACGATCGGTCCTACTGTATGGATGACATGCGCCGCCGGGAGATTATAGCCCGGTGTGATCTTTGCTTTGCCGGTCGGCTCTTCGTGTCCCTGTTCTTCCATCAGCTCTGCACAGGCATTACGGAGCTGGATTCCTGCTGCCGAATGGATCGCATTATCTATGCAACCATGACATGGAACAAAACATCCGAGAAGCTGACTGTTTGCTGCATTAACGATTGCATCTGCCTGAAGTCTCGTAATATCACCGCGCCACAGGCTCATCCGATCTGCATTACGCACCTGCCCGATTCCGAATTCTTCTGCCGCCGTCGGCAGTTCTTCGACCTTTACAAGGCCTTTTTCCTGTGCTTCTTCTGTAAGCAGTTCATCCTGTAATTCCATATAACCATTTAAAGCCGGTCCTGGGAAACGGACATTCATCAGACTTCTTAAGAGTCTGCGTTTTCCCACAGAATCCACCGGTTCTGCAAGGGTATCGTAGCTTCTGTTTTCATTTTTTAAATATTGAATTAAACGGCTGACTTTTTCTTCTTTTGTCATGAATATCACTCCGTAAATATAGTCGTATCCCGGCGTATGCTTCATACAGCTGTTCATAGCTCGTCCTACAGTTTGCCGGGCTGGTGGACGGAAGCTGTATGATTTCCATTCCTGTCTGCGCTTCACAGTAGCGTCTGTATAACTGCGCTGCCTTTGTTCCGGTTGCATAAATCTGTTCGATTGGTGCATAATCCAGTATCCGGTGCATATCGTTTGGTGTCGGATTTTTTATAGAGGCATCATCCGCGCCGTGGATCTCGCATCCTGCCAGCACATCCCATATGGCAATTCCGTGCTTCAACGCAAGTGCTTTCTTCTCTTCGATCGTCTCCGGTATCGGCTCTTTACATACATCCGCAATGACTTTCCAGAATCGATTGCGCGGATGTCCGTAATAAAATCCATTTTCCCGCGATTTTGGAGACGGCATCGTCCCAAGCATTAATATTTTTGAATGGCTGTCAAATACCGGTTCAAACGCATGTGTAATGTATTCCGTTTCTTTTTTTGCTGCCATGATTGCTTCCCCTTTCGTACATTTACCACGGGGTCTTATCTTTTTTCTGCTAAAGCCCGGCTCTATTACCACCGATTTCTTATCTTATTCCACAAGCTGCCCTGTACATATTCATAAGCTCTGTCATACAGGAAAAACGTAATCTGTCCTGCTGCCACAACACCCGCAAACATCCATACCGGAAGCGTTCTTGCAAATAATAATTTCTGAAAAAACCAGATACCCGGAAGATACATAACATTAAATACCAGATACTTGACAATCCAGAAAGCCACTGACTGTCTGCGTATATTTTCTTTTTTGCGGATTTTGAAATATGCCCACTCGTTAAATAAAATATACAATCCCATTGCCGCGTAAGTAAGGATGTAAAATTTATTCGGTGTCACAAAAAAGCCAAGAATGAGTGCGCCCACATAAAATGCCAAACTCATCTTCGCTCCTGCCTCCCGATATACAATTCCAACAAAATACGATGCCCCGGCAAGAAGGAACAGCGTATTGCTTTCTATGATATTGCCCAGATACAGGCACACAATGGTCACTGCAAGCATCAGGCCTGCAAATGCCAGTTTTCGCGTTCTTACATGCATGTGCAAAGATCGCCTCCCATACATTCACACATAGTATCCGCAAGCCAGAGATCACAGCAAAAATTTCCGGTACTGCAAGTTCCCGCAGAGCCATAACCGCCACCGTACGGATTTGACTGATACTGTCTGCCGGCATAGCTTAACTGGTTCATAAGCTGACGATACTGTAAATTATTTGGTTCCATATTTACTGCTTTTGCTGCATGCTCCTGCGCAAGGACATTGTTTCCCATACCCGCATTCGCTGCCGCACTCAAATAATACCATTCTGCATTTCGATCTTCCATACGGTTCAGCAGGTTCAGTGCCTCCTGATAACGACGATTATTGATAAAATTATAAACTGCCTGACGCTCTACACTAGTCGTACCGCCCGCACCGCCATAGCCACTATTTCCATAGCTACCGCTTCCTGTAGTATAACTTCCGGCATTCCCATATCCGTAATGATAACCGCCACCATTTTCACGTTCTTTTACAATCGTGTCATACGCTTCCTGCACTTCTTTGAATTTCTCTTCTGCAAGATCCTTGAGCGGATTGTCTACATTCGCATCTGGATGGTACTTTCTTGAAAGTTCTCTGTATGCTTTTTTTATTTCGTCATCCGTGGCTTCCGGTGATACACCGAGTACGTCATATGGATTTTTGTTCATTTTCTAACCTCTTATTCTTTCCTGTCTTGTTGGTCTTCTGTTGTCTTCTTTTCTTTTTGCTTCTGAAGCTTTCTGTAACGCTTCCACACTCCATCATATAATATATTTCGTAAAATGTCTATGTCTACGAGCAGCGGGAGCTGTTCAAATGCCGCACTTGCTTCACCGAGCATCATGCAAAGCATATTCCGGCAGCGTTCTTCATAATCCGGCTCCCTACAGATATTTTTCAGTGGATTATAGCTGCCTTCTTTCAAATCATTATCCAAATCGTCATAAGCATCCATAATATAAATATATTTACCAAGGTAAAATCCCATGCATCTTAATTTTTCTGCCCAGTGATCTTCTCTATAGATAAAGATTTCTGCCATAAGCCTGCCAAAACATCCGGCCGGCTCATCAATCATCGTCGATCCGTTCTTCTCATAAATGCTTAAGTTCTGCAGTTCTTCTCTGATCACCCGGCACTGCCTTGGATATTTTTGAATTGCCTTTTGCACACGGCGTTTTAATGCCTTGCTCCCGATCAACGCAGAAGCTTTGTGCTCGTCCTCCCAGTCATCAACCAGGTGATAATATGCCAGGATCAGATTCATATCTGCTGCATATTCAGTAAATTCATTATTTAAAAATAATTGCTTTTTAAATGGATGAACCTTGCATCTGCCTCTGGTTACATCCGGCTCTTTCTCATACAAAGAAGTCAGTATAATGATCAAAAATGTCATATCGTAGGTCAGCGTAAGCTGTCCGAGATGCCCATAATCTCTCTTCAATTGCTGACAGAGTCCGCAGTAATACCCTTTATATTTATGAAATTCTTTTACTTTCAGCTCTGGTTCGTAAGCCGTTACATATCCAAACATTTCTTTTCTCCTGCTTATGCTGACTGGTATTATAACAGATTTTGTGGAAAGTGACTATATTTTCATTGTGAAAGTTTTATGTTCATGGTATAATCACAATACATTCGTACTAATTGCAAAGGAGTAACCCTGCGCAAAAAGGCGTTCAGAACGTAAGTGCATTTTCAATGCCGTTTAAAGAAAGGAGTCTTGTAACCCCTTTTTAAGCTAACTCTGCCTGACGCCATGTGCGTCAGGTTTTTTAGTGTAAAATTATGGAACATTTGAAAATGCTGATCGACAAACTGAAAAAAGAACAGGCGCTTACGAAAGAGGAATGGGTAGAGCTGATTGAGGGGCGAAATGCCGAACTTGCCGAATATCTCTTCGCACTTGCCCGCGAAGAACGGCACCACTATTACGATCACGACGTATACGTCCGGGGACTGATCGAATTTACCAATTATTGCAAAAACGACTGCCTTTACTGCGGTATACGAAAGAGTAATTCTAACGCAAAACGGTACCGTTTAAGCGAAGAGGACATTCTCTCCTGCTGCGGGACCGGTTATGAGCTTGGTTTCCGCACCTTTGTCCTGCAGGGCGGTGAGGATGGATTTTACACAGATGAGAAGCTGGTACACATCATTTCCCGGATCAAGGAATTATACCCTGACTGCGCACTGACGCTTTCCATCGGTGAAAAATCCCGTGAAAGCTATCAGGCTTATTATGACGCAGGTGCTGACCGCTACCTGCTCCGTCACGAGACTGCAAATGCTGCTCATTATGCAAAGTTGCATCCTGCTTCGCTAAGTGCCGCGAACCGTCAGCAATGTCTGTGGGATTTAAAAGACATTGGTTATCAGGTGGGAACCGGTTTTATGGTCGGTTCACCGTATCAGACAGCGGAACATCTGGCTGAGGATCTTCTATTTATTAAGAAGCTGAATCCACATATGATCGGCATCGGACCATTTATTCCACACCACGATACGCCATTTGCCGATGAAAAAGCCGGAACGCTGGAACTGACACTTTTTATGCTGGGACTTTTGAGACTGATGCTCCCGAAAGTGCTGCTTCCTGCCACAACAGCGCTTGGCACGATCCATCCGAAGGGACGGGAACTGGGGATCCAGGCAGGCGCCAATGTCGTAATGCCAAATCTGTCGCCGGTGAGTGTCCGCAAGGATTATTCACTGTACGATAACAAAATCTGTACCGGAGATGAAGCTGCAGAATGTCGTTTCTGTCTGGAACGTCGCATGAAATCTATCGGTTACAATATTGTCACTTCGAGAGGTGACTCGTTGAACATTTAACAACTTATTTTATGGAGGAACATATCATGTATGATGTAAATTCAAAATGCGCGGATGATTTTATCAACCACGAGGAAATCTTAGAAACACTTGCTTATGCAGATGAAAACAAAAACAACAAAGAACTGATCGAATCATTGATCAAAAAAGCTTCTTTAAGAAAGGGCTTATCTCACAAAGAAGCTTCTGTTCTGTTAGCCTGTCAGGATGACGAGCTGAATGAGAAAATCTTCCGGCTCGCCGAACAGATCAAAAAAGATTTTTACGGAAACCGTATTGTACTTTTTGCACCGTTATATTTATCCAACTACTGTATCAACGGCTGTACTTACTGTCCGTACCATATGAAAAACAAACACATTGCCAGAAAGCAGTTAACACAAGAAGAGATCCGCAGAGAAGTTATCGCACTGCAGGATATGGGGCACAAACGTTTGGCACTGGAAGCGGGTGAAGATCCTGTGCACAATACAATGGATTATTATCTGGAATCCATCAAAACGATTTACGATATCAAGCATAAAAACGGTGCAATCCGCCGTGTCAATATTAATATTGCCGCAACGACAGTCGATAACTACCGTCTGTTAAAAGAAGCCGGAATCGGTACTTACATTCTTTTCCAGGAGACTTATCACAAAGAAAGTTATCTGCAGTTACACCCGACAGGACCGAAACACGATTACAACTATCATACAGAAGCTATGGATCGTGCCATGGAAGGCGGTGTAGATGATGTTGGTATCGGTGTGCTCTTCGGACTGGATAAATACCGCTATGAATTTGCCGGACTTCTGATGCATGCAGAACATCTGGAAGCTGCATTCGGCGTTGGTCCGCACACGATCAGTGTGCCGCGACTGCGTGATGCAGATGATATTGATTCCAGCTCATTTACAAATGGAATCGATGATGATACATTTGCAAAAATTGTTGCATGTATCCGCATCTCGGTTCCGTACACAGGCATGATCATTTCCACACGTGAAGGAATGAACACCCGTGAACGTGTTCTTCACCTTGGTATTTCTCAGATCAGTGGTGGTTCCAAAACCAGCGTTGGTGGATATTGTGAACCGGAACCGGAAGATGCAAAATCCGAACAGTTTGATGTCGTTGACAACCGTACGCTGGACGAAGTCGTACAGTGGCTGATGCAGATGGATTATATCCCAAGTTTCTGCACTGCCTGTTACCGTGCCGGAAGAACCGGCGACCGCTTCATGTCTCTGTGCAAGAGTGGACAGATCCAGAACTGCTGCCACCCGAATGCACTTATGACACTGGAAGAGTACTTAATGGACTACGCTTCACCGGTAACGAAAGCAATCGGTGACAAGCTGATCGATAAGGAAGTGCTGAATGTTCCGAATGAGCAGGTACGCAAGACGGTACTGGAGAATTTAAAACTTATCCGCGAAGATAACCGCCGCGATTTTAGATTCTAAAAAAGGGGACGGGGCTTTTCTAGAAAATCCCCGTCCCCTTTTTTTACCTTTTGTTTATCCACAACTCATCCACACAATTTATCCACAGAAGGAGGATTTCTTTATGAGTATGAACAATACACCTTCCGCTGAGCGTGTACACATCGGGATATTCGGACGCAGGAATGCCGGGAAATCCAGTGTGATCAATGCCATGACCGGGCAGGATCTGGCGATTGTATCAGATGTAAAGGGAACGACCACTGATCCGGTTTTAAAGGCGATGGAGCTTCTTCCGCTTGGTCCGGTTGTCATGATTGACACACCGGGGCTTGATGACGAGGGCGAACTTGGAGCGCTCCGTGTGCAGAAGGCTTATCAGATATTGAATAAAACAGATATTGCTGTTCTTGTTATGGATGCCACTCTTGGTATGACACCGGAAGATGAGGCTATCTTAAAACGAATCCAGGCGAAAGAGATTCCATTTCTGCTTGTGTTTAATAAGACGGATCTGCTTACCAGTGATACGCAAATCCAAAATACAGACGGTTACAGAGTCACTTCCGCACCAAATACTTCCATAACAGCACTTCGAAGACAAACTGCTGAAAAATACGGTATCCAGGAAGATCTGATTTTTTTTGTCAGTGCCTCTGATATGGATCACATTTATGAATTGAAAGAAAAGATTGCTTCCCTTGCCCCGTCCGATGACAATGACCACCGGATCGTAGCAGATCTGATCCACCCCGGAGATTTTGTTGTGCTTGTCGTTCCGATCGATAAGGCCGCGCCAAAAGGCAGACTGATTCTCCCACAGCAGCAGACAATCCGGGATATTTTAGACTGTGGTGCTACGGCGATTGTTACAAGGGATTCCGAACTGGAAGAAACCCTAAAAAAACTCGGGACAAGGCCTTCGCTTGTCATCACTGACAGCCAGGCATTTGCAAAAGTCTCCAAGCTGACACCTGCCGATATACCGCTTACTTCTTTTTCAATCTTATTTGCAAGATATAAAGGAAATCTGGATACGGTTGTACGCGGTGCCAGTGCACTTGATAAACTTTCAGACGGTGACCGTATCCTCATCTGTGAGGGTTGTACACACCACCGTCAGTGCGAAGATATCGGGACGGTAAAGCTTCCGAACTGGATTCGTGAATACACGGGGGAAAATGTGGAATTTGATTTCAAGAGCGGAACAGAATTTCCACCGGATGTGGATAAGTATCAATTAATTATCCACTGTGGTGGATGCACACTGAATGAGCGTGAAATGAAATATCGTCTGAAATGTGCAGAAGATGCCGGTGTACCGATCACAAACTACGGAACTGCAATTGCATATATGAAAGGAATTCTGAAGCGGAGTACGGCGATATTTTCCGAGGATCTGTAATTTCCTTGATACCGGGAGCTTTTCGCTCTTCATTATCATAGAAGAATCTTATTTACAGACTTTTCTTCACAGTCGAGGGATTAATATGACAGAAACTGTTTGAACTGTGTTAAAATATAATTTTCAAATTCTTCAGCACATTAACGACCGGTTATATTAATAATGCATACTATAAGAGCCTGAACTTTCTTAAGCTATTTCCATTATTTTATGGATTATCACTTTGAAGTCAGGCTCTTATTCCTTTTCTCAGTCCATTCCTTAATCCGAGAATCTCTATTCACTTATTACCTGCAGCAATCTTTCCCCTTGCCAATACTTACATATATTGGATGTGCCAAAAACCTATCTACTTATTACTTGCTGCAATCTTCACTTTGCTCCACAGATTGCTGATGATCTTCTTCGTCTTCTCATTGTATTCAAAGACTTCATCTTTTTTATTATCCGTTCTCGGAATATATGCGTCGATTCCTTCGAACTCGCCACCTTTGCCGTGTAAATCCTCCATAACCTTTTTGTTGGCAGATGTATAGCCAACATAGCTAGAGTTATCATATGCGCCGTCGTAATCACTTGCATAATTGATAAATGCATGCGCAAGTTCAACGTTTTTGGCATTTTTCGGAATAACCATCGCATCGGACCACTGATTTGTTCCGCTGTCTGGAAGATAGTATCCCATTTTCGGATTTTCCGCCATGACATAAGTTGCATCTCCGGAATAGATAAGTCCCAGCGCTTTTCTCGCCTGTGCCATATTATCGATGATCTCATCCGTCACGATCTCCGGCTTCATCGTTCCCACGCATTTCAGGAGCCACTGGTAAGCCTTATCAATCTCTCCCTGATCACTGGTATTCATCGAATATCCAAGTGACTTTAACGCCATCATGAAAGAATCTCTCTCTGAATCATACAGGTAAATATCTCCTTTGTATTTCTGATCCAGGAAAATGTTATAACCTTCTTTTTTCAAATCTTCTTCGGATACCTTTGTCTTGTCATAGACAATCCCGACAGTTCCCCAGAAATACGGAACCGAATATTCATTTTTCGGATCATATGGCAGTCCTTTGACCGCTTTATTCAGCTTATCCATACAGGTCAGCTTTGATTTATCCAGTTTTTGTAAATATCCTTCGGAAATCAGACGCTCAATCATATAATCACTCGGAACGAGAATATCATACGCTTCTTTATTTGCGACTTTGATGTACATCTGTTCATTGGAATCAAAGTTCTCCAGCATAACTTTCGCACCGGTTTCTTTTTCAAAGTCCTGAATGATATGTTCACCGACATATTCTCCCCAGTTATAAATCCTGAGTGTCTGTCCTTCAAACGGACGTTTGTTCTGTGCTCCACCGAACTGCGCAACACATATGACCGCAACCAGCGCCGCACAGACGGCTGTGACCGGTATCCACATTCTCCTTCTTCTGACTACATCTGTCTTCTTTCTTTTGCTTGCCAGC
Organism: Dorea sp. AM13-35; assembly: GCF_003473885.1. Taxonomy (NCBI): domain Bacteria; kingdom Bacillati; phylum Bacillota; class Clostridia; order Lachnospirales; family Lachnospiraceae; genus Dorea; species Dorea sp. AM13-35. The sequence goes on from NZ_QUCZ01000002.1 coordinate 40,093, forward strand.
ATTGGCATAATATTGATCACCAGAAGTACGATCGTAATAATCATAACAACAAGCGTAGAAATGGCGTTAATGCTCGGATTCACACGTTTGCTCATTGTATACACCATAATACTTAAGTTCTTTACACCTTGTCCGGTTACGAAATAAGAAATGATAAAATCATCTACGGACATGGTAAATGCAATCAGCGCTCCGGACACGATTCCCGGTGTGATCTGTGGCACAATAACTTTCGTCAGAGCCTGCCACGGTGTCGCCCCAAGGTCCATTGCCGCATCTGCCAGGTTCGGATCCAGTGAGCGGATCTTCGGCATCACGGAAAGCATGACATATGGGATACAGAATGCAATGTGCGCAAGCAGCATCGTCACATAGCCTTTTTCCACACGGAATGTGATAAATAACAGCATAAAGCCAATCGCTGTTACAATTTCCGGGTTCATAAGCGGCAGATTATTGACCTGATCCATCAGATCACGCACAACTTTTTTTGACTTACTTATTCCAATTGCAGAAATTGTTCCTACAATTGTGGAAATAATTGTAGCCAGCACCGCCACACTGAATGTTGTAGAGAGCGCCTCCATCATATCGCTGGAATCCAGCATATGCCGGTACCAGCGCAGTGAAAATCCGGTAAAGCTTGTCAGTGATTTTCCATCGTTAAATGAAAAAATAATCATATATAATATCGGAAGGTAGAAAAAGATGACTGAAAGTACCATCAAGATCTTCCCGATCCGTCGTTTCTTTTGTTTCATCTTTTATACCCCCTTTCCGCCCTGATTATGCTGCTCCACTTTCCGTACAGCCATCATCAGAAGCATCATAATAATCGCCATGATCATAGACACCGCACTTCCAAAATTCCACTCTCCGACTGTGATAAACTGGTTTTCGATCATATTTCCGATGAGGAAATACTGACCGCCTCCAAGCAGCTTCGGAATAAAGAACGAGCTGACTGCCGGAAGGAATACGAGCGTAATTCCATTAATTACTCCCGGCATGGAAAGTGGCAAAGTAATTCTGCGGAAAGTCTGTGCGGGACTGGCCCCGAGATCCGCACTCGCTTCGATCAGCGAATAATCCATCTTGCTTAAGGACGTCTGGATCTGCAGGATCATAAACGGAAGGAAGTTATATACCATACCGAGCAGTACGGCGCCCTCTGTATAGAGAAGCTCTACATTTCCAAGTCCGAAAAATCCAAGTATTTTCTGAAAAATACCACCGTTGCTCAGAAGTCCGATCCATGCGTATGTTCGCACAAGCATGTTGATCCACATCGGCAGTGTAATGCATAAAATCAATATATTCTGTACTTTTTCTGTGCTTCTTGCTATATAATATGCGATCGGATAGCCGAGAAGCAGACATAAAACGGTTGTCTTCACCGCAATCAGTATGGAACGCCAGAGGATTAATAAGAAATCCGGATCGGTAAAAAATTTGGCATAATGTTCCAGTGTGAACGAGAAAGAAATGATGCTGTTGCCTTGATTCATTACAGAATACAGTGCGATCAGTGCCATCGGAAGAACAAGCATCATCACTGCCCACACGATATACGGCCATGCAAGCTGCTGAAAACGTTTCATCTAGTACACCACCTTTGACATGACATGAATATCTTCCGGGAAGAATGTCAGGCCGACCTCCTGTCCTTCCTCCGAATAATCAGTCGTATGGATCTTAAATTCGCGACCGGTTGTTGAAAATGTGATCTGATATACACCTTCTGTCACTTCTTCCGGTTCAAAGTCATAATCTACACTGATGTCCACACTTTGATCTTCATCGCTTAACTTCCAGCCCTGTGCATTTGCCCATGTTTTCAGATCTGTATCCAATGCCTGTGAATCATTGATCTCATCTACTGTTTTGAAGAAGTTGAACGCCATAACCGCTTCATTTGCCTTTTCATTCTTAACGAACGGCTGGTTGACTACAAAGATTGTTCTCTCGATGCTTGTTCCATCTGCGGTTGTAAATGTAACCGGATACTGTCCTTCTTCTTTCTCCAGTTCGTATTCTACTTTTGCAATGGATATATAATCATCTGTCTCTACTTCCCATGCCTGCGCATTGGAGAACGCGATAATCTCTTTATCATCCATTTCTTCCACATCGTCAACATCAACATAGAAGTTGTTTGCACTGATTTTTTCTTTTCCGTCTTCACTTGTCACTTCGTGGTTGCGGATGACACGCATATTTACCGTAACGCTGGTCCCCGGAACTGTCTCCACCATGATTTCATAATGAACACCTTTGAACAGCACACTCAAAACTTCTCCGGTCATCTTACCGTCTTTTACATCTACAATATCAATATCTTCCGGACGGATGACAACGTCTACTTTTTCATTCTTCTTAAATCCATAATCCACGCAGTCAAATACAATATCATCAAACATGACTTTATAATCATCAATCATCGTTCCTGATAAAATGTTGCTTTCACCGATAAAGTTCGCTACGAAACGGTTTGCCGGTTCATTGTAAATATCCTGCGGCGAACCGATCTGCTGGATCTCACCATTTTTCATAACAACGATCTTATCCGACATCGTAAGTGCCTCTTCCTGATCATGTGTTACGAAAATAAAGGTGATACCGACCTCCTGCTGGATCCGTTTCAACTCATACTGCATCTCTTTTCTGAGTTTCAGGTCAAGCGCAGCAAGCGGCTCATCAAGAAGCAGCACTTTCGGCTCATTGACAAGCGCTCTTGCAATTGCAACACGCTGCTGCTGGCCTCCTGAAAGCAGTGTTGTATTCTTGTCTTCAAATCCTTCCAGTCCGATAAGCTTTAACATCTTCATGACTTTCTGGTCAATGATGTCTTTTCCGACTTTTTTTATCTTAAGCCCAAATGCAATATTTTCATAAACACTCAGATGTGGAAAGAGTGCGTATTTCTGAAACACCGTGTTCAGTTCCCGCTCATACGGCGGCTTATTACTGATCTCCTCGCCATCAAAAATCACACTTCCTTCGTCTGCTTCCAGGAATCCTCCCAGAATCCGAAGAAGTGTTGTCTTACCGCAGCCACTTGGCCCGAGCAGTGTTACAAATTCATTTTCATAAATGTCAAGATTGATTCCTTTTAACACAACCTGGCTGTCAAAACTTTTGACAATGTTGCGGAATTCAATGATCTTATTCTCTTCCATCTCACGTCTCCCTTCTATAATCTGTCAGCTATAATATCTCAGCCTTTTATCGTTCTCGTCTGTTTAAAACATCGGCGGGTTGGTGATCCACAATACTTTTGCTTCCCCGCTCCCATGATTATATAAATAATGGCTTCTGGAACCATCCATATAAAACGTTTCCTTCGCCTTTACTTTATATTTCTTCTTGCCACGCACAATTGTTATGCTGCCTTTTAATACATAGCCAAATTCTTCTCCCTGAAACGCCGACACTTCCCGGCTTTTCTGATGTGGCGCCAATGTTAAAATAATAGGCTCCATCTGGTTCTTTTGTGCATTAGGCACAATCCACTCAATCTGAAAACCTTCCTGTTCATCCACAAAAAAATCCTGCTGTCCGAATACAATCTGATGCTCTTCTTCCTCATGGAAAAAGTCTGACAGATTACTTCCAAGCGCTTCCAGAATATCTTCCAGCGTTGCGATACTCGGCGTTGTCAGATTTCTCTCCACCTGGGACAGAAAGCCTTTTGACAGCTCGCTTCTGGATGCCAGATCATTCAGCGTCAGGTCATTTTGCAAACGCAGTTCTTTCAATTTCTTTCCGATATCCACCCTATCACCTCCGAGATATATTTTCGTTCTGGAGTTTTCTATTACTATACTTTATGTTCAAAATTACCGAACAAAGTTTATTATACACGGTTACGGGAATATTTCAAGAGATTCACAGATTTTTTGAAGCCTGGTTCTAGTTTTTTTGGATATTTTTTCAAAAAAATTAAAACCTGTATTTCCCACCAGATGGCAACTTGCTGAAAACTGCATTATAATACAAGCAAGGACAGAACCCTAAAAATCAAGGCTCTGTCCTTCTTTTTTTTCATCATTATCTGATATTTTCTTCTATCTTCCCATATGGAATATCGGGCTGATCTTCTTATAGATCAAAAATACGATCAGCGATACCAGCACACCTTTTAACAGGTTAAATGGCACGATTGCAAAGATGACAAGCGTTGTAACGCTTGTAATGTGGCTGTTCACTGCTGTTCCCATGCCAACCAGTGCATCCATCGGCATCTGGAACGCTTTTGCATAAGCCGGTAATAATACGTATGCATTAAGGAAACATCCAAGGATTGTCATAAATAATGTTCCGCTGATCATACCAACGATAGCGCCTGTGCGGTTATGCTTTTTCTTGTAGATCAGACCTGCCGGTACCACAAATGCGCATCCGATCAGAAAGTTAGCAATCTCACCTACCCCTGCTGTCATGGTTCCATTTACCGCAAAGTTCAGAATGATCTTGATGAATTCAATCGTTGCTCCTGCCAGTGGTCCCATTGCAAAACATCCGACTAATACCGGAACTTCACTGAAATCGATCTCGTAAAAAGATGGTGCAAACGGAAGCGGAATCTCGAAAAGCATTAATACTAATGCGATTGCAGATAACATTCCAACCTGTGCCATTACACGGATCTTTGTCCTGTTCTTTGTCTGTGCTGCTGCCATTGTTTTTGTACTTGTACTCATATGTTGGTCTCCTTTAAAATACTTATATTTAGAAAGAAAACTTCCGGAACTATGCATTACATCTTGCTGAAGTTTTTATATAGTAAGAAAATCAATTTCCTATTGCAACAATAAAACCCCGGTATCAAACAAAATACCGGGGTAATAATATTGCTTTTTCTATGCATAACTCTTCTCTCATCCAGACTTTACTGTCGGTATCGGAATTACACCGATTCAGCCGGTACGTATCATACCGGGTCGCGGACTATACCGCCGGTTGGGATTTTCACCCGACCCCGAAGAATCTTTCTCTTTGTTTTTTATTATAGTGCTGTACTTCTTAAATTGCAAGTGAAACTTTGCCGAAGTATTATCTCACACAAACATCCATTATGTCTGACTTTCAAAAATCTAAGGCTGTCTGTCACCTGCCGGTTTCCGGTCTTCCGGAAGTTCCTGATAACGGATACGTTCGGATGTAAATCCCTGACCTCGCACTTCATTGATCTGTGTAATCGTAATAAATGCGTACGGGTCGATGCTGTGGATCATTTCTTTTGTGGAATACAGTTTCCGGTTCGGAACGATGCACATAACACCTTTCTGTTTTTCATGACGATAACCATTTTCAATATAGATCATCGTTGTTCCAAGATCAAGCTTGGATAATAAATCTTCCCGGATTTCTTCGTATTTCTCAGATATGATAAACAACTGTATCTGTGAAGTTCCAAGCAGCATCACCTTATTTAGTAGTACCGTTGTCAGCACCAGATTCAAAATACCATACATCACCTGTTCTGAATTAGAAAAGAGGATCTGTGAAGAAAGCACAATAAAATCAACCACATACATAAGCGGTGCCAGTGGAATATGTGCCACTTTGTTCAGGATCAGTGCTATGATGTCGGTTCCGCCTGTAGAAGCACCAACTCTTACAATGATACCAACTCCAATTCCCATAAGCACTCCCGCATAAATTGCGGACAGCAGCTGATTATCTGTCAGCGTTGTAATTCCCGGTATCTTCTGGACAACTGACAGGCAAAGTGGATATAAAAATGTACTTACAATCGTTGTAACTGCAAATTTTTTCCCGAGTATAAAAGCTCCTGACAGGAACAATATGACGTTTACACCTAATAATACAACCGATAGGGACATCGGCACGTAATGTGTGATCGTAAGTGCAATACCGGTTGCGCCTCCCATGACAATACCTGTTGGTACGATAAATGCTGCAACTGCAAATGCCAGAATGATATTCCCCACTAATACTCCGGCAAGTGTAATCAATGTTTTTCCCCAATTTTTCTGCATACTAAACACCTCTCGCTTTTTTGTATTTTTTATTAAATTACTTTTGTTAAATTATTTTATTGAATACCCTTCATTGTCAGCTGGATTCTCTTTTTCTTAAGATCCACACTTAAAACTTTGACATCCACGATATCACCAACGCTTACTACTTCCAGTGGATGTTTTACAAATTTCTTATCGCTTAATTCTGAAATGTGTACCAGTCCGTCCTGATGGACACCGATGTCAACAAAGGCTCCAAAATCGATGACATTTCTCACTGTTCCTTTTAATACCATGCCTTCTGTCAGGTCTTTCATCTCCAGAACATCCGTGCGAAGGATCGGTTTTGGCATCTCATCTCGCGGATCTCTTCCCGGTTTCTCCAATTCTTTTACAATATCTTCCAGTGTGATCTCACCGATTCCAAGCTCTTCTGCCAGACGTTTTCTATCACGGATCGTAAGTGATAATCCTGTCAGTTTTCCTCCTTTGATATCATCTACGGAAAATCCCTGCTTCTTCAAAAGTTCTTCTGCTGCCGCATAGGACTCCGGATGCACGCTGGTAGCATCTAACGGATTATCTCCGTCCTGGATACGCATAAAACCTGCACACTGTTCAAATGCTTTCGGTCCCAGCTTTGCTACTTTTAATAATTGTTTCCGGTTTGTAAATTTGCCGTTTTCTTCACGATATACAACGATATTTTTGGCAATCGCGGAAGAAATACCGGAAATATAGGAAAGCAACGGTGCGGATGCTGTATTCAGATCGACACCGACTTTATTTACGCAATCTTCTACAACACCGGAAAGTGCTTCGCTTAATTTCTTCTGGTTCATGTCATGCTGATACTGTCCGACTCCGATCGACTTTGGATCGATCTTCACAAGCTCGGCAAGCGGATCCTGCAGTCGTCTTGCAATGGACGCTGCACTTCTCTGCCCGACATCAAAATTCGGGAACTCTTCTGAAGCAAGTTTACTTGCCGAATATACAGAAGCTCCTGCTTCATTTACAATGATATACTCTACTTTTTCCGGAATCTCTTTTAATAACTCTACGATAAACTGCTCAGATTCTCTGGATGCAGTTCCATTTCCTACTGAGATCAGTGATACGTGATACTTCGGAATGATCTTCTTTAATAAATCTTTGGACGCCTGGATCTTCTTCGGTGTTGTCGGTGCAGTAGGATAGATGACTGTTGTACCGATAACTTTTCCGGTCGGATCTACAACTGCAAGTTTACATCCGGTTCGGAATGCCGGATCCCAGCCAAGCACGGTTCTTCCTGTGATTGGAGGCTGCATGAGAAGCTGTTCTAAGTTCTTTCCGAACACTTCGATTGCTCCATCCTCTGCTTTTTCCGTCAGTTCACTCCGGATTTCCCGCTCGATTGCCGGTGCGATCAGACGTTTATAACTGTCCTCTGCTACTTCTTGAAGTACCGGAGTCGTATACGGATTATCTGTGCGGATGATCTGTTTTTCCAGATATCGTAAGATATCATCCTGCGGTGCTTCTACTTTTACAGTCAGGAACTTCTCTTTCTCTCCACGGTTCAGCGCAAGGATGCGGTGTCCCGCCAGCTTGCTGAGTGCTTCTTCAAATTCGTAATACATCTCATAAACCGACTCCTGTTTTTCATCCTTTGCAGTGGAAATAAGAGTTCCTTTCTGCATGGTTCTCTTACGGATCCAGCTTCTGTATGCCGCTTCATCGGACACTGCTTCTGCGAGAATATCCTTCGCGCCGTCCAGCGCATCTTTGACTGTCTCTACGCCTTTTTCTTTATTAACATAGTCTTCTGCCAGCTTCTCCAGCGGCTCTTTTGCTTTCTGTAAAGTAATCAGTGATGCCAGTGGCTCCAGTCCCTTTTCCTTCGCAATCGTCGCACGGGTTCTTCGTTTCGGGCGATACGGACGGTAGAGATCTTCTACCACGACCAGTGTCTGTGCCGCAACGATCTTTGCTTTCAGCTCTTCTGTCAGTTTTCCCTGTTCTTCTATACTTGCCAGTACCTGTTCTTTCTTCTCCTCTAGATTCCGTAAATAGGTCAGTCTTTCATATAATTTACGAAGCTGTTCGTCGTCCAGTGTACCAGTTGCTTCTTTTCTGTATCTGGCGATAAATGGAATTGTATTACCTTCATCGATTAATTTTACAGCCGCTTCTACCTGCCACTTTTTTACGCCTAATTCTTCTGTAATCTTCTGATTGATATCCATAATTATATCCTTTCTGAATGTTACTTTCTGTGGCTTTCCACAATCTTTCTTATTATAACGAAAATGTCTCTTTCTTGCAATGGAACAATAAATACAGAGTTCACTCTGTTTTATTGAAAACAACTATTTATTATGTTATACTTAAAGTTATCATAAAAGAAAAAGGAGATTCTTGATCATCATGAATCAGACAGTACAAACAAAACCATTGTCCAAGCAGCAGCAGAAGTCTATGGAAACGAAAGCTCGGATTTTCGCCGCTGCCAAAAATATTTTACAAAAAGACGGATATGAAGCATTGTCGATTAAAAATATCTGTGACGAAGCTGGGGTTTCCAACGGAAGTTTTTATCATCATTTCAAAACAAAAGACGATCTTCTTTCTTATTATATAGAAGAGCAGCCGAGCATCAATCCGGATTTTCTTGATCTTCCGGCTTCTCCGGCTGAAGCTAAAGAAGCGATCATCTACGTCTATCTGAATTATGTACATTACTGCCAGGATCTGGGCGTAGAATTTATGTCGAATTACTATACACCAAAGAACCAGTCTCTGAACCCGCTCATCCGTACGGAGCGTCCTTATCCGATCGTTACGGTCCACAATTATCTGCAGAAATGCATGGATGCCGGAATTTTACAGATATCCGGAGATCTGGAAGCTCTTACAACCGATATCCGTATGATCGTGATCGGTAACGTTTTTGAATGGTGTCTGAAAGAAGGACATGCGGATTTTGAAGGAAATATGAAGCGAAGTCTGGAGACTTATCTGAACGGAGCATTTTAAATCATGTACACTTTTCTTGTAAATCCCGGTTCTAGAAGCGGCCTCGGTCAGACTGTCTGGAACACACTGGAACAATATCTGAAAGAGAACGAGATCTCTTATCAGGTCTTTTTCACTAAATATCAGCGGCATGCCTCGAAGCTTGCCGCTCATTTGTGTGCCGATCCATCTTTGGAAACACTGATTGTTCTTGGCGGTGACGGCACTTTAAATGAAGTCATTGACGGCATCAGCGATCTGTCCGGCATCACACTTGGATACATTCCGATTGGGTCCAGCAATGATTTTGCAAGGAGCATGGGACTTTCCCGGGATCCACTCACAGCACTTAAACATATCCTTAAGCCTTCCCGTTTTGCATACTTAAATATCGGAGTGACAGAATATGAAACAGACAGCAAGCCTTATTGCCGGCGCCGTTTTGCTGTCAGTTCCGGTCTTGGATTTGATGCCGCTGTCTGCCATCAGGTAATCGTCTCTCCGCTGAAACGATTTCTTAATAAGCTGCATCTTGGAAAACTATCCTACGTTGGCGTTGCACTTTCCCAGATTTTCACCATGACACCCTGTGATATGCACATTCGGCTTACGGATCTGTCCGGTGATACAGAAGAAATACTTTTTCACAAAGTTTATTTCGCTGCGGCTATGAATCAGCGCACAGAGGGCGGTGGATTCCGTTTCTGTCCAAAAGCAGATCCTTCTGATGATATTCTGGATGTTATTGTAGTAGAAGGATTCCCGAAAGCTGTCATTCTTATGCTTTTGCCAACCGCTTTTAAAGGATGGCATGTATTTTTCAAAGGAATCCATACATATCAATGTAAAAAAGCAACTTTTACCAGCCCGAAACCACTTGCGGTCCATACAGACGGAGAACCGGTATATTTAAAACGAGAAATTACCTGTTCTCTGGAACCTGAGAAAATTCGTCTGATTTTAAGTTAAGGAGATGTATTTTATGTATCACGGAATACTCATTTTTATTGTTTGTCTGTGTTTATTTGTTCTCTTTTTACTTTTCCCCCGGACAGGCAAACGGCAGGAACTTTTAAAATTGTATCGTGGAACCTGTTTTGCTCATCGTGGATATCACAGTATTGAAAATGGAATTCCAGAAAATTCTATGCCCGCGTTCCGGCAGGCGCTTTCCCACGGTTATGGCATTGAGCTGGATGTTCATCTCACCAAAGATGGCAGACTGGTTGTTTTCCACGATGATACTCTGAACCGTGTCTGTAAAAAATCCGGCACGATCGAAGATTTGACAATTCCGGAGCTGAAAACATGCCGTCTCCAGGATACAGAAGAACAGATTCCTCTGTTTGAAGATGTTCTGTCACTGGTAAACGGACAGGTACCTCTTCTGATCGAATTGAAAATTCCCGGTCGTTCCACCGCTATCTGTCAGCATGTTCATAAGGCCCTTTCCTGTTATCATGGAAATTATATGATTCAGTCTTTTAATACGATGGGACTTTTCTGGTATCGCAGGCATGCTCCGGAAGTTCTGCGTGGACAGCTTTCTTCCAGACTTACGAAGGATCCTCTGAAAGAACTCTGGTTTTTACGTTTTCTTGCCGAAAACCTGCTTCTTAATTTTCTTGGCAGACCGGATTTTATTTCTTATAAACTGAAAAACCTTCCTAAATTTACTGTTTCTTTCTTACGGAAATTCTTTGGAACACCTACAGCTGTCTGGACACTTCGTACACCTGAGGCATTGCTGGAAGGCAAACGCTGTTATGATATGCAGATTTTCGAAAAACATGGTGAAAATTATTAAGAATAGATGAACATTGTTGTTGATTCTATCTTTTCATGTTATAATCCGTTGAGAAACTTAGCTAATCTTTAGATAAGACTTGTTATATAAAGGGGCGTAATTATGCAATCCATTACGAAAATCAAACAATTTATCCTGCGGTATCGTCATGCATGGGTTTTATTATATAGCTTTATCTACATGCCTTGGTTCTGTTATCTGGAGAAGCACAGATTCAGCCATTACTATCTGATCCACTCACCACTTGACGATTATATCCCGTTTGTAGAATATTTTATTGTTCCGTATCTGTTATGGTTTTTATTTATTGCTGTAACGATCGCATATTTCTTCTTTACGGATAAGAAAGGATATTATCAGCTTACAGCATTTTTATTCACCGGAATGACGATCTTCCTGATCATCTGCACAGTATTTCCAAATGAATTAAACCTGCGTCCGCACACATTTGCGAACGATACTGTTTTTACAAGACTGGTACAACAGCTTTACAGCACCGATACACCAACGAATGTACTGCCAAGTATTCATGTATATAATTCACTTGGCGCTGCTATCGCCATCGGACACAGCCAGGCACTGAAAAAACACCGCGGTATCCAGTTTGTTTCTTACGGACTTGCCGGACTGATTGTTCTGTCTACCATGTTCTTAAAGCAGCACTCTGTAACGGATGTGATCGCAGCAGTGGCACTTACCTTTATGATTTATCCGCTGATCTATGTAACACAGACAAAGCGGGCACCGAAGCTGTCACAGCAACCGATCTAGGATAAAATATAATATTAAAATAAAAAGAATCGCAGTTGACTGATCTCTATAAACCAATCTGTCAATTGCGATTCTTTTTTATTTTCGTGGAGTGTAATCTTCTAATCACACTCCTCTTCTTTTTCTGATACCCGCGTATTGTTCCGTGCCGAACTTGGTATTCTGGTATCATATAATGTCCTTCGTATATGCTGCAAATGCAGATGGGATGGAATACTTCTCCCGGATCTCTCCCGGATGTATGAACAAAAATCCTTTCTCGTTTGTCTTCTCCAATTCATCCACCTGAATCTGATAACCTTTCATCTGCCACTCCACATGGCTGAAAATGTGCTTTGCATCCGGTAATTTTTTAATTCTTACCGGCATAAGTCCAATAGAACGGCAATAGTTTTCTGCCTCTTTTCTTTTTAGATGCCCTTCTACATTCGGCAGTTCATAAAGTCCGGCAAGCAATCCTTTTGCCGGTCTTTTACGGATAGCAATCTCCTGCAGATCTTCAAACAGAAAAACGGTCTTTTTCTCAATCCGCCTTGCTTTTGCCTTTTTCTTCACCGGTAACTTATCTGTCAGCCCCTCTTTTTCTGCACGGCATATATTCTTAAGTGGACATTCCCCGCATTTTGGTTCGCCATTTGGCACACAGACAATCGCTCCCAGCTCGATCAGTCCCTGATTAAAATCACTGGCCGCATCTGCCGGAATGACTTCTTCGATCGCTTTCTCCAGCCTCTTCTTCGTGCTCTGCTTCATAATATCTGCATCATCTGCCAGAACTCTCGTTACTACACGCAACACATTGCCGTCTACTGCCGGTTTCGGAATTCCAAACGCAAATGAACTGATTGCTCCTGCCGTATAGCTTCCGATCCCTTTCAGTTCAAGGATTTTCTCATAATCTGCCGGAAATTCACCGCCATACTCTTCCATGATCTGGATTGCTGCTTTCTGCATGTTGCGTACCCGGTTGTAATACCCTAAACCTTCCCACAATTTGAGCAGCTTGTCTTCCGGCGCCTCTGCCAGATCCTTCACTGTCGGCAACGCTTGTAAAAAGCGATCATAATATCCCTTCACCGCTTCTACCCTTGTCTGCTGCAGCATAATCTCTGATATCCATATTCTGTACGGATCCGGGTGATGTCTCCACGGAAGGTCACGGTGGTATTTCCTATACCATCCGGTTAATGGTTCTGCCATCTCATGAAGCTCAGGCTGTCCAAGCACAACCGGGACTTCATCCGCAAGCGTCATGCTGTCTGTCGTCACTACACAGTCTCTTGCCAGGATCTTTACTCCTGCATCCGCGGCTTCCTGTAAGGCTTCCGCAAATTCCGGATGTGTCTGCCTGTTTGGCGTAAAATAGCGTACACCTTTCATCTGTATCATAAACAAGACGTACGCTTCGTACCCCGCTTTTCTTGCTTTCTTTAATTCCTGTACATGCTTTACGGCACGTTCACTCGGCGCATCCGGAAACCGGACTACACCGTCTTCTTCCAATGTAACTCCTTTAACTTCCACCAGAATCTTCTGATTCTTCGTCTCCACATAGAAATCAAATCTGGAATTCTCGTATGTGTACTCCGGCTTTACAAGTACCGGATCCGGCACCAGTCCACCGGCGCAGATCCATTCCTGCGCTACCTTATTCGGCGCCTGGGAATCCATATTGATAAGTCTGTCGCCTTTCTCTACCGCGATAAGATCCCATCCTGTCTTACGCTCAGGGTTATCGCTTTTCTGTATATACACCGGTACCTCCGGCTGCAAAAGTTCCGCACAGCGTCCTGTATTTTTCACATGAACAGTCTCTGTACGACCGGCACATTCCACATAAGCAATAAACCGATTCGGTCTGTCTATAAAACTGCCCGGATAAATATTAGGATACTTCACTTTTCTTCCGTCCTTTTAATTCTTCCTGTTCTTCTACATACGCCTGGATCGCCTCATTTAACGACAGCATCTTCTCATCCAGTGTTGACACCATATCTGCACACTCTCTGAGATCCCGGCTGATATATTCCGGCGCATTTCCCTCAAATTTGTAATAAATCTTATGCTCCAGACTTGCCCAGAAATCCATCGCGATCGTCCGGATCTGGATCTCTACCTTTGTATCTACAACACTGTCTGACAGGAAAATCGGAACCGATACAAGCATGTGATAGCTCTTGTAGCCGCTTGCTTTCGGATTCTTAATATAATCTTTGATCGATAATACCTTTAAATCACTCTGGTTTCCAATCATCTCTGCCAATCTGTATATATCAGAAGTAAATGAACAGATCAATCTTACTCCTGCAATATCATTGATGTACTTTACCATATTCTCTATGGATGTCTCATAACCGTATCTTTTTAACTTCTTCACAATACTCTCCGGTGTCTTCACACGTGTCTTAATGTGCTCGATCGGATTGTACTGATGTACATGCTGGAATTCGTCATTTAGAATCTCCAGTTTCGTTCCTACTTCCTTTAACGCGGAATTATAAAGAAACATAATGGTCTTCCAGCTGTCCACATCTTCGTAATTCTTAATTGCATTCTCCACGATTGCCTCTCTCCTTCCGTCCTTCGAAGTCTTCTTGCGGCACCCGAAGAGTATAACATAAGCGGCCAGAAATTGTTCCTGTTTTAATAGATTTTTAAGGATTAATATTCGATTCCTTCTCTTGCTGACTGTCCCTTGTCATATGGATGTTTTACTTTTTTCATCTCCGTCACATAATCGGAAGCACGGATGATCCGGTCTGACACTTCATGTCCGGTCATAATGATCTCCAGTCCTCTCGGCTTATGCTCCAGAAAACTCATCAGTTTATCTTCATTCAGAAGATTCAGAGAAACTGCGCACAGTATCTCATCTAAAAATAATACGTCAAACGGACTACAGAATTTGATTATCTCATCTAATGCTTTCGTGTTATAATGCTTTAATTCTGCCCGTTCATCAGAATTCATCTGATTGTAAAATTTGATCTTATCCCTGCCCGGAAGGCACGTTACATTCGGAATCTGCTCCAGGATTGCACGCTCACTGGAAGAATTGTTCTTCATGAATTGAAACATCAGAACCTTAAGTCCGCTCCCCGCTGCCCGGATCACCTGTCCTACTGCCGCTGTTGTCTTGCCTTTTCCTGTTCCGTAATATACATGAATTCTTCCGGTTCCTATCATTGCTAACATCCCCGCTTTCTGTTTTCTCTTCTTTCGTTACCTCTTAACAGTATACCATGAATTCATGTCCTGTGCATTTAGAAATCCAATTTCATGTCTCCGAATTGAATCCATCCTTTTTTTCGCATCCATTCACTGATTCCCAGTGTTACGACTGCCGGAAGCACAATCTGTATCAGCAGAATCTTTAACAATACAACCGCTCCTGCCTCACTTGCGATCATCGTCTGCCAGGTCATGATCTGCCCTACCAATCCTGCCGTTCCCATTCCTGATCCGGTTGCATTACCTGTCATATGCAGAAGAACTGTGCCTGTCGGTCCTAAAACCGCGCTGGACAGGATCACCGGAAGCCAGATTATCGGTTTTCTTACAATATTCGGGACTTGCAGCATAGAAGTTCCAATTCCCTGTGCAAGCAGTCCTCCAATCTTATTCTCTCTGTAGCTTGCCACGGCAAATCCAACCATATTACAACAGCAGCCTATCGTCGCCGCTCCTGCTGCCAGACCGGATAAATTCAAAATAATTCCCAGTGCCGCCGAACTGATCGGCAATGTCAGTATCATTCCCATCAGTACAGAAACAATGATTCCCATCAAAAATGGCTGCTGTTCTGTTCCCCAGTTAATAACCGAACCAAGCCACACCATAAATCCGGAAATCGGCGGTCCAAGGATCAGCCCTACAGCAGAACCTGTTCCGATGCTTATAATTGGTGTTACAAGAATATCCACTTTCGTTTTTCCGGAAACAAGATGTCCGAAATAAATCCCTACATACGCTGCAAGGAATGCACCTAATGGTTCTCCCGGACCTGAATAAACCATTGCTCCGTCAACCAGAACTGTTCCTGCCAGCAATTTACTTGCAAATGCGCCTGTCATACCTGCTGTTGCCGCAGATACAACAACCAGCGGGCTTTCATTAAATTTGTAAGCAACTGCAACACCAATTCCTGCTCCTGTCAGAGACGCAGCTACTTTGCCAATTACAAACAGTATCGTTCCTGCCTGACCGGGAATAAAACTTCCGATCTGCTGAATGATCGTGCCGATGATCAGCGTTGCAAACAAGCCCTGCGCCATCGCACTTAACCCTTCAATAAAAATCCGATCCAACACTTTCTTTACTTTTTCCATTTTCTCACCTCATAATTACACCCAATACATCATCTGTATTGTTATGTGTCTTGTCATTTAGAAAAATCCTATCATAGCTTCTGCCAAAAAGCAACTTCCATAAAAAGTTTACTCTCTAAAAGTGTTTACTTTTTCTCAGAAAACGACTATACTCATTTCATTATCAGGAAAGCGAGGGAACACTTATGTTTCGTTTATGGGGCAAAGAATTTAAAGACAATCATATGCTTCGGGACACTGTGATCTGTGATGATTCAGATGATACAAGAACCCATAAGATCTTTCACGCACTGGAAGAGATCTGCTATGAATTTGATCTCAGCAAACCAATCTGGCTGGAATCTACGATAGATGAATTTAAACGCCACGATAAGACAAGATTTTATCAGGATAATTTTGTAGATTCTATTGATTTTGATTATCTGGAAATCCATATTATAGAAGAATAAAAAGGAGTTTTATCATGCTGGAACCAATCGGATTATCTTTACAATTTTTAAAGAAAGAAGTCTATACCGGTTCTCATCACGGTATGCGCTATTTATTGCAAAAAGATGAGGATACATTAAAAGCATGTATCTATCCGGAACCATATTGTTTTGAGAAGACTGCTGATGAGAAGAAAGAATGGAAGGAATTTGAATTTTCCGCAGATGGACTTACGCAGGCCTTGGAATGGCTGTCGGAAGTTCACGAAAAGTCTTATAATGATTAAAATTCGATATTCATGAAAATGTAAACAAAGACACAAAAAATGTCATGTACCGGTTCTTGCTGATACATGACATTTTTTACCCAATTTTTTTATTCGAGTCCGGATGTCTTACTCACAACGGATAAAATACACTTTGCGAGTTTTATCCGCTGATTACTCTTCGAGTACTTCTTCTGCGATATTTCTTGCATGGTCAGAAATACGTTCCATACAAACCAGCGTATCTAAGAATACAATACCCGCTTCTGTATTACATTCATTATTAGACAGTCTCTTAATATGACGACTCCGCAGTTTCACCTCAAGGTCATCCACTTTTGTCTCTTTTTCAATAACACGCAGTGCCTTCTCATGGCTCTGCTCTTTAAATGCATCCAGTGCATAGAAATAGCTTTTCGCAGTTTCCTCAATCATTTCTTTTAACTGCTTCTTTGCTGTCTCAGAGAAGGATGCTTTCTTATCTCGGAGTGTCTCTGCAAACTCAGAGATATTTTCACAGTAATCACTGACACGTTCCATATCGGAAAGCACCTGTAACAGATGTGCTGCTTCCTGATGCTCTTTCTCACTGATCTGTAAGGAAGATAATTTGATCGTATAATTGGTAATTCCCGCACAAAGTCTGTCAACATCACTCTCATCATTTTTCAAAATATCAATTGCTTCCTGATCCTGTGTATACAATACATCTTTTGCAACTTCAATGGATCTCCTTACGATCTCGCCCATACGAACGGTTTCTTTTATCACAGACTGCAGAGCAATACTTGGTGTCTGTAACATACGTTCATCGAGAAGTACTGTTCCCGGATCATTGGCATCTTCATCCACACGGCCGATCTTCTTGGCAATTTTCACGATCAGATTAGATGCCGGGAATAACATAACTGTCGTTGCAATGTTGAAGAATGTATGCACCATACTGATCTCTGTCTGTGTAATATTTCCTGTTCCTGCCTGTGGATTCAGCACAGTAAAGTAAACGATTGCAATGATACTGAAAATAATCGTTCCGATGATATTAAAGATCAGGTGCATAAGTGCTGCTGCCTTCGCATTCTTTTTCGCACCTACACTGGATAAAATTGCTGTAATACAAGTACCGATATTCTGTCCCATGATAATATAAATAGCTGCACTGAATGGTACCAATCCCGCTGCCGCAAGACTCTGCAGAATACCAACCGATGCGGAAGAACTCTGAATCACTGCCGTTACAAGCGCTCCAGCCAGAATACCGAGGATCGGATTCTTTCCTAATGTAACAAACATCTGTACAAATCCGTCAAATTCTTTCAGCGGCTCTACTGCTGATGACATCGTAGAAATACCGATAAAAAGTAAACCAAAGCCAACAATAATATTGGCGATCTCTTTGGATGTACGTCTCTTGCCTGTCAACATGATAACCACACCGATAATCACTGCGATCGGTGCTAGCTTCTCCGGGCTTAAAAATTCTGCCCACTCTACGGAAGATACGAGCCATCCGGTAACGGTTGTACCAACGTTGGCACCCATGATCACTCCCATTGCCTGGGTCAGGTTCATGATTCCGGCATTAACAAAACCAACGACCATGACGGTTGTCGCTGAAGAGCTCTGAATGACTGCTGTGATAGCAGCTCCTAGTAACACTCCCATCAATTTGTTCTTCGTCAGCACTTCCAGCAGTGATTTCATCTTACTTCCCGCTGCGTTCTCCAGTCCCTGTGCCATGATCTGCATACCATAAATAAACATTCCAAGACCACCGACAAAAGGTATCAGTATATCTACATAATTCATTGTCTTCCTCCTACAAATATGTCTCTTATGCTGTTTTTTAAGCTTATTTTTTTACAATTTCTTAATTTATTCTTAACAAGCTCACTATTTTTACAATACCATTTGTTATAGAAGAACACAATCTTTTTTTCGATTTTTTTAATATCTTTTTGGTATCTCTTTTTCAATTACTCCTTCATTTTCGGCTCAAATATAAGCGAAGCCAGATATCCAAATATTAAAGCACCGGCAATTCCCGCCGCACTTGCCTGGAAACCTCCCAGAAAAATTCCGATCACGCCTTCTTCGTCAACCGCCTTTCTGACACCTTGCCATAGGAGATTTCCGAATCCTGTAAGGGGAACGCTCGCACCGGCGCCCGCATATTCCTGAATTGGTTCATAGATTCCAAGTGTGCCAAGTACTGCCCCGGTACACACCAGAAGAACCATGATCCGCCCGGGCATCAGTTTCGTCCGGTCTAACAGAATCTGCACCAACGCACAGATTAAACCGCCCACCCAGAATGCATTGATATATTCCATCTTATTTCCTGCCTTTCTTTTTTGTAAAATTGCAGGAGAAATACTCTCTCCTGCCAAAGCGTTCATTTATATCACATGCTATGCATGTTCCAGTACGATCGCATGTGCGATCCCCGGCACACTCGCTCCCTCGTTGTAACTAACCGTAGACATAAGAGCCCCGGTCGGCACAAACAATACACGCTTCCATTCACCGCTTTCTATTTTCGGCAGAATATAAGCACTGAGCGTTGTCGCAGCACAGCCACATCCACTGCCCCCGGCATGTGTATCCTGCGTACTCTGATCAAAAATCTGCATTCCACAGTCCATATGCATCTTTTTAATATCTATATCTTTTTTTCTCATCAAGTCAAATAGAATACTCTGTCCGACATAGCCAAGATCTCCGGTTATGATCCGGTCATAATCTTCGGGCTGTCTTCCAAAATCTTTAAGATGCTGCCAGATCGTATCACATGCCGCCGGCGCCATACAAGCCCCCATATTCTGGGAATCTTTTAAGCCGTAATCAATGATCTTTCCTGTTGTAATTCCAGTGATCTTCACACGACTTTTCTTCTGTGCTCCATCCGCACCGATGATGAATGCACCACTTCCGGTCACAGTCCACTGCGCGCTCAAGGGGCGCTGGCTGGCATAACCGAGCGGAAAGCGGAATTCTTTTTCCGCACAGGCAAAATGACTGGATGTTACAGCAAGCATATACTCGCCATAGCCTGCCCCCACGCACATAGCTCCCAGTGCAAGCGCTTCACCAGAAGTAGAACAGGCGCCATACAGACCGAACAGTGGAATTTCAAATTGTCTTGCTCCCATAGATGTGACGATTCCCTGCCGTAGCAGATCACCTCCAAATGTCAGCCGGATGTCCTCCGGTTTAAGACCTGCTTTTCCGAGCGCAATCTGGCATGCTTCCTTCTGCATTGTACTCTCTGCCTCTTCCCAACTATCTTCTCCGAAAAGATCAGTTTCTTCTATAATATCAAATAACTCCCCAAGCGGACCTTCTCCTTCTTTTTTTCCAACAACAGATGCACTGCTTATAAGATATGGTCCTTCTTTAAAAATAATACTCTGTTTTCCTCTTTGCATCTTCAGACTCCTTTCCCGAAAATACAGTAAACAATACCCAGTACCCAGCTGGTGAAGATTCCATATAAAATCACCGGTCCTGCAATTGTAAAGATCTTGCAGCCAATACCCATGACCTGTCCTTCTTTTTTATATTCAATTGCCGGTGCTGCTACCGAATTGGCAAATCCGGTAATCGGAACAAGTGCCCCTGCGCCTCCCCATTTTGCAATCTTCGGGTAAATATTGAATCCTGTCAGCAGAACACTTAAAAATACCAGTATCAATGAACACCAGCTTCCACCGATTTCTTTGGTCATTCCCATATTTTCACACCAGTTCAGTAAAAATTCCCCGATCGTACAGACGATTCCGCCGGTCAGGAATGCGCGGAACATATTTATTCCAAGTGCATGCACCGGTGTTTTCTGTTTTACATATTTTTTGTAGTTTTCTTTTTTCATTTCCTGCGCTTTTTTGTCATTTATCTCATTATTTAACATTCTGTCATTTCGCCTCCTGTAAAAGCATCCATATACATCCGAGTGTTTTCCCGGCTGCGATTCCTAAAATAATACCTGCAAGGCAGTTCACCAGATTAAAACGCCGCATAAATACCGGGAACAGATTCAGGGTCTCTGCCAGCGCCATTGCCCAGCAGCCGACAAACATCCCTGAAAATATCCCCACCGCCGCCAGCAGTATCACACCGCCATGAAGTGGTATCTGATAGAGCCAGAACAGATTGCCCAAAATACCGCCAAGCATTACGCATGTTTCGTACCACTGGATCCTATCTCCTGTGTGTGTCCGGTCTGCGAAATCCGAGATTACGCCAAGTTCTGCGATAAATGCAAACAGCCCACCTGCTGCCACCGCACCTGCACTACTTCCTATGACCGCAAGAAGAATCTGTCTGATCCACATGAAGCTCCCTCTCCTTTCTCGAATATGTTTCAATCAGGGTTGTCTGAATATCATTTTCATACAGCCGCATCTCTACTTCCATCGGTGTCGGATCAACGGTTAATTTCTTCTTTCCAAAATGATTGAAGAAGATCAATATTCCAACTGCAAGTCCAAGACTGTATGTCAGTTCCAGTATGGTAAAGCCATCCGGTTTATTCCCCATGATCTGTGTGTATATCTGGTCGAAAAGTTTGGGGGCATCCACATCGTTATTAAATGCCATGATGGAAAATGCCGCACCGAAAAAACTCAGCACGGACACAAACACGACTTTTATGCTCTGCATGAATCTGCTGCCTTTCCCCGGCTCTTCATAGGTTACAATAAAATCCGGCTCTCCGATACTCTGCACGTCTGCGTTCGGATACACTTCCTGTATCATAGAAACGACTTTCAGCACCGATACCGCTACACGACCGTTGATTCCTTTTAACAGGCGAAGAGACCGGACTTTTGCTTCCATTGATGGATTCACGCATGTAATCTCCAGCACTTCTCCCAATGTTACGTCCGGTTTCTTTACTTCTGTATTACGACCTGCCTTAATATAGATTGTTTCACTGTTCGATGCCACTTTCTGCCTCCCACCTTCTATCTACCAGCGTTCCTTCCGTCTCTCTTTCCGCCGCATTGCACTCTGCAAAATAATAGATCATACCGGTCAGAACCGCTGCCGCCACAACGCAGATCAGGCATATCCGGAACTTCTTTCTGGTTTCATCCATACTTTCACCTTCTTTCTGTGATTAGTATGGATGGTTCCAGAAAAAATATTCATGGATATGCCTGTCAGATCTGTTCCCGCATACTTTTTAATATTTTTTTCTCCATCCGGGATACCTGTACCTGCGAAATACCAAGTTCTTCTCCCACCTGAGACTGTGTACGTTCTGCAAAATATCTCAGATAGATCAGTCTTCGTTCTTCTTTATTAAGACTTGCCAGCAATTCTTTCAAAAACATGTGATTCAGCACTTCTTCCGTCTCTTCTGCCGGACTTGCCAGTTTATCTGCCAGTGTCAGCTCCTGTCCGTCTTTTCTGTAGATTGGTTTATGCAGAGATTCCAATTCTCCGGTCGCTTCAAACGCCTGTACCAGTTCTTCCGGTTCTACCTGCATCTCTGCAGCAACTTCTGTAATACATGGCTCGCGTCCCAGTTTTTTACCAAGTGCTTCCTGGCAGAGATACCCGCGGTATGCCAATTCTTTCAGCGATCTGCTCACTTTGATCATTCCATCGTCCCGCAGAAAGCGTTTGATTTCACCGACGATCATCGGGACTGCATAAGTTGAAAATTTCACTTCATATTTCAGATCGAATTTGTCAATCGCTTTCAAAAGCCCGATCGTTCCGATCTGGAACAAATCTTCTGCTTCCACACCCCGGTTAAAATACCGTTTCACAATACACCAGACAAGTCCTGTATTTTCTTCCACAAGCTGCGCTCTTGCCGTACGGTTGCCCGCATGTGATTTTCTGATCAAAGCGATTGTGTGATCCATAATTTACGTCCTTTACCAATAGTTTTTGCCATCTTTACCGTCGTTCCTTTCCCGACTTCCGACTCCACTTCCAAAAGATCCATAAATGCTTCCATAAAGGAAAATCCCATTCCCGACCGATCCAGTTCCGGTCTTGTTGTAAAGAGCGGTTCCATTGCCTGCTTTACATCTTCAATTCCTTTTCCCTGATCAGAGATTTCTACATATAAAGTCTGTCCTTCTGTTTTACAGTGGATGCGGATGTTATGTACTTCATTTTCATATCCATGTATAATGGCATTTGTCACAGCTTCTGAAACTGCCGTTTTCACATCCGACACTTCTTCCAGTGTCGGATTCAGTGACGTCATAAAGGATGCAACAGTTACTCTGGCAAAAGATTCATTTGCCGAGCGGCTGTCAAAAATAAGTTCCATTTCATTCGTATTTTCCATCTACCTGTCCTCCTCATAAATCTGCATGATCCTGGTTACTCCTGACATTGTCAGTATTTTTTTCATTCTTTCACTTGTATGCACGGCACACACCTCTCCTCCCAGCATATAAATTCGTTTATATCTTCCCATAATGACACCGATTCCGGAGCTGTCCATAAATGTCGTATCCGTAAAATCAAAGATCACATACCGAATATGATTCTGGTCGATCAGATAATCGGAACGTTTCCGGATTTCTTCTGCATTGTGATGATCCAGTTCTCCGGGGAGAAAAATAGTAAGACAGTTCTCCTGCACTTCATATTTCATTGTGTGTCCTCCTTTTTTGAGTAAAGAAAAAGGACATGCTTCTTCGCATATCCTTTTCTTTCGTAATTACATTCATATATTTATTTAGTTTTGTTTATTCTGTTTATTCAATGCCTCTTGTGCTGTTGTAGCCGCTTCTTTTCCGCTGTACTTATCGACAATCTTCTGATAGTATGTATTAGCCTTGTCTGTCTTATTCTGTTTTTCATAGCATTGTGCAAGAAGGAGCATTGCTTTTCCATCATTGTAACCCTGGTCCATCTGCATGATCTGATCCAGATTACTGATCGCGGTATCATAATTTGCTACATCATAATTTGCTGTCGCAGTAGCAAACAATTTCTGGCACATTGTCGGATAAAGTGATGATGTAATCTGCTCAAATTGTTTCTTTCCCTGTGTGCCAAGTGTGCTCTTATTTACTTTCAGAAGCTCTGCCAGCATATCCGCATTACTCATATCACCGGCTTTGTAATGATCAGCAATGTTCATCACCGCCTCATAGCTTTCCTGTGTTGTAGCTGCGGTTGCTTTTGATTTTTTATTCTTCTTATCGGAAGAGCGGTAAGTTTCCAGTTCTTTCTTAAGTGCACTAATCTGCGCATCCTGCGTTGCGATCTGGTCACTGAACGAAGCCGTCTGTTTGTTGACAGTCTTCTGTCTTGAATTAGATACCGCCGGAAGGATCAGAAACCACATAACCGCAACACCGACTGCAAGTCCGATCAAAATATTCAGAACTGTATGCAGCCCCAGATTTTCTTTAAAATTACCGGATGCCGGCTGAATGATCGTCTCATTTCCCAGATTGTAAGAAACAAAATCTTCTTTTTTCTTATCTTTTATTCTGACAGTTCTGCTCTTTCGGATCTGATTCAGTTCATGCATATATCGAAGTGTCACCGGATCTGTCGTATCTAGCCTGTGCGCTGCACGGATCTCCTGTCTCGCCATAGAATACTGTTCATTCTTCAGATACAGAAGTGCCAGAAGCTGGCGTGCTTTTACATAACCCGGATGCGCGGCAACTGCTTTCTTAAGCTGCATGATCGCAATATCATCGCCACCCTGTCTGGCATATTCAATACTCTGGTTATATTTTTTGACTGCTTGGTTCACCTGCTCCAGCTCTCCCGGAACTTCCTGTACCTTTTTAATAAAATAATTGGCAATATTATCTTTGGATTGGAAATTCTTACTGAGAATCCATTCTACAAGTGCTTCTACCACTTCTCCTCTGCCATAATAAACAAGACCGAGAAGGTTTCTGGCTGCTACATTCGCATTATTATATTGTAAACTACGTCTGAGCGATAGAATTGCTCCGGACAGATCCCGGATATTCGCACGCTTCAGACCATCATTATACCAGTAGTTGGACTGGTACACGAGTTTCGTTGAATAATCCATATAATCCCCTTTATTTCGTCTGTTCCATCATCTCTCGTATAATGTCTGTCATATCACTTAAGTCTTCCTGATACACCGCGCCCTCGATATCTTCTACTTCCAGACTCGGCTGAAACTTCTTCACTTCTTCATCGTAATTCAGCATGATTGTTACCTCCTGCTATTCGTTCTTTTATAGCTCCCACAAGATACAAAGATCCGAGACAGTAAATCTCACTCTCTCCCCGTCTGTCATAAGCTTCCTTAAGGGCATCCCCTATATCGCTTTTAGCCACAACTTCACAGACCGTATATCTTTCAAATACTTTCTTAAGTTCTTCGGCTGACACTCTCCGTTTGTCAGGGATCTCTGTTACAATATATAACTTTGCCGGCAGATACCTGCACAGATATGCAATCATCCACTCGTAGTCTTTGTCCGCCACAGCAGAAAATACTACTATCGGCAATGGTTCCGGTTCCGGATACAAAAGGTGTATACTCTCCACAAACGCTTCGATCGCACCCGGATTATGCGCTCCGTCTACAAGCACATGCTCCGCTGCTTCTTCCATACGCCCTTCCCAGTGAATGGATGCGACGGCATCAACCCACTTCTTCCTCCTGTCCGGTTCGCTCTCACAGTTTCCTAACAGACATTCCAGTGCTTCCAGCGCAATCTGCGCATTCATTACCTGATAACATCCGCAGATTGGAACCTGCCAGATAACATCTTTATCATAAGCATTTCGCCTTGAAAATGCAATATGGTTTCTCGTAACTTCACGGATTTCGAACGCATTTTTCGAGATTTCTCTGCAAGGTGCGTGCATTTTCTCCGCCTGGCGCCGTATCACTTCCGTCGCCTCTGCCCGGCTTCCGTCAAAAATAACCGGAACTCCTTCCTTGATAATCCCTGCTTTTTCAAAAGCAATTTTCTCAATTGTATCACCCAGAATCGCTGTATGATCCAGACTGATGGATGTGATGACTGTAAGAACCGGACTTTCCACAGCATTGGTCGCATCCAGCCTGCCACCGAGTCCTGTTTCCAAAATGATATATTCTACGCCTGCCTTTTCAAAGGCTTTCATTCCCATGCCAAACAGGAATTCAAAATAAGAAGGATGTCCTTCACCTTCCTGCTCCATTTCCTGTGCTACATGATACGCTTCACAGAATACATCATAAAATGTATCATCGGAAATCTCTTCTCTGTCAATCTGTATTCGTTCATTGATCTTGATCAGATGTGGCGATGTGAAAAAACCTGTTTTTTTTCCTTCTGCCTGTAAAACAGCCTGCAGATAAGCACATACGGAACCTTTTCCATTCGTACCTGCCACATGGATGACTTTGCAGTTCTCTGCCGGATTCTGTAATTTTTCCAAATATTTTTTTGTATGCTTTAACGGATGTTTTTCCGTAAACTTGGGAAGCTCTTCGATATAATCGACAGCTTCCCTATAATTAGCCGGTATTTGATGTTTCATTATTTATCTCCGTCGGCCTGTGGTACCCAGGACTTGGTTGTATCGGTTCCTGTTCCTTTTTGTACTGTCAGTTTTCCATCCTTATAAATATATTCATCTGACTTTCTGAATACCGTATCGCTAGATCCCATCTGTACAACAGAAATCTTATCTCCATTCTTAAGCTCGGTATCATCCAGATCAATCCTTGTATTATTTAAGAAAGTGGAATCCTGTTTTTCATCATTTACATACACTTTGCTGGATTTAGTAAAGTTTTCGCCATACAGACTGTAACCTTCATCGAGATGCGGTACAACATTTTTCACTGTTACATTGCGGATTCCCATCTTCATATGTCCTTCTGTGATCGGTTTCTTGCCATTGTAAACATACTGTTTGCCATAAAGGATATCGTACTGTAAAAGCTCCAGGTCGGACAGATAATTCTTCGTCTTTCTTCTTGTCTGATGATAGTTGAACAATGTTCCGGAATGGATTCCCAGACGTTCAAATACTTCTGACATGATCTGGTAAGACGGAATATTTCTGTCCTGTTTCTTAAGTCCGATATTATCCCAGATGACATAGTTTGTGTTGTAGAGATACCGGCTCTTTAAGTCTTCTGCTTTTAAGCCCATTGTCGGAAGATGATCGCCGTAGAAAACTACAACGGTCGGTTCTTTTCTCTTCTCTACTGCCTTAATCAGGTTGCCGGCAAACTGATCCATCTCATAAACCTGATTTACATAGTATTCCCATTTATTCTTCAATGCCTCATCATCGATCCCCGATACTGTAATTCTCGGATTCTGGATTACTTTCTCTGTCGGGTAATCACCATGCCCCTGCAGGCTGACTGTAAATACGAAATCATTTTCTTTTGTTGAATCCATCGCATCCATAATATGCTGTACAAGCACGGCATCTTTCGCCCAGCCATTCTCTGTAAGCTGCAAAATGTTCATAAATTCCTTACTCGTAAAACTGTCAAATCCAATATTATTAAATACTCTCGCACGGCTGTAGAAATTACCGCCATTATTATGCAGCGCATGTGTTCCGTATCCTAATTTTCCTAATGCAGTAGCCGCACTCTCGCACGTATGATCCTTCAGCATTGTCTTATATGGATATTCTCCCGGTCCGAAATAACGTAAATTCATTCCGGTCAGCACCTCAAACTCTGTGTTCGCTGTTCCGGCTCCTACCGATGGTACCTTGAAATATCCGGTCGAATATTTCTTAAACATCTTATGAAGATTCGGGCACACATCCTGAGATGTCTTGAAAAATTCTGCATTATCTACATCGAAATAAGATTCCAGCTGAACAAATAAAATATTCGGTTTTGTCTTCTTCGTCTTTGCATTTGTGATCTTAGATTCCGTAAGTTTCCCATTCTGTCCGATCTCTTCCATCGTTTTCTTACTGTAGCCGCTCGGCTCATCAATTCCGGTGTTGAACACACTTGCCATGAAGCAGTACGGAAGTCCATAGTCTTCATATGCAAATGCGATATTTCCGAAATATGTGGATACGACTCTTTTGTCTACTGCCTGATTGGAAACAAATACATATAACACTGCACATACAACAATTCCAATCAATGCACGAACGTGGTGAATCTTTCCATCATACTGTCCGCCACGTCTCCACATAGAAATCATCCATACAACAACCGCCGCGATTCCTACGATAAATAAAATAATCTCAAATCCGTCCAGATACTTATTGATCAGTGATAATCCGTCTGATGCAATCTTCAGATCCTGTGCATTAAATGGAGTAACACGCTTTAGCAGCATATAGCCGTTTGCTATACCAAGAATCATCCAGAATATACTGACAATAATCCGGACAAACACTCTCCGCTTGAACAAATATACAATGGAAAATGTGACAAATATCATAAATGCATTATACAAAAATACCAAAGGGGATTCCGTCATATAAATCCACGCTTCTACGAGTGAATGACGGGAAATCGCCTCAATTGCGAAGTTGATGATACATGCAAGCAGTGCATGGAACACCAGCGAAAAACGATTCATAAATTTATAAACAGGCTGCATCTTCCTTGCAAATGCACTGTTGCGGCGCGCTTCAATAATTCTCGCACGCCGCTCCTTTCGTGCCTTAAAGTGGCGAATAACGTCTTCTTTTTTCAGATTCTTTAATTTGTCAATTGCACCTTTAATATCCGGTTTTTTAATATGAATTTTTTTCATAATATCCCCTTACATATCTTCTAGTTTATTTGGACTGTTTTGCTTTCAGTCCTTCCAATCTTTCAGATACCTGTGCTTTCATCTGTTTGTAAGTTTCCAGTTTCTCACGTTCTTCCTGAACTTTTGCTTCCGGTGCTTTGCTTACAAATTTTTCATTATTTAACATTCCCTGTGCACGGGCAATCTCTTTATTTAAACGAGTTTCTTCTTTGGTCAGACGTTCGATTTCCTGATCGAAGTCAATCAATTCTTCTAACGGAACATATACAGTTGCATCCGGAACAACTACGGATACTGCGTCATCTGCAATTCCTGCTTTATCTTTCTGAATAACAAGATCCAGCACAGAAGCCATCTGTTTTGCAGAATTTGTCATAAATGCAAGTCCATCGCATAATGTCTGATCTTCGCAAACTACATATGCAGTTGCTTTTCTTGAATTCGGAACGTTCATCTCTGCACGTACGTTACGGATACCACGTACAATCTCTTTGTAGTGATCTACAATGCGCTCAGCTTCCGGAAAGTTCAGAGCTTCGTCATATTCCGGCCATGCAGACATCATCAGTGACTCCTCTTCCGGAATCAGTTTGCCGTAAATCTCTTCTGTTACGAATGGCATATACGGATGCAGTAATTTCAGAGAGTCTTTCAGAACTTTTCTTAATGTCCAGAGTGCGTCATTTGCTCCCTTTGGATCTTCTTCTGCATGGTAAATACGATATTTTGCAAGCTCGATATACCAGTCACAGAACTCATCCCAGATAAAGTCATACAGCTTAGACAATGCAATTCCGAGTTCGAATTTATCCATGTTTTCTGTCACATCTTTAATCAATGTGTTGCATTTTGATAAGATCCACTGATCTGACGGATGCAAGCTGTCTTTTGCAGGTTCTTCTAATTTCTTCTCATCCAGGTTCATCATAATGAAACGTGACGCATTCCATACTTTATTTGCAAAGTTTCGGCTTGCCTCAACTCTTTCATTATAGAAACGCATATCGTTACCAGGCGCATTACCGGTAATCAGTGTCATACGCAGCGCATCTGCTCCGTACTGGTCGATGATTTCCAGTGGATCGATACCATTTCCAAGAGACTTACTCATCTTACGTCCCTGTGAATCTCTTACCAGTCCATGAATAAATACGGTATGGAACGGCGCTTTTCCAGTATGTGCATATCCTGAGAATACCATTCGGATTACCCAGAAGAAGATAATATCATATCCTGTTACAAGCACATCTGTCGGATAGAAGTAATCCAGATCTTCGCTCTGATCCGGCCATCCAAGTGTTGAGAACGGCCACAGCGCTGAACTGAACCATGTATCCAGTGTATCTTCGTCCTGTGTCAGATGTGTACATCCGCATTTCGGGCATTTTTCCGGCATACCGTGAGATACAACAACTTCTCCGCAATCATCACAGTAGTAAGCCGGGATTCTGTGTCCCCACCAGATCTGGCGAGAAATACACCAGTCACGGATATTTTCCAGCCAGTGCAGGTAAATCTTGTTAAAACGCTCCGGAACGAATTTTAATTCGCCAGTCTTGATCGCATTGATCGCCGGTTTTGCGAGTTCGTCCATCTTCACAAACCACTGCTGCTTTACCATCGGTTCAACCGTTGTGTGGCAACGGTCATGTGTTCCAACATTATGAGAGTGCGGAACAACCTTTACAAGATATCCCTGCTCTTCCAGATCAGCAACCATTGCTTTTCTTGCTTCGTAACGATCCATACCTGCATATTTACCACCATACTGTTCGTTGATCGTCGCATCATCGTTCATGACATTGATCTCCGGCAGATTATGGCGTTTTCCGACTTCAAAGTCGTTCGGGTCGTGAGCCGGTGTAATCTTAACAGCACCTGTTCCGAATTCTTTGTCTACATAATAATCTGCAACGATCGGAATCTCTCTGTCTGTCAACGGCAGAAGACATTTTTTTCCTACGATATCTTTGTATCTCTCATCATCCGGATGTACTGCGATTGCCGTATCTCCAAGCATTGTCTCCGGACGTGTTGTCGCAATCTCAAGGAAATCATCTGTTCCAACGATCGGATATTTGATATGCCAGAAGAATCCATCCTGCTCTTCATGCTCTACTTCCGCATCAGAAAGGGATGTCTTACATACCGGACACCAGTTAATGATACGGGATCCTTTATAAATAAATCCTTTCTCATGCAGGTTGATAAATACCCGCTCTACAGCCTTGGAGCAGCCTTCATCCATTGTAAAACGCTCTCTGTCCCAGTCACAGGAAACACCAAGTTTCTTTAACTGTCCTTCGATTGTTCCGGCATACTCTTCTTTCCACTGCCATGTTCTCTCTAAGAATTTCTCTCTTCCAAGTTCTTTTTTATCAATTCCTTCTTCTTTTAACTGATTGGTAACTTTTACTTCTGTAGAGATTGCTGCATGATCTGTTCCCGGAATCCACAGAGCATTATACCCCTGCATTCTCTTATAACGGATCAGAATGTCCTGCAGTGTATTGTCTAAAGCATGTCCCATATGCAGCTTACCGGTAATATTCGGTGGTGGCATTACTGTTGTAAATGGTTTCTTACTTCTGTCTACTTCTGCATGAAAATACTGGTTTTCACACCATTTTTCATATAATTTTGATTCAATCTCTTTAGGATTGTATGTGGTCTCTAAGTTCTGACTCATTGTTTCCTCCTCATAATTCCTCATAAGTTCTTATTTCACACTTTGGTCACATTTGGACAATCAAAAACGCCCTTTACACACGTAAAGGGCGACTGTAACCGCGGTACCACCTTTATTATATAGAAGAAACTCTTCCATATCTCTCATCTTATTCTTTAACGGGAACGACTCCGGGATATCCTACTTGTTCCTCTGATCTTTAAATCTACTGACCAGTTCGTAACCTGTCGTTTCAGATATCCGGCATCCAAAGCTACCTTCTGTATCTTCTGATTCTGAAACTGCCTTCCAGCCTGCGGACAGTTCTCTCTGGCAGGGAATGATACATACTCCTCTTCTTCAACGCCTTTACGTATAAACTCACTGAATATCATATCTATCGATTCTGTTTTTGTCAAGGATTTTACACAGATTTCAGAAATCCTTAAGGTTTGACTTTCACTTTTTTACTTCTTATAATAAAGTTATCATAATCGATAGAAAGAGGGAAGAAATCATGAAAAAGAAATTTACCACACTGTTAGTCGCTTTATTGCTGACAGTTCTGCTTCCTATGCCATTACCGGCACAGGCCGCTGATTCAGATGCTGATGTCTGCACACACGACTGGTCTGAATGGGAGGTAGTAAAAGAAGCAACTGTATTTAGAACCGGTACAAAAGAACGCTTTTGTTGGTATTGCGACAGCATTCAAACCAAAACAACTCCAAAAATAAAAGCATATGCTAAAATAGCACCAAAATCGCTAACGCTTTATAAGGGGAAATCAAAAAAGCTTAAAGTTTCCTATGGAAGAGGAGATTCTGTAAAAAAATGGAAATCTAGCAAAAAAAAACTGGCATCTGTCACACAAACCGGGAAAATCAAAGCAAAGAAAAACGGAAAAGTTAAAATAACTGTCACCTTAAAATCCGGGAAAAAAGCTACGTGCAAAGTACGGATCATTACTAAAAAGAGAAAAGCAAAACCGAAAAAGACTTCTGGAACCGTATATTGGACTCCTTCCGGACAAGTCTACCACAGCACCAGAAGCTGCCCTACGCTTAGCCGCTCTCGTGTTGTAAAATCAGGATCACTCGCCTCATGTCCAAAGAAAAGGCCTTGCAAAATTTGTCATTAGTATCAAAAGTTTTGAAAAGCATGAACTATATAAAGTTCATGCTTTTTAATATGTACAGCCAGCCTGTCAGTGTGAATGCGCTGAACAGGGTGGTAAGCATTACAACGCTGGAACTAAGAACGCCCTCATGTCCCATATTTTTCGCCATAACAAAACAGCTTACGGTTGTCGCTGATCCCAGCATTACCAGTATCGCCACCAGTTCTTCTCTTCGGAACCCCAATGTAATCGCAATTGGAAGAAAGATTGCTGCAAGACCGATTAATTTCATAAACGTCGCAACTGCTGCCGGTTTCACTTTTGCAAATGCCTTCTTTATATCGAAAGTAGCTCCCATTGCCATAAGCCCCATCGGCGTTGCAACACCGCCAATATTTGTTACCGTCTTCTGCATAATATGTGGCATTTTAAGTCCCAGTGCAGACCATAGTAGTCCTGCCACAATTCCCAAAATAATCGGATTTGTCACAATCCCTTTAGCTGTTCTTTTTAAAACAGCCTTATCAAGTCCACTCTGTCCCGGCTTAAAGAGGGATAACACCAATACTGCCATAATATTATAAAGCGGCACACTTCCAATGATCATAACCGGTGCCATTCCTGCATTTCCATATATATTCTGTATAAATGCAATTCCCAGAAGAGCTGCACTGCTCCTGTAGGACGCCTGAATAAATTCTCCTCTCAAAGCTCTTTCTTTTAACCCCAGTGACATAAATGATACCAATGTAATACTGAGAAATGTTGCCAGAAAACAAAACAATACAAATTTCATATTCCATACTTCGTGAAAATCGACTGTGGCCAGATCACTAAACACTAAAACCGGAAGCGGAACCACAAATACGAATTTGTTCATTTTCTGTGCAAATACATCATCAATCCATCCGATTTTGTGGAATAATAGTCCCAGGATCATAAGTAAAAAAATCGGGACGGTTGCATTTAAACTAAATATCAGATTTTCCATTTTCTCTTCTATTCCTTCTTATACAATATTATCAGGTTAAAATTCTCACATATTCTATCATATTTTTTGTCTATAAACAACGAAAAAGAGACTTCACTCTGTTTGTACACTCCATAGAAGGGGAGCATATCATTCATGCGTAAGTCTCTTTTTCATTTTCATATTATAGGGTTCTATGTTAAAAATCTACTGCGTTAATTTTTTTCGTGTACACACAGCTGTTTTGGTACATGCCAGTCCACCTATTGTTGCACACTTTAATTCTGATGGCAGGCGCTTCTCTACATCAATCAGTGCATCGATCACCTCGTCCGGCGGAATAAAGCTTCTTACTCCTGCCAAAGCCATATCGGAAGAAATATAAGCATTTGCCACACCAACTGCATTTCGCTTTATACATGGAACTTCAATCGGTGCTGCTATCGGATCACACACAAGTCCCAGCAAATTCTTCATACAAATAGCCATTGCATGCATAATTGCTTCCTTATCTTCAGTGAAAATACTGGCCATACCTGCTGATGTAATTGCACTGGATACTCCTACTTCTCCCTGGCAGCCTCCGACAGATCCTGAAAAAGACACATCACAAGCAGCCATTATAACGCCAATCAATGCACTTACAAACAGCCCGTCTTCAATCTGTTTATCTGAAAGTTGATGTACCTGTTGCAATGCAGTCATGCATCCAGGTGCAATTCCTGAGGAACCTGCAGTTGGAGCTGCGACAATACATCCCATGGAGCCATTATATTCCATAACTCCAAGAGCCATTGCTGTCGCAAGTGGAATCGTACCTCCTGAAATCGTCTCTTCTTTCTCCACTGCCTGCATCAGCATTTTTCCATCTTTTCCACTGGTAAGTCCATAGAGCAGCTGATGCTCTTCCTGTCCTTTTTCCACAGATTCTTTCATCAAAAGCCACTGTTCATGCATTCGGTCACGAATTACTTTTTCCGAAAATCCGGATCGTAAGGATTCATATCTGACAGCAGTCTCTGCCAGTGTTAAATTCTCCTTTTCAGCATATTCACAAACGCTGTCACAAGAACTGATCCATTCTACATGTCTTTTAGAGGATCCATAGGCAAGAACCGGTGACGCAAGACTTATTTTTTTCACCATGTTCTGCCCGCGAAGCAACTCAAGCATACTCTCATCCGGTTTTTCAAGAAACGTACCACACGTTACATATTCTTGTTTTTCTGAAATGCCCTGCTGTACTTCTTTTGCTCCTGCAAATGTCTCTTTTGCCAGCTCTGTTTCACTCCATACTATCACATGCCAGGTATCCGCTGTCAGGCGCATAGGAACCCGGTCAATTTCACTGATAAGAATGCTTCCGCCACCTATTGAAGTTCCAAATACGGAATATTCTTCACCATCTTTTGTATATACTGTAACTCTGGCTGAATTTTCCGGATATTTTCCTTCTTCCAGAAAATCCACCTTTGTCTCCACTCCGTTCGCATGTGCGATTGCAATTGCATCACGAATCTCCGGATCATTTTCCGACATTCCAAGCGTTCCACCAAAAAGTGCTGCATCAGAACGATGTCCATAATAAGTAGTTCTCATTTTCGGACTCAACGTCAATCTGACAGAAGCTGCTTCCACCTGTAAAATACGATTTGCCATCATTCCTATTCTGGCCATACCAGCTGTGTGAGAGCTGGACGGACCGATCATAACCGGTCCTATTATTTCAAAAATACTTGTTTCCATTTTCCTCTCCTCTTCCATTTACACAAGGCCAAACAGTCTTGGCAATGCCATAGAAATTGGTTCAATATAAGTAGTAAGTAACACAATCGGCAGATATCCGATCAGTAAAAATACGGCTGTATTTTTCATCATTTCTCCAAATTCCGCATGGCCGATTTTCATTCCGAAATACAACACACTTGCATATGGAGGTGTCAGGCATCCTGCCGATAAATTTACAACCATAATTGCTGCAAAATGCACCGGTGAGATTCCATATGCATTAATTAATGGAAGTAACAGCGGAGCACAAAGCATAATTGCTGTTGTATCATTAACAATCATTCCTACAAAAAGGAGAAATACATTTACCATCAGCAGAACAACATATTTATTATCTGTAAACCCAAGGAATACATTTACGAGCATCTGTGGAATCTGAAGCTGTGTCATTGCCTGACTCAGTAACAGGCAGAAAAAGATCATCATAAAAATAGATCCTATAGAAGATGCTGTAGATCGTAACATATTCAGTGTATTTTTTGCTTTCAATCTGCGATACACAAAGATTCCTAATAAAATTGCAAGCACCGCACATACCGACGCAGCTTCCGTTGCAGTAAAGATACCTCCGTAAATTCCTCCAAGAATAATTACAGGCATCATAAGTGCAGGAATGGATTCAATGATTACTTTTTTCTTTGATTTTGGCTTTTCTTCTGCTACTGTTTCTTCTACTACCGGAGCATTCGCATATTTTCTTGCATATACAATATTTAAAACAGAAAAGGTTATAATTGTTAAAATTCCAGGTACTACAGTTGAAAGAAAGCCTGCCAGAATACTGGTTCCTGTTGCCCAACCATAAATAATAAGAGGAACACTTGGTGGAATTAAGCTTCCCAAAATAGAGGAACAAGTCACCAAAGAAGTCGCAAATCCTCTGGAATATCCTTCTCTTCGAAGTTCTGGAATCATAATTCCTCCAAGAGCTGCTATTCCGGTGAATGCACTTCCTGAAATAGCTCCCATAATACCACAAATGACAACAACGATAACTCCGAGTGCGCCTTTAATTTTTCCTACAAATACTCTGGCAAGTCCTACCAGTTTCTCTGCCATGCCGCTTTCTGCGATTAAATTTCCTGCTATTACAAACATCGGTACTGCAAGAAGTGAGGTACTGATCATCTGTGAATATCCCCACACAAACAAAGATCTCACAGGCACATTACAAGTTGCTACCAGGAAAATCAAAGCTCCGGCAAAACAATACGGTAATGGAATACCTATCAATAACAGGATCAATAACAAGCACATACAAATTGCAAATGCAACCATTACATTCATGATCTATTTCCTCCTTCTTCCCATTTTTCTTTGAATTTAACGATATTTTTTACAGTTCCGACTAATGTATATACACACATCAGTGTCAATCCTGTAAGAATTGCCAGTTCTCCGATTGGCATAGGGATTCCAAGCACTGCACTTTTCTTTCCGATTTCCAGACTATGTATCGAATATTGTATCGCCCAGTCAAACACATATATTGCTAATGCACTGGCAACGATATTACAAACGATTTCTGTAATCTGAACTGCATGTTTATTTTTTGAAACCGCCTTCACAATTCCACATTCAATATGGGAATTCGTATATGCTGCACACGCTCCGCCAAGGAAATATACCCAAATAGTAGGAAATGTCAGTAATTCTTCAATTCCAAATAAAGGCATATTAAAAAATCGTAAAATAACCTGTAACGTCACGAGGAATACCATAAATAAAGCCAATATAGAACAAACGACTTCACAGACATTTCCAACTATGTCAAGAAAGCGTTCTATTTTTTCTCCAAGTACTTTCATCTCTTTTTCCTCCTATTGATTTTGAATCTTCTTACTCAACTTGCCCCATACGGAACCATATTCAGAACCAATTTTTGGCCATACTTTTTCCGCACATAATCTCGATAATCATCGATTACTTTATTTCCCGGTTCGTATACTTCTACACCTTTTTCTTTGAATAACTTAATGTACTTTTTCTCATTACTCTTAGCAAGTTTAAATGCTTCATCCTCAATTTCTTTTGCACTCTTCTGCACAATCTGCTTTTCCTCTGCCGACAATGTTTTCCAGGTATCCATACTCATATAGATCCAGTGACATTCCATATGCGTCTTTGTACAATACAAATATTTACACAATTCACCGTAATCGTTCCAGTACTGTTCTGCACCACCACCAGACACACCATCTACAACTCCTGTCTGTAACGCAGTAAATGTATCAGATGTCGGCAACGGTGTTGTGGAAAAGCCAATTGCAGTTCCGAACTCTTCAAACGCTTTTTGCTGAGGAACACGAATTTTCAGTCCTTTTTTTGCACCTGGGGTTTCAATATTTTTCGCTGGCTTTGTTGTCATAATTGCACCGAAATATTTAGGAATTACGGCTAAAAGTTTGATATTTTCTTTTTTCAACTGGCCGCTTACATACTGATATACCATTCCGTCATTCGAATTATACAATGCCATTGCTTCATCCCAGCTTGTTGCCAGATATGGAGCAATTTGTACAGATAACGTAGAGTTAACAGATGGCGACATCGATCCTAACATTAACTGGATTTCTCCCATACCTGCGCATTCTTGAACAACCGTATAATCACCCAGTTGGTTGTTTGGATAAATATTAATCTGTAAATTATCCATCTGACTCGTCAATTTATCCGCAAATTCATTGGCAAGTTTATCGTTATCCGTGCCTTCCGCTCTTGTGTGTGCAAATTTCCAAATTCTTTTTCCACTTTTCGTCTCGCCGGATGCATTTTGACCACTATTCGCACATCCTGCAAGAAGTCCAACCGCAAAGACGCATGCAAAAATCGCACTCAAGACTCTTTTTCTCATTCCTTGTATCCTCCTTGTTATTTTGTATTGTCTGGTTGTCTGACAACCTTACATTTAATATACATTAAATCCATCAAAAGTCAAGTAGTTATTTGAAATTGTTTCAAAAAAACATGAGTTGTCGCAACAATTTAGACAACTCATGTTTTTATTCTATTTATTTCTCATTTTTCTAGTTAAATGATATTCCACAATCTTTCGAGCTCGCTCGGCATCATGATCTTTTAATGCCTGAATCACCTCACCATGTTCACGATGGTATGATAACACCTCTTCAAGCTCCGAGTCCTTTTCAAACTCTTCTCTTTCCTCCAAAACCATCTGCACCAATGAATTATATAGCGCCATCAGCACATCATTATGAAGCATCTTCACAATGTAAGCATGAAATTCATGTCCTTTTTTTTCAGACTCTTCATCCCGGCCCTGTAACGTATCTTCTACCATCTCTTCATAATTTTTCTGTAAATATGCAATATCTTCTTCCGTACACTGCTTTGCTGCAAGGTAAGCCGCCTGAGATTCCAATATTAATCTGCACTGTAAGATCTCATCATAATAATGTTCATTGCTCATCATTTCCATCAGACGATTATCATTGATCCTCTGTAACGCATTCGGTGCAATATAAGTTCCCTGTCCGGTCCGCGCCTCCAGGATTCCTAACACCTGCAAAGATTTTATTGCCTCTCTTATGGAACTTCTGCCAACCTGGAATTCTTTTGCCAGTTCTATTTCCCCTTGAATACGTTCTCCCTCTTTCCAGGTCCCGTCTTCAATCTGTTTTTTTATCTGTGTTGATATATCTTCGTATACTTTATTCTTCTGAATTGGCGTAATCATAAATTCATTCCCCATCTTTCTCTAATATTAAGATATACTTTTTCAATTTGTATTTATCTTATCACATTTTATACTTGAAACCCACCTATTTTTATCTCCTTTAACTGGCTTGCTTAGTTTTGTTATATCTGGCTTTTTCAAACACACCACTTTAGTGCTAAGATAAGTGTAGTTTTGATGAAGGGAAGTTACACTATGACAAAAAAAATTGCCGTAATCAATGATTTATCCGGATTCGGCAGGTGTTCTCTTACTGCAGCAATCTCTGTCATTGCCGCTATGGGAGTGCAGCCCTGTCCGCTGCCGACAGCAGTGTTATCCGCTCAGACCGGATATCCGAGTTATTATTGTGATGATTATACAGAGAAGATGGAGTATTTTCGAAGCGAATGGAAAAAGATGGGGCAGACTTTTGACGGTATTTACACCGGATTCGTAGCAAGCGAGCAGCAAATTGACCAGATTTTTCATTTCGTAGAAACATTTGACACACCGGACACATTCTTATTAGTCGATCCGGTTATGGGGGACGATGGGCACACCTACGCAATGTTCACTCCCGAACTGTTGCGCAAAATGAAAAAACTTGCCATGACCGCTGACATTATCACACCAAATCTGACAGAGCTGACATTACTCACGGATGCTTCTTATCATGAACTGGTTGCCATTTCCGATGCAGAATCTATGATGAAAGAAATCGTGAAGCTGGCACAGAGTCTTTGTGAAGCCGGACCTTCTAAAGTTATTGTAACCGGAATCCGTTTTTCTGATAATGACGGAACTCGCAAAATGGGAAACCTCTATGTTACAAAAGAAGTGCAGACACTTGTCGCTTTTCCATATATCGGTGGCAGTTATTCCGGAACCGGAGATCTTTTTGCCTCCTGCTTAAGCGCAGGGATTGCAAGGGGATATGATGTACCAGCCACCATTAAACTCGCCGGTACATTTCTGGAAGCCGCACTTGCTGACTCTGTCAGGGAACATATTCCGGCTAATGATGGTGTAAATTATGAGCAATATCTGGCAATGCTTACTGCCGGATTAGAAAAGGGGATTTAATAATGAATGAGAAACAGCAAAAACCAGTTACTTTATTGACTGTCACCGGATTATTCGCAGCAATCATCACCTTGATGACTGCATATATCTGTCATATACCTTACGGTGCAAACGGTGGATATATCCACTTCGGTGATGCCCTGATCTATGTTGCAGCTGTGATCCTGCCAAGACCATATGCGATGGCTGCCGCTGCAATCGGCGGAGGACTTGCAGACCTTCTGACTGCACCAATGTGGGCGCCGGCAACGATTATAATCAAGATGCTGATCACATTACCATTTACAAGTAAAAACGGTCGCATGCTGAACGGGCGTAATATCATTGCACCTTTCCTCGCCGCTCTTATTTCCGCAACCGGTTATTATCTTGCCCAGGGAATCCTCTTTGGCTCCTGGATATCTGTCATCGTTTCTTTTGCAGGAAGCGCTGTACAGTCCGGTGGAAGTGCTGTGAT
This sequence comes from Dorea sp. AM13-35, assembly GCF_003473885.1. Taxonomy (NCBI): domain Bacteria; kingdom Bacillati; phylum Bacillota; class Clostridia; order Lachnospirales; family Lachnospiraceae; genus Dorea; species Dorea sp. AM13-35. The sequence goes on from NZ_QUCZ01000002.1 coordinate 80,162, forward strand.
TTTTCTTGTACTTGCAGGTGCAATGGATAAGGCACATATCAAAAATAAAGCAGAATTGATTTTATATCAGTAAATCTAAAATATTATCTGCTTGAGCTGCCGCAGACAGCTTTCTAATGAAATACTTTAAGATAGGAGAACAAAAAATGGCTGACATTTTATACACATACAAAAATCAGGTATACGCAAACATTACAAATCAATGCAACTGCAGATGCACCTTCTGCATCCGAAGTCACGAAGACGGTGTCGGTGATGCCGAGACACTCTGGCACAAAAAAGATCCGACACTGGAAGAGATTAAAGCTGCCATGGATGCTTTTGATTTTACCGGTTATGATGAGCTTGTTTACTGCGGTTATGGAGAACCGACCTGTGCGCTCGACATCCTTCTGGCATCCGCAAAGTATGCCAAAGAAAAATACGGTGTAAAAATCCGCATTAATACAAACGGACTTGGCAATCTTCAGCACGGACGAGATATTGTTCCGGAACTTGCCCCGGTTGTCGATGCACTTTCCATCAGTCTGAATGCACCGGATGCCGAAAAATACAATGCTGTCACAAGACCTCGTTTCGAAGGAGCTTTTGAAGCTATGCTTTCCTTTGCACAGGAAGCCCATAAAGTGATCCCGTCGGTAAGATTATCCATTGTAGATGTTCTCCCGGAAGATCAGATTGAAGCCTGTAAGAAGCTGACCGCTGACCTTGGTGTGCCGCTGAAAATCCGTAAATTTGCTTAAATCTTGTTATTACTTCTGTATAGACTTCGGCGTACAGTGCATGTACCGCTTGAAAATCTGGCCAAAATACGCCGGGCTGGCAAATCCAACCAGTCCGGCTGTCTCTGCAACGCTCTTTCCTTTTTTCAGAAGTGGAATACTTTTCTGTATCCGAAGAGACATCAGATATTCCAGAATGGTCATATCCATATGTTTCTTAAAAAATCTACAACATTCACTTTTACAAATATTCACATGTGCTGCTATATCATCCAGATTGATGTCACGGCTGTAATTCTGTTCCATGTAAGAAAGCATTTCCCTGAGACGTTCCAGATGCACTGCGCTCTCCGCTTTTGCATGCGGTCTTTTTCTATATTCCCGGTACAGATAATCCCAGATTCTAAGGACTTCCTGCTGGATCTGCATCTCATAATCTTCCGGCTGTTCATCCATAAGTTTCTGGATCTTAACCATCCGCCGCAAAATGTCCTGATGCCACTCTATATCTTTTTCCAGCTTAAGCGCTGCAAAACTGCTGTCATCAACCAACGGCTCCACATATTTACTGTGAAAAACACTCCCTTCATATCCGTAAACCAGACGCGGATGAAAAGTAATGGATAAATATGTACAGTCCTTCCGGTCACGCCGGTATCCGGCATGCAGCGTCCGGCTGTTTCCAAACATGCCTTCGCCCTCTTCCAGATTATATGTCTTTTCATTAATGTGGTATTCCATCTCTCCGGATACGATCTTCGTAATCTCGATCTCCGGGTGCCAGTGCCACAAAAATGCACCCTGCTCATAGGACTCAATATGCTCCACAGCTACATTTAACGGGAAACTGTAACTGCCATGTTCCTTGATTTCTTTCTGATTCTCTTCAATATTAATCTGCATTTTCCACTTCCTCAATATTCTTATAGTATTGTCTATTATTCTTATTGCGAGTGTTTATTTATCTCATTATTATTATCATAGTTCAACAAAGCATTTATCGCAACTATAAAATAAAAAAGAATGGAGAATAAAAAATGACAGAGAAATTAATGGAAACTTTTCAGAATCTTTTCGGTGCCGACGGAGATATCCGCACGTATTTCGCGCCTGGACGCGTAAACTTGATCGGAGAGCATACAGATTATAATGGCGGACACGTATTTCCATGTGCATTAACACTTGGAACTTATGCGGTAGCAAGAAAAAGAGACGACCGTGTTCTCCGCTTCTATTCTGAAAACTTCGCTTCCCTTGGTGTGATTGAGACAAGTCTTGATGACCTTGTACCAGATGAAAAAGCAGACTGGACAAACTATCCAAAGGGAGTGATGTGGACATTCGAGAAACGCGGCTACAAACTTCCGCAGGGAATGGACATTGCTATTTACGGTGATATTCCAAACGGTTCCGGACTGTCCTCTTCTGCTTCCCTGGAAGTACTGACAGGTATTGTGTTAAAAGATATGTTTGGATTTGATGAGATTACGATGCCGGAGATTGCACAGATCGGACAGTATTCTGAAAATAACTTCAATGGTTGCAACTGTGGAATCATGGATCAGTTTGCAAGTGCCATGGGTAAAAAAGACAATGCGATTTTCCTTGACACAAATACTCTGGAATACGAATATGCACCGGTTGTACTCCCAGATGCAAAAATCGTTATCACAAACAGTAAAGTAAAACACAGTCTTGTAGATTCTGCATACAATGACCGCAGAAGTGAATGTGAAACTGCTCTGGAAGAACTGAAATCCGAAATGCCGATTGTTACTCTCGGCGATCTTACGGAAGCAGAGTTCGAAGCACACAAAGATACAATCAAAGATCCTGTAAGACAGCTCCGTGCAAAACATGCTGTATACGAAAACCAGCGAACCATCCGTGCAGTCGCTGCATTGAAAGCAAACAATATTGAAGAATTTGGTAAATTGATGAACGAATCCCACATTTCTCTAAAAAATGATTACGAAGTATCCTGCGAAGAAATCGATATTCTCGTAGACCTTGCATGGGAAATCCCGGGCGTTATCGGTTCCCGTATCACAGGAGGCGGATTCGGCGGATGTACTGTCAGCATTGTAAAAAATGATGCGGTTGATACATTTATCGAAAAAGTTGGTAACGGATATAAAGAGCAGACCGGAAACACTGCTGAGTTCTATGTTGTAGAAGTTGGCGATGGCGCACACCGTCTGAGCTAGGAGGGATTCAGATGTTATATGAAAATATCAGACATTTAGTAGACTATGGAATCAGAACCGGACTGACACCGGAATGTGAACGGATCTATACAACAAATCTTCTGTTAGATCTTTTTCACGAAGATAACTACGAAGAGCCGGAAGCTGTGGCTTATGGCTCTCCGGATCTTGAAACAGTCCTTGCAAACCTTTTAAATATTGCTGTAGAACGTGGAATCATTGAAGACAACGTTGTTTACCGCGATCTTTTCGACACAAAGCTTATGAACTGTCTGCTTCCAAGACCCGCACAGGTACAGGCAACTTTCTGGGAAAAATATGCTATTTCCCCAGAAAAAGCAACGGACTATTATTATAAATTCAGTCAGGACAGTGATTACATCCGCCGCTACCGCGTAGCAAAAGACCTGAAGTGGAAAGTCGATTCTCCATACGGTGAAATTGACATTACAATCAATTTATCCAAACCGGAGAAAGATCCAAAAGCAATCGCTGCCGCAAGAAATGCTGCCGCAAGCAGCTACCCGAAATGCCAGCTTTGCATGGAAAATGAAGGTTATGCCGGAAGAGTCAATCATCCGGCGAGAGAAAACCACCGTATTATTCCGATCACGATCAACCAGAGTAACTGGGGATTCCAGTATTCCCCGTATGTATACTATAATGAGCACTGCATCGTCTTTAATGGTGAACATGTGCCAATGAAGATCGACCGTGCTGCATTTATCAAATTATTTGATTTTATCAAATTATTTCCACATTATTTCCTTGGTTCCAATGCCGATCTTCCGATTGTCGGTGGCTCTATCTTAAGCCACGATCATTTTCAGGGCGGACACTATACATTCGCCATGGCGAAAGCAAAAATCGAACTTCCGGTAACGATTCCGGGATATGAAGATGTGGAAGCCGGTATTGTAAAATGGCCATTATCCGTACTTCGCATCCGCAGCAAAGACACATCACGCCTGATCGATCTTGCGGAACATGTATTAAACTGCTGGAGATCTTATACGGATGAAGATGCATTTATTTATGCTGAAACAAACGGTGAACCGCACAACACGATTACACCGATTGCCAGAAAAAACGGTGATACTTATGAGCTGGATCTGACACTTCGCAACAACATTACGACCGACGAACATCCGTTAGGTGTTTATCACCCGCATGCACAGTATCATCATATTAAGAAGGAAAATATCGGACTGATCGAAGTTATGGGACTTGCCGTACTTCCATCCCGTCTGAAAGAAGAACTGGAACTTCTTGCCGATTACATTGTAAATGGCAAAGATATCCGTTCAAACAAAAAAATCGAAAAGCATGCAGACTGGGTAGAAGAATTTCTTCCGACTTACGACAATATTACAGAAGAAAATATTATGGAAATCCTTCAGAAAGAGGTTGGCAACGTCTTCACACACGTACTGGAAGATGCCGGTGTATATAAATGCACCGAACAGGGACGTGCTGATTTCCTGAAATTTATTCACACGCTGTAAGAAAAAATGCCTTCCCTGACCATTATAAAATCCTTTAGGTTAGGATAAGATTTTCTTAAGAAATTTTATAAACATTTCCAGTTTTTGTCATATTGCCGTCACAATTTGCTTATATACTAACAGTATCAACTAAAGAGGACGTCGGATGTATAGCCTGGGGAGTAGCTCTTATGTCTGCCGGACCTCGCCTAGACAATTACTGAATAACAGTTTATATAGATTTTTCATTTTACCCTCTCAAAAAGACCGGTGCACCACCTGATGCACCGGTCTTTCTTTACTGCTCTCTGAAATAAACTTCTCCTGTCTCAGTGTTCATATTGTCAACGATCGCCAGCGACTCTAACTGGAATCCCAGATTACGGATGACTCTTCCACCTGCCTGGAATCCCTTCTCAATTACAATTCCGATGCCTTCTACGGTTGCACCGGCAGACTGCACAATCTGGATCAATCCCTGAAGTGCACATCCGTTTGCAAGGAAATCATCAATTAATAACACATGGTCATCTTCGCTTAAAAATTTCTTCGCAACAATAACCTGGTTCTTGCATTTGTGTGTAAAAGATTCTACTTCTGCTACATACATCTCACCTTCCAGATTGATGCTCTTCGTCTTCTTCGCAAATACAACCGGTGCGTTAAAATACTGTGCTACAATACAGGCAATTCCGATACCGGAAGCTTCTATTGTAAGAATCTTATTAATATTCTTGCCTTCAAAACGTCTCTTAAATTCCTTACCGATCTCATTAAACAGTTCAATATCCATCTGATGATTTAGGAAACTGTCTACTTTCAGTACATTTCCATCTTTTACAATCCCATCTTTTACAATCCGTTCTTCCAAAAAGTTCATCGTAAAATCTCCTTTGTTTTTGATACTATTTATTTATAGTATCACACACAGATTCTGATTACAATTCCCTGGAATAACCAAAACTCTGTTTTTTTCGAAAATCAATGTTGTTCTCTCCGTAATCTTTCCACAAATCTGCGGAGTCTTCCAAATCATAATCCACCTGTCTATCTGTTCTCACTCTATCTTCTCCAGTTACGCCAGCTGTTGTATCCAACTGCACTCATAATCGTAGCAAATACATTAACCATCTGCCCCGCTGTATACACGCCATGATAACGGTTGTATGCTTTCCAGTCACTGTTGGCATGCTGCCATACACCAAGAACTGTTACTACATATACCAGCGCTCCGGCTGCAAATATAAGCGAACCCTGCATTCCCAGAAGTCCTCTGTAAGAAACATAAAATCCACCTGTCAGCACACCCACACCGATGATTCCAATAAGCAGTGTAACGGCAAGTGACTGTAATGCCATTTTCCAGACTTTAGAGCCAAGCCAGAGTAAGATACCTAAAAGCAATGTCAGAACATAAAGCCCGATAATATAATGGTATTCCATCTTCATATACGCAGTATGTGATTTCTGCGAATCATGTATCAGTTCCATTACAAATCCCATCACCGCAGTAAGTGCGACTGGCTGTGCAATCGCCCCGGCAAACAGTATACCCATATGTACTTTTATATCGGAGGACATCGCAGATATGATCAGAAACGCAACTTCCACTCCAATTGCTGCAACTCCAATATACATATAATTCTTTATCCAGGTAACATTTATAAAATACACGGTCAGCATACTGATCAGCATACCTGCACTGAACAACAAACCAATTGTATTATTGAGCTCATTTCTCGTAAGTTTTGTCTGCACAAGGTCTTCTGTCATTAATTTTCTGAGCCGCTCCTGCCACTCTTCTTTTGACTCCTTGATTTCTAACCGGTCAATCTCATTCAGATTCCAGTTCGCGCGAATCGCTTCCTGACAGATTGCCCTTGTCTCCTGAAGTAATCGCTCCTCTTCCCTAATCTCTTTCAAACGTCTTTCCATTGCTTTTTGCAATGATAATTCTTCCGCATAGATCTTCTGGATCTCCGGAATGGAAATTCCAAGCAGTCTTAATTTTTTTACTTCCTGTAAACGTTTTATCTCTACCTCTGTATAGATACGATAATTATTCTGTTCATTTCGTTTTGGGCACACCAGCCCTTCTTCTTCATAAAACCGGATATTTGCTTTCGTAAGTCCGGTAACTTTCTCAACTTCTTTGATATTCATATTATAACCTCTTTTCTCTCGCATCCTACTTCCTTCTTTCCTGATAATATATGATGATCATCTCTTTTGATGGCTCAACAATACACTATCAAGTCACTTGAAGGTCAAGCAATCTGCAACATTTTCTTCTTTTTTCTCCAAAAATAGTATGGAATCAGGCAAATAATCGTTGTCCCCCACGCAAGCGGGTAACTAATCAGTAAAGTCTCCACATTATGATGGAGCTGCGTCATGATCATCGTCCAAGGCAATCTCACAAAGAATAATCCTGCAAACGTAAAGATCGTCGGCCACAACACATCACCTAAGCCCCTCAGTCCGCCGGTCAGATTCTCAAGCAGTACGCTTAGCAGGTAGCTTGGCACAAGGAATCTGAGCATATAAACTCCGATATCTATGACTGCCTGATCGGTCGTAAACAGATGATACAGCGGTTCGCAGAAAACATACAGTACAATCAGCACAACTCCGTTAAATAAATAGGAAATTCCAAGATTGACACGAATGCTCTTGTATACACGATCCATCTTACCGGCTCCGTAATTCTGACCAACGAAAGTTGTAACCGCAACACCAAGCGCACTGTTGACCGTCCAGAAGATCATATCCAGCTTTCCATAAGCCGCCCAGCCCGCTGCTGTGTCTGTCCCAAATCCATTTACCACTGCCTGGATGATGACATTTGTCACACCGTAAGCACATGCCTGCAGTGCTCCCGGAATCCCGATTTTTAATTCTTTTGCAAGTACAGACATGTTCATACGAATTTCACGGAGCTTCAGTTTCATCACATCATACGCATGCATCAGCGAATAGGTAACCAACGCCGCACTGATGCACTGCGAAATCACCGTCGCCAGCGCAGCTCCTGCAATGCCCATATGTAAGAATACAACCATCACAATATCCAGAATGATATTCATCACACTGCATACGACCAGATACAGAAGAGGTCTTCTGGAATCCCCCGCTGCACGCATGATCGCTGCTCCCATATTATACACAAGGGTAAAAATAATTCCCAAAAAATATACCCGCAGATAAATGGTCGAATCTGCCATCATATCTTCCGGTGTGTTCATCCATTTCAAAAAATGCGGCGTTCCGATCACTCCAACTACTGTAACCGCAATACTGGTCATAATGGAAAATGCATATGCAGTATGTAATCCCACGTGCAGTCTTTTCTCATCCCTTGATCCATAATACTGGGCAATAATGACCGCTGCACCATTGGCAAGGCCGTTAAAAAAAGTAATAACGATATTCGCAATAACTGCTGCCGGTCCACCCACACTGGCAAGCGCTGCCTTGCCGACAAATCTTCCGACTATGATCGTATCCACAGTTGTGTAAAACTGCTGTACCAGTGTGCCGAGCATGATCGGGAAGAAAAAGATCAATAACTGTTTCCAGATCACACCCTCTGTAATTTCATTTTTCTTAAAAGTTCTCTCTGACATTCCAAACAATCCCCTTTTTGTTCGTCACTTACCATTCTTTTGTTTATTATAATTATTTCATTGATGAATCTGCCACTGGCAGCTTCATCCAAATTCTATAGCGGCAAAAAGACCAATATGCAAATGCATACTGATCTTTTCGCTTTTCACTTGATTCTATTTTATCATGTAACACTAAGAAAACAAACTCATTTTACAAATTGCATCTTGGTTTTTATTCTTTTCGCCATTCATCACAATCTGTATCATTCGCACTTGTACGCTTTATATTGCTATCACTACCGGCTTGAATCCTTCCATACTTACGACCATGATCGGTGCACCTGACGGGATTACAGCCCCTTCTTCGGATGCTCTCGCGCGGACTTTCATATTGCCACCGCAGATCGTACCTTTGCCGTTCCAGGTAATTTCTGTATCAGCAAATCCAATCTCCCACAGATATTTTTGCTCTCTGCGGTTACGAATCAGATTCATCACTGTCCGGATAATGATATTCAACACTGTTGCTGCAAACACGCCGATCATTCCTTTTACAAATCCTCTGACCGGAATTGCTGCTGAACAGATCAGACCTGCCAATGCCATTACGGTTCCGCTGTTCGTCAGATAACTTCCTTTCCAGTTCCTTCCATACGCATAGAACAGTTCCTTTCCGGAATATTTCTCCCAGATACTTAAAATAATTCCGTAACACAGGATTGCTGTTCCGACTACCAGGTGTACCTGCAACGGGATCTTATCCATCTGCTGATACTCATTCAAAAATCCCACGATTCCATACTTCCCTGCTGTTACAAGTCTGCTGATAACTTCAAATACCGGTACTAAAAATGCAAAGAACATCATCCACCAGAACATACTGAAATCAAGCACTCTCGCATGGATCTGATTGAGTTCATTGCCGGCTTCTTCCGGATTGCCCATCTGTCTTACTGCTTCCTCCTCGGCTTCTGCTTTACTCATGCCATTTTTCATAAGCGCCTCCTGACAGTCTTCCAGATGTGCCTTATATTCATCCAAAATCTCTCCTCTTACAGAACCGTTAGAAATACATTTTCCAAGACGTTTTAAATATTCATATTCTTTCATAATCTCGCACCCCCTGTTCGTATCTTCATACACATCTTCTACACTTCTGCCTGCAGCAGATTCTGTACTGCGGATGCGTAGCGGTTCCACTCTTCTGTCATCTTTGCAAGATATTTCTTCCCGCTCGGTGTGATCTGATAATACTTTCGAAGCTTTCCATTCGCTTCCTGAGAGTAGCACTTGAGATACCCTGACTGCACCATTCCGTGAAGCAGCGGGTAAAGTGTACCAACCTTCAGTTCAAATACATTGTCTGAACGCTTCGCCAGTGTGTCGATCATCTCATAGCCGTACATATCTTTCTCTGAAATCAATTTCAAGATCAGCATTGCTGTATTACCGGATACCTGATTCTTACTAAGTGTCATACAAATCTCTCCTCTCTTAACTTTTTCTTCACCCTTTATATCGTTCAATATATTATATCGATTGTCGATAGTGAAGAGTAAAAAAATATTCAGGAACTTTCCTTTTATTTGCTTTAATTATATATCGACTATCAATATATGTCAAGTTCCCAAATATATTTTTCTCAAATAATTTTTTCGCTCTCAATAATCGTTTCCAATATCTCCACGTCACCTGTTATTTTGAATATCACATTATTACCTTTTGTCTGTATATTAATTTTCATATTTTTCATAATGCACTTTATTTTCCGGAATCTCATCCAGCGAATGTCCTTCCGGATGAACAGCCGGGATTCCCAATGATAAAACAGCTTCCAGATGCATTTTCTCCGGATATCCTAATATATCCCGCAGATACTCTTCCGTAGACTGTCCGTCCGATGTTTCCCGTAAACGTCCCTGGATCCAGCAGCTTCCAAGCCCGAGGCTGTCTGCCATCAGGTGCATATTAGACATCACAATTGAACAGTCCTCCGTCCATACATCCGATTTTTCCGCATTGGCTATCACTACAACTGCGGCAGACGCATTTGCCAGCATTTTTGCCGAACCAACACGACATTCGGACATTTTCTGCAATGTGTCTTTATTTTGCACTACGATCAGTTCCCATGGCCTGATCGAACGGCTGGATGGCGATAATAATCCTGCATTTATTACCAGTTGCAGTTGCTCTCCTGTAACCGCTTCTTTTGTATACTGTCTGATGCTCCGTCTTTTTTTCAACATATCTATAAATTCCATTCGCATTTCCTCCTGAATTTCAAATCTCTATGCCTATTATACTCTCCTGGCACTATATATTAAATAATAAAAAAAAATTCAGAGAACCACTCTAAAAAAGTGATTCTCTGAACTTGTTCCACTAATGCCGCAGACCGGAATCGAACCGGTACGGGAGTATAAGTCCCGCAGGATTTTAAGTCCTGTGCGTCTGCCAGTTCCGCCACTGCGGCATACAAGGTGAATCGCGCCGATTCCGAAGGAATCGTGTGCATCGATGCGAAGCATCGCGTCACATTTCGTGATTCTAATACTTGCAAATCGTGACAAACTATTATCACGAAATGGGACCAATAGGGCTCGAACCTATGACCCTCTGCTTGTAAGGCAGATGCTCTCCCAGCTGAGCTATGATCCCATATCAAATTGTTATCGCTTACTCACATATGTGATAAGCAAGCGACCCAGAAGAGACTCGAACTCTCGACCTCCGCCGTGACAGGGCGGCGCTCTAACCAACTGAGCCACTGGGCCATATGGACCTTCGGGGACTCGAACCCAGGACCGATCGGTTATGAGCCGATTGCTCTAACCAACTGAGCTAAAGGTCCAAATCATTAAGTCCCTGTTAGGAACTAAGCCGATGATCGGACTCGAACCGATAACCTGCTGATTACAAATCAGCTGCTCTGCCAATTGAGCCACATCGGCATCTTCCCAATTACTTGGGTAATGACTCCAACGGGAATCGAACCCGTGTTACCGCCGTGAAAGGGCGATGTCTTAACCGCTTGACCATGGAGCCAAAAGATACATTATCGTGTCGATCGCTTAACATGTTACTCACGCGACCGAGTTATATATTATCATATCATTTTTATTTTGACAAGGGTTTTTTGAAATTTTTTTATTTTATTTTTCCAGAATAATTTCTTCTCCCTTTTGCTGTATAGCTATCCGCCAAAATTTGCTTATGCCTTAAAGTGTTCCAGCATAATCGGCATGCATTCTTTACTGTATTCACCCAGCGAGTATACTCCTTTGTTCAGACACCAGTCGGATACAAGTGCACGCTCACACATTGCATAATACTGGGTAATCTCACTTATCGGCATGTCACTGCGGATCTGTCCTTTCTTCTGCCCTTCATCCACAATCTTCGTTACCAGTTTATAATAACTTCGGTTCTGATCCAGCAAATGTCTTTCTCCCTGAGCCACAAGCTGTGTCGAATACAAAGATGCCAGCAGATCAATGCTGATCTTCTCTTCAATCATAGAATGTGCTTCATAATTTATATATAACAACTTATAAAAACTGTTCATATTGGCATCCATCTTTACTTCCAGTTCTTCATAGAAATCATCCAGGATCATAGACAATGTGTTCAACAGCTCATCCTTTGTATTAAAATAATAGTAAAAAGAACCTTTTGATGTTCCAGATAATTCAATAATATCGTCTACTGTCGTTCCATTGTATCCCTTTTCGTAAAACAACTGCCACGCAGCCGTTACAATTCTGTTTTTTATGCTCTCTTTTTTTATCTTTTCCATCTTAAACACTCCAACTTATATCTTTTAATGTTCTTTTTCTATTCCGAACTGCATCCATCACCGTACATAAAAACAGCTTTCCGGTTCCACCGGTATATTTTCCGTGTCGATCCATTCAATCTCTATGAAGCTATTGCGGTTCAGTCCTTCCTGGAGCTTATGGATCATCGGCTCTCTGCCCTGAATCTCCATTACAACCGTACCATCAAATTCATTTTCTACCCAGCCGGTCAGTCCAAGTGACTGTGCCAGATATTTGGCGGTATAACGGAAACCTACTCCTTGTACTCTTCCATGAAATACAATCCTTTGGCGAATCTCAGCCATATTATCTGCCTTTCTTTTAAAATGCCATACGAATTATTCCGTACTTCCACAATTCTGTCCGACGTTGGCATATTATGGTTTCATGCTTTTACCCCTGACATCATATACTATATTACTTTATCACGTTACAAAATTCAATTAAAAAACTATTCATTTTCTAAGATTTATTCAAAATTCTTTGCCACAAGACGGCAGTACTCTTCATACGCCTCTACACCGGCAAATGCTTTTCTCAGAGAATCTCTTACTCCTTTATAATACCAGCCGATGATCTCTTTGTCTTTCATGCGGAAGCGTTCCCAAAGCTTCTCTCCGGCAATCGGATAATCACGGTCAATATCCCGCATATTGGACAGCTTGTCTGCCAGTGCGATCATCTGCACTTCTTGCGGCGCTGTACGCAGGTGCTCGATCGTAGCGCTTTTGCGCTCCATCCATGTTCTGGACTTGTCTTCGCTCTCCTGTGCAACCATTCCTGCCACTCTCTCTGAAAAAAGCTCGGCCAGCATCCTTTCTGTCACGCCCTCACAGTCTTCAATCGTGTCATGCAGAATAGCCGCGCTTATAACTTCTTCATCCGTCGTCATCGTTGAAACAATATCCCCGACTTCTATCGGGTGGACGATATACGGTCTTTTCGTTCCTTTTCGAAACTGTCCGTCATGCGCCTTCGTTGCAAATTCTCTCGCTTTGTCTATCATGCTGGTTTCCTCCGTATGAATTTCTTCTTTCATGATACCATTTACAACTTTAAATATCAATCACGAGACAGTATAATAATATCCGTAAGGAGGATTCCGATTATGAACAAAACAATTCTTGTCACAGGCGCTTCCCGTGGGATTGGGCGGGCAATCGCACATGCATTTGCAGACTGTGGCTACCATGTATTTTTAAATTGTAACTCATCTGTAAAACAACTCCGGGAAGTACAGCAGGAGATAGAAGCACAATATCCAGGTGCCGCAACCTGCGTACCTGGCAATATTGGCAATCCAGATGATGTCCGCAACATCTTCAAAAGCATTTACAACGAATGTAATGCCCTTGATGTGCTTGTCAACAATGCAGGTGTTTCCCATCTTGGTTTGTTAAGTGACATGACCGATGACGAATGGAACCGTGTGATACAGACCGATCTGTCTTCTGTTTTCTATTGCTGCCGGGAAGCCATCCCGAAAATGGTATCCAGAAAATCCGGACATATCATTAACATTTCTTCCATGTGGGGCGTATCCGGTGCATCCTGTGAAGTTGCTTATTCTGCTGCCAAATCAGGTGTCAACGGACTGACGCGCGCACTTGCAAAAGAACTTGCGCCAAGCCAGATCCCGGTAAATGCCATTGCATGCGGTGTTATAGATACCGTTATGAATCAATGGCTTAATAAGGAAGAGCGCAGAGAATTAGAAGAAGAAATTCCAGCCGGCAGATTTGCCACACCGGAAGAAGTTGCCCAGACAACGGTAAATCTTGTCAATTCACCGATTTATCTGACCGGACAGATCATCGGCCTAGACGGCGGATATTTGTAAACCCTGTTAAAATGTACGTTGCAAGACACAGCAAAGGCAGCTGCCATTGGCAGCTTTCTCCAGATACTATGACAATACAGAAGAAAAGCCGGTATGCGAACACAAACCTCGCATACCGGCTTTTCTTCTGCCCTTTCATCTCTTATGCTCTTACCGCTTTCTTAAATAAAATGTATCCAATAACGAACAAAACTGCTATCACCGCCACGCCTGCGTTTGCCACGCCGGTCACCTGCGCCACTATTCCGACAAGTGTTGTGCCCATAAAGGATGCTCCTTTTCCGCATATGTCATAAATCCCAAAATATTCCCCGGATTTTTCTGCCGGAATGATCTTCGCAAAATACGACCGCGCCAGTGCCTGAATCGCTCCCTGGAACATACCGACCAGTACAGCAAGTGTCCAGAATTCCCACTGTTTATCCAGCTGGATCGCAAATAATGCGATTCCGATATATGCCACAATACATACTCCGATCAGCTGCTCTGTCGGATATTTTCCGGATAATTTTGCACAGATCAGCGCACACGGGAACGCTACAATCTGCGTCACAAGAAGTGCCAGCAGAAGTCCTGTAGAGTCCAGTCCAAGCGCACTTCCGTAAGCTGTTGCCATCTCAATGATTGTATATACACCGTCAATAAAGAAGAAAAATGCCAGAAGATACCAGAAAATCTTCTTCTCTTTGTGCACATCCATAAATGTTTGTCCGAGGCGTTTAAAGCTGTTTTTTACCGAATGAGACGGCACGGCCACATAATTTTTCTGTCTGTAATTTCGAAGTAGCGGAATCGTTACGACTGCCCACCAGACTGCATTTAAAATAAATGCGCCTGTCATCGCCATATGCATCGTGATTCCAATCTTCTCATACATTAACACGAGAACAAGCGACAGGATAAACGGAATACAGCTTCCGATATATCCCCACGCATACCCCTGGGAGGACACTTCGTCCATCCGGTCTGTGCTTGTTATATCTACCAGCATGGAATCATAGAAAATCAGGCTGGCATTGTAACCAACTTTTGCGATCACAAATACAGCAAGAAATACCACCCATGATGTTGGAAATGACATTGCCGCACAGCCGATCACTCCGACCATCATGCTGATGGTAAATAATGGCTTTTTGTAATTCTGCATATCTGCAATGGATCCAAGGACCGGTCCGATCACCGCCACAATCACAGTAGATACGGATGCCGCATATCCCCAGTATGCCAGATAATTGACTTCCGATATTCCGGCAGATTTTGCCAGATAGTTAAAATAGATCGGTATGATCGTCGCGATCAGCATTACAAATGCCGAGTTTCCCACATCATACATAATCCAGTATTTTTCCAGTTTTGTCAGTTTTTTATTCTCCATGTCTGTCCTCTTTTCCACTGTCTTCGTCTCTTTATCCCTGTTTATCCACATTTTTTATTTTCTTACTCAAATGTGCGGTTAAAACGCTGTTCCAGATCCTGTCCGTATTTCAGGCTTTCATCAAAACTTTCCATCAGCCGTACTGCGACATCTTCTGCTCTCCGGAACCGTTTGTAAAGTCCGTAATTGCTCTCTGTGCAGTTTGGATTATCCTGTTTCTGGTGCATCAGATCTTTGCAGAATCCAAATCCCGGCACAACTGTAAATAACAGATTCAGAAATCCTCTTTTCAACGCTCCGGGCGCGCGCAGGAAACGTTTGACAAGTTTCAGCCACTGCAAAGACTCTTTCACTGTCTTTGGCGAAATATTTTCATAAAATGGTGCGATCGCCAGCGCAGTTTCTTTGTCTGCAGTGATCAGCCGGTCCAGGCGGTAAGCCAGTGGATGCTGTTTGTCTTTTTTTAGTAAATATTTCTCAAATTCGGATTCTATCGCAAGATGGGAAACGTGTTCCTTCTCCATCATCTCGCTGACATAAGGGTGACATTCACTGTCCAGTGTATAATGACAGATGAATCCCAGAAGATAAGCATACTGCGCGCTGTCTCTTCCATAATGGTTTACAACTTTCGCTGCATGCTCAAAGAATGGTAAAGCAGAAACGGCATGCAGGTGGCTTCCGTATTTTGCTACATCATTCCCGTGATATGGGCGATAGAAAAATAAGATATCCGGTCCCTGCAGGCCGACTTCATACTGATTATAATATTTGAATATGATATTTTTTAATTCTCCGTCTGATTTTTCCGATACTTTCTCTCCGAAACGGTCGTGTGCATATAATGCTGGCATACCTTTGATCCTCCTGTTTCACTTTCTCCTCTAACTATATAAGGATAACAGGGAAAAGTAAACGGTTCTTTTTCAAAACGTAAAAACTATTTTAAATATTTATCTTTTAATTCTTTTACTTTCGCTTCATAAGCATCGTTCTGTTTTTTGCCTAATAACTGCTGATAAATCTGACCTTTTACTTCTTCGAATTCTGCTGTCTTTGGCTCATTTTTCTTCTCAACTTTGATCAGGTGATATCCGAACTGTGTCTTTACCGGTCCGACCACCTTGCCGATCTCTGCATCAAATGCTGCATCTTCAAATTCTTTTACCATCTGACCTTTGCCAAATTCGCCAAGGTCTCCGCCTTTTGCTCCGGATGGGCAGGTAGAAAACTCTCTTGCTGCATCCTCAAATGTCTTTTCACCTGCTTCGATATTCTTTAAGATTGTCTGGCATTTTTCTTCAGAATCTGTCAGGATATGTTTTGCGCTTACTGTTGCACCTTTGCCAAACTGTGCTTTATTTTCCTCATAGAAAGCCTTCTGCTCTTCTTCTGTTACTGTAATATCTTTTAACATATCTCTCATGGAAAGCTGTGCCAGAATGTCTCTTCTTGCTCCTTCCATGATCTCTTTGAACTCGTCAGTTTCATCCATCTTCTCATCTTTTCCAAGCTGTGCAAACAGATACAGATCGATAAACTGCTCTTTGTACTGTTCTCTGTACTGTGGATTCTGTGCATACATCTGCTGCTCTCTCGGAACGCTCTTTAAATACGCTTCAAACTGTGCTTCTGTAAGTTTTTTTCCTGCCACTACGGCTAATACGTTTTCACTCATGATTTATTCTCCTTTTTTCCAGGTCTTCTGACCACGTAAGGGTATTATACCGATATCCTTTTTATTTGTAAAGAAATTAAAGCCATCCACCCGGCAAAAAGGAAAATTCCGACAAACGAAACAAGCATGCCTGCCCGTTTTCCGGGTGAGTGATACGTTATTTTTACACGATGCGTTCCTGCTCCAATGCGAAATCCTAAAAACGCTTTGTTTACCTTCTCTGTCTTCACAGTATGACCGTCTACTTTAACAGTAAAGCCTTTATCATATGGAACAGACGTAACAAAATATCCATCCGCCATTCCTTTTACTGTTCCTTCGATCCGGTTACCCTTTGTACGTTTCCAGTCCGTCTGGAATGTATGATAAGAAAATGTCTGCTCTGTCTGTCCCATATATGCTTCTACATTTTTCACATCATAATCTCCGCTGTCCAGCAGAAGTTTCGCTTTTTCTTCTCCTTTGTTCAGCGCAACGGCATATGTGAACATTGTATTTCCATTATAATAAATATGCGTCTTTGCCGTCAGTTTATTGCGCACACCGTTAAGCCACACAGCGACATCTTTACCGCAGCGGTGATTCTTCACCTGGAAGCGGACGTAAAGAACTTCTCCCTCTTTTGCTTTCCGTCCAAAAGTTATCTCCTTCTGCGTCTGCTTTCTGGTGCGGATCTTCCAGAAGCTGCCAGATATATTAAGCTTCTCTATATCGTCTTTTTTCTTATCTCCAGTTGTCACATTCTGAACTTCTTTCGTTCCTGCTTTTACACTCTGCGCAGTCACATTGTGTATTTGTCTGTCTTTACTGCCTTCTGATTTTATACTTTGTACAGCCTGTGCTTCCTTACCCTGCACAACGACAGCTTTCTCAAATACCGTCTGATTATATGGATACTTAAGGCTGTCATATTCACTGTCTGAAATCGTCTGATCTGTTACATATGCCATCGGGAGTACCTCTTTATTTTCATAAACTGCCACTTTCCCATCCTGCATGATCTTCCGGTATCCCGGTACATTTTTCTCTGAAAGAATATAACGCACACCCATCAGGGAACGGAACTCAGGATTCTCCGACACTGACTGCATCATCAGATTGCGGAATGGCTGTTCCACTCCGAAAGTATCTTTTCTGAAATTCTGATACTCTGTACTGTACGCTGAAGAATAAATGGATGACAGATACTGCTTTCTCCCACGGATACGGTTTAAATCTGCCGCCTTGAATCTGGAATTTCCGACCTCTTCAATGCGATACATTCCAGAATCGCCATTTGCTTTTTTCACCGCTTTTGTCATCTTCTTTTCTATTTTCTGTTCTAATCGGCTGTATGAACGGTTCGTTACTGTTTTATAAAATTCCGGTTCCAGAACACGGATTTTATTTGGCATACAGACAGTTAAAAATACAGCCAGAAAACAGACGGACGGAACGAGCAGCCACAGCTCCTGCCCTTTCTTTTTCCGGCAGACAGCCAAATAACAGAATGCAAGATAAAACACCAGCAATGCAATACCTTCTGCCAGCAATATAAAACTATATTTTGTATCTGTATGCCAGACAAAAAGCAATGTCACCAGATATACTGCGGCACTTATCTTTACATTTACCTGTTTCTCTGTCTGTTTCTTTATGTATATGGCAATCATATAGCAGAATAATGGCAGAAATGGAATCCATACTTTTCCGCGGATATATAAGCCGCCATTCAAAATCCATGCAAATGCCGGAATCACCAGAAGAACCAGACTGATCTGGCTTAACAGCCGTTCCTGCCATTTCCGGTAAAACAGCCCGGTAAGCAATACCGTAAGAAGGAGTGTAGTAAGTCCGACACCATATGACTGATAGAACAGCTCTTTTACCGGCATTTTGGGAAATAACAGATCTTTCCATGTATAGCCGGACTGAATATGATTCCCCTGCATGAGCGAATACGCAGTCGGCACAAGCAGTATTCCGCTTAACAAAACGGAGATTCCCATCGAAAAAACATACCCTGCTGCCGCTTTTATGAAATCTCTCCAGACTGTCACTTTTGCCACGCCTTCTGCTTTTTCTTCCATCTTTATATATCGGCACAGTCCGTATACTGCGAGCGCCAGCATCCCCCCGATACTGAAATAAAAGCTGGTAAGAATCATCCCCCAGACACCAATGATTAAAATAGTATGTGCTCTGACACCTTCCCGCACCGGATGCAGCTTTGCCTCTTCCCGGATGATTTTTACAAAGTCCAGATAGCGATCTGCGCCAAGAAAGGACAGTAACAGCCACGGCATGTAATTTACAAACATGATCTGGCTGTAAGACTGCACGATCATCGGCCCTGCTAACAGAAAAAGCAGGCTGACTCCAAAACAGATTTTCCGGTTAAACCCTCTGCGGCTCAGCCAGTAATGTAAAAGCATTACAGAAAGTGCGAGACTTCCCACACTGACTGCCATAATGTAATCACTCATGCTTACAAACGGAAACAGATATGACAGAAGGATTGCCGGACTGTACAGACCATAGTAAGCAAAATTATAAATATTCTGCCCGCCGCCTGCCTGCAGTGTAAAATCCGGAAAGAAATTCCCGGTATCGTAAAACTGCTGACGGAACAGTTCCGGTATGACACTGTGCTGGCTGATCCAGTCTACTTTTGCGCCAAAGATTCCGTATCTTCCGGCAAAAAACCAGCATGCCCCCACACTTAATAATGCCAGTAAAATATACGGCAGCAGTTGTTTCCACTGCTGCCTGTTTTTCCATATTTTTAAATATTCTTTAGACTGTACCATGCTTTAACCCCTTATCCGGTTCGCTTGAATCTTTCAGGATAAAAATCGGTCTGCGCTTTGTCTCCAGATAAGTCTTGGACAGATATTCTCCAACAATTCCGGTACACAGAAGCTGCACACCACTGACAAGGAAGATAATACATGCCAGCGATGGCCAGCCAGAAACCGGATCTCCCCAGATGCATGTCCGCACAACGATCAGAATGATCATCAAAAAGGATACCACGCAGAAGATTACACCGATCACGGAAGCAAGTGACAATGGAGCTACGGAAAATCCTGTAATTCCTTCCAGGGAATAGAAAAATAATTTCTTCATGGACCACTTCGTCTCTCCTGCGGAGCGCTCAATATTTTCATATTCCAGCCATTTTGTACGAAAACCTACCCAGCCGAAAATTCCCTTGGAAAACCGGTTATATTCGCTCATTTTCAGCACGGCATCTACCATATTTCTTTTCATCAGACGGTAGTCTCTGGCACCGTTTACAATCTCTGTTTTGGAAATACGGTTAATAAATTTGTAAAAGCTTTCAGATAGAAAGGAACGGATCTTCGGCTCTCCACTTCTTGTAGAACGCCTCGTTGCCACACTGTCATAATCTTCTGTCTGTAAAATCTCATACATCTTTGGCAGCAGTGACGGCGGATCCTGCAGATCCACATCCATAATTGCCGCATACTCTCCCGTGGCATTTTTAAGTCCTGCATAGATTGCCGCTTCTTTTCCGAAATTTCTTGAAAAAGAAAAATACTGACACCGTTCATCCTTCTCATGCAGTATTTTCATCTCTGCCAGCGTATGATCTGTAGATCCGTCATCTACAAAGATCAGCTCAAATTCCTCTTCTTTCATCTGAGCCATAATCTTGCACATTTCTTTATAATAAATCGGAAGAGCCGCATCTTCGTTATAACACGGTACAATAATCGATATTTTATTCATAGGTGCAACCTCCTGTATATTTTAATTTCCAGCTCTTTGTTACTTAAGCTATTTCCATTTCATACAGAAGCATACACATTAAATCTTAAGAACTTATTTATCATTCTCTTAAGATTTCCTAAATAATTACTGAGCACTTTCTTTTTTATCTGCAAATGTAAGTTCCATGCGCGTTCCTTTTCCAACTTCACTGTCCACATGGATCTTAATATCATGCATGAGTGCACCATGTTTAACAATGGAAAGTCCGAGTCCGGTTCCGCCGGTTTCTTTGGAATGACTCTTATCTACACGGTAAAAGCGCTCAAAGATCCGCTCCACTTCATCCTTCGGAATCCCGATACCCGTATCCTGCACAATGACTTTCTTGCCCTGTAACGTCGTTCCTACCCAGACGCTGACAGAACCATTTTCTTTATTATATTTGATTGCATTTTCTATAATATTATAAAGCATCTCATCCAGCACCTGACGCACGCCTCTGAACATAACCGGTTCTCCGGTCATCTCTACATGCACATGTCTTGCAGAAGCATTGGATGCAAGGCGGCTGCAAATCTCTCTTGTAAGATCATAGAGATCTACTTCTTTTTTCTCCAGTTCAACTACACCTTCATCCAGTCTGGAAAGTTTGATGATATCTTCTACCAGCGTGATAAGCCTCTTTGCCTCATGGTAAATTCTTTCTGAAAATCCTTTCATGTCTTCCGGGCGCACCAGTCCGTCCTTCATGATCTCCGCATAACCGGAAATCGAAGTCAAAGGAGTCTTTAACTCATGGGAAACATTCGCCGAAAATTCTTTTCTCATCTGTGCAACCAGGTCTTTCTGTTTGTTCTGCTGATCAATCCTCTGTAAAAGAGGTGTCAGTTCT
Organism: Dorea sp. AM13-35; assembly: GCF_003473885.1. Classification (NCBI taxonomy): domain Bacteria; kingdom Bacillati; phylum Bacillota; class Clostridia; order Lachnospirales; family Lachnospiraceae; genus Dorea; species Dorea sp. AM13-35. The sequence continues at coordinate 101,506 of NZ_QUCZ01000002.1, forward strand.
TCATATATCTCATTATCCAGCGGAGTCTCCAGATCCAGCGTGTTAATTGGATGGATCAGTCTTCCTACCTGCCAGCGCGACAGAAAATAGGCAAATACAATCATACAGAAAGCAATCAATCCCGTGAACGGCAGAATATTCATTGCTGTACGGAATACACTGTCCATGGATTTAGATACACGTAAGACACTGCCGTCGGACAGGCGCACTGCATAATAAAACATTTCTTTCTGCATGGTTTTGGATTCTCTGATATCCTGACCGGTACCGCTTTTTTCCGCCGCTTTTATCTCCGGCCGGTTCTTGTGATTCTCCCGTTCAATCGCATTTTCACCGGAATCATATAATACGGTCCCATCTCTTGCGATCAACGTTACTCTTGTCGTCCGGCGCACATCATCCATTTCTTTTAAATAGGATTCTCCTGTCTTCTCGATTGCCGTTTTAATATAATCCGCTTCCTGATGGATCTCATTTTCCATCAGATGTAATGTCTGTCTGTAAACAACAAAAGTAGTTATGACATACGCGATTAACAGCGTTGTCATAACTACCAGTGTCATACTATTTTGTATCTTGTTCTTTAACTTCATAGTATCTCTGACTCCTATTCACTAATCCGGTATCCAACTCCGCGAACGGTCTCTACACGTTCGCCACACTTTCCCAGTTTCTGTCTTAATGTCCGGATATGTACATCTACCGTTCTCGTCTCACCGTCAAAATCATATCCCCAGATCTCTTCCAGCAGAGAATCTCTTGTCATAACAATATTCGGGTTCTCCATCAGTCTCTTCAGAAGCTCGTATTCTTTCAGCGTCAGGCCGACCACTTCACCGTCCGCTTTCACTTCGTGCTTCTTCGTATTAATCTCCAGACTACCGGACACAATGATATCTTCTGCTTTCTTCTTTGCCGCACCACTTCTTCTCAGCACTGCCTTGATACGGGATACCAGCTCCATCATGCCAAATGGTTTCGTCACATAATCATCTGCTCCAAGATCCAACCCTTTTACTTTGTCGTACTCTGCACCTTTCGCAGTGACCATAATTACCGGTATATCTCTTGTTTTGGAAGAGTTTTTCAAGCGTTTTAACAGCGAAATACCGTCCTCTCCCGGAAGCATAATGTCCATTAATATCAGATCCGGTGTCTCCAGTGCAAGCGCTTCAAGAAAGCTTTTTCCCTCTTCAAAACCTCTTGCCTGAAATCCTGTTGTCTCCAGCGTATATACTACTAATTCCCGAATGTTGCTGTCATCTTCCACACAAAATATCATCGTCTTCTCCTCGTTTTCCGTGGGGTTATACCTGGCTGTCCTTATGGATTCCGGTAATTGAAAATTCTACCCACTCTGCAATATTTGTCGCATGATCGCCGATTCGTTCCAGATATTTAGCAACCATGATAAGATCGATTGCCTTCTTGCCTTGCACACCTTTATTATCAGAAATAAAATTGATCAGCTCCTGCTTATTTTCCTCAAACAGACGATCCACTGCATCATCCGCTTCCATTACCTGTCTGGAAAGCTCCAGATCTTTTTCTACATAGGCATTCACACTGTCACGCACCATCTTTGCAACGGATTCTGACATCTGACCGATCGTCTGGATATCTGTTGCTTCTGACTTATTCTCAGAAATAATGATTTCCGCAATATCTGATGCCTGGTCACCGATTCGTTCCATGTCGGTGATCATCTTAAGAGCCGCAGAAATCTGCCTTAAATCTCTTGCCACCGGCTGTTGCTGCAAAAGAAGTTTCAGGCACAGTCTCTCAATATCTTTTTCCATCTGATCAATCTCTTCATCCGCACGAATGACTTCTGCTGCCTGTTTTAAATCTCCTTTTTTCAGTGCCTCTGTTCCTCTGTTGATTGCAACTTCACATAATTCACCCATATGTGTGAGCTGCTCATTTAATAAATCCAACTGCATATCAAACTTATTACGCATATCTTAACCAAACCTCCCTGTAATATAATCTTCTGTTCTCTTATCTGATGGAATCGAGAACAATTTCTCTGTTTCATTGTATTCAATCACTTCTCCTAACAGGAAAAAGGCAGTATTATCTGATACACGCACAGCCTGCTGCATATTGTGTGTTACCATGACAATAGTATAATCTTTTTTCAGTTCCATCGCAAGGTCTTCGATCTTCGATGTTGAAATCGGATCCAGTGCGGATGTCGGCTCATCCATCAGAAGTACTTCCGGCTGTACTGCCAGCGCGCGGGCAATACAGAGTCTCTGCTGCTGTCCACCGGACATTCCAAGCGCACTCTTTTTCAGACGGTCTTTACATTCATCCCAAATGGCCGCACTGCGGAGCGATTTTTCCACAATATCATCCAGTTTTGTTTTGGAATGGATTCCATGTGTTCGCGGTCCGAATGCGATGTTGTCATAGATACTCATCGGAAACGGATTCGGTTTCTGGAATACCATACCAACACGTTTACGAAGCAGGTTTACATCAATATCTTTATAAATATCTTTACCGTCCAGTCTTAAATCGCCTTCGATCCGGCAGCCTTCTACCAGATCATTCATCCGATTGATAGATTTTAAAAGTGTTGATTTACCACAGCCGGACGGTCCGATAAATGCTGTGATTTTATTTGGCTCAATTTCCAGATTCACATCTTTTAACGCATGGAAATCGCCATAATAAAGATTCATATTACTAATACTAATTTTACTCATGACTGTTCCTCTTTCATTTTCCTAAATCTGTCTGTTCTTACGATTTTGTAAGTTTCTTCGCTGCAATTCCTGACAGTGTGTTAATGACAACTACAAGGACAAGCAGAATAACAGCAGTTGCATATGCCTGATCCATATAAAGTCCTTCACTTGCCAGATTATACATATGAACTGCCAGTGTTCGTCCGGAACTCATTACATTCTTTGGCATCTTTGCCAGTGTTCCTGCAGTATAGATAAGTGCCGCTGTTTCTCCGACGATACGTCCGACCGCAAGGATTACACCTGCAAGGATTCCAGGCACTGCCGACGGAAGAACAATCCGAAATACCGTTCTAAGTTTTCCGGCTCCCAGTCCAAAACTTCCTTCTCTGTAAGAATCCGGCACAGATTTCAATGCTTCCTCTGTACTACGCATAATCAGTGGCAATACCATAATTGACAATGTAAATGCTCCTGCGAGAATGGAGAATCCCCAGTGGCAGAATGTTACGAAGAACAACATACCAAACAGGCCATATACGATAGACGGGATTCCCTGTAACGTCTCCGTCGTCAGTCTGATGATCTCTACGAATTTATTTCCACGTTTTGCATATTCCACAAGGTAGATTGCCGAAAATATACCAAGCGGAACTGCGATCAGAAGTGATAACGCTGTCATGATCAATGTGTTGATAAGCGCCGGCATAAGTGATGCATTGTCAGAAGTATAGGTAAATGAAAACAGTGACGGTTTCAGATACGGTACTCCATTGACCAGAATATAGGCAATCAGAAAAAGTAACGCTGCAAATGTAATAATTGCTGCAAGCAAAACTAAAAGCATTACGATGAAAGAGCCTGGTGTCCGTTTGTAGCTTTTCAGTTTTTCTTTTACAGAACCTCCCTGTCTACTCATGTTCACTCCTCCTCTTCAAAAGTGCTACGCTGAAATTCAATATCAGAATAAATACGAACAACACAACGCCTGTTGCGATCAGCGCTTCTCTGTGCAGTCCTGCTGCATATCCCATCTCAATTACGATATTGGCTGTCAGTGTACGTACACCGCGGAAAATGCCTTCCGGCATTCTTGCCTGGTTTCCTGCAACCATGATAACTGCCATCGTTTCTCCGATTGCACGGCCGATTCCAAGAACCAGTGCTGCGATCACTCCAGATTTTGCTGCCGGGATGACAACTCTGAAAATAGAGCGTTCGTGAGTAGCTCCAAGTGCCACTGCCCCTTCATAATACTGTTCCGGGACTGCTCTAAGCGAAGACTCTGTAAGTCCGATAATAGTTGGCAAGATCATCATTCCAAGTAAAATAGACGCAGTCAGAATACTGTTTCCATTTCCATGAAATCCCATAGTCCGGCCAAACTCTCTGACTAACGGTACAATTACAACCAGTCCGAAGAATCCGTAAATAACAGAAGGAATTCCGGCAAGAAGTTCCGTTGCTGCTTTTAAAGGTTTATAGATTCTTTCCGGGCAATAGTACGCCATAAATACTGCTGTTAATATTCCAATCGGGACACCGATAATGATCGCTCCTGCTGTAACATATAAGCTTCCTACGATCATCGGGAAAATACCAAAGATCTCGTTTTTCGGACGCCAGAGCGTTCCCGTCAGGAATTTTACAAATCCGATTTCCTTCATTGCAGGTATACCATTTGCAAACAAAAAGATACAAATGAGTGCTACCGCCAGCACCGAAGCACAGGCGGCAACAAAGAAGATTACCTGCATGACTATTTCAGTCAATGCTTTTCTTTTCATATTATTTTACTACCTCATCCCATGTGGTTGCATCGCCAGTGTAAATGGTCTTTACCTGATCTGCTGACAGTTCATCTGTTGTGTTGTTCTTGTTTACGATGACTGCGATACCATCTGTTGCGATGACTGTGTTCTGTAATTTAGCGGCTTCATCATCTTTCAGTTCACGGGATGCCATTCCGATATCATAGCTTCCATCGATTGTTGAAGTCATACCTGTTGTAGAATCTGTTGTCTGAAGTTCTACATTTGCTTTGCTGTTTACTGCTTTGTAACCTTCGATCAGTTTTTCCATAACCGGTGATACAGAAGAAGATCCACCGACAACTACTTTACCGGAAACTTCTTTTCCAGAGTAAGGTTTTGCTCCGTCTACCGGAATATATCCGTTATCAGATACGATTTTCTGTCCTTCTTCACTCATCACATAATTGATGAAATCTTTTGCAACTTCATTTTTCATATCTTTCTTTACTGCGATGTTGAATGGTCTGGATACTTTATATTTTCCTGCTTTGATATTCTCTGCTGTTGCCTCAGCTCCGTCAATCTTCAGTGCTTTTACGCTGTCATCCAGAGATCCGAGTGATACATAACCGATAGAATAATCATCGCCTGCTACTGTTGTCATCATAACAGATGTGCTGTTTGTGATCTGTGCTTCATCTGTTGTCATATCCACTTTCTCACCGTTTTTCTCTTCTTCAATGCCGAACAGTTCAATGAATGCTCCTCTCGTTCCTGAGCCATCTTCTCTGGATAAGATTGTGATATCGTTTGATGAATCCCAACTTGACTCGCTCTTCTTATCACTGCCGTTATCTTTACTGTCGGATTTTCCACATCCTACTGCAAGTGTTCCGACCATTGCTGTCATTGCTACTACTGTAATAAACTTTTTCAATTTCATTTTCTTTGTCTCCTTTGATTTGGATATTTTGCAATATGTTCTTTACAGTTATGTATCATACAGGTCGATTGTAAAATCCAAAATCGCAGGATTGTAAAAACTATGTAAAATAAGAAACGCGACAGATTTTCGCCTGCCGCGTTTCTTGTTTGTTCTTTTTATTTATATTCCTTAATAAATACTATGCTCTTCTTATTCATATTTCTTGATGAAATCTACATTCTTCTTTTCTATCGGACTTAAATAAGAATCTTTAAAATCTTTCGGAGCAATGTATCCGTTATACCATGCCTGTGAATCAAAATATACCTGCAATGACTGATCATCAAACAGACGGCCTTCTCTTGCATAGATTTCATTTCTTGCAAGTCTGAGTTCCGCACTGGAAAGCCCGCTGATATCTGAATAATCAAGCAGATAATCCGAACTGTACGGAATTACATAACCGCTGGAACTGATATAGTGTCTCTGATTATCATATGGATTGATAACAATGATCTTACTTGTATCGCCACGGTTATTTGCATTGTTATTCGTCTTTTTCTTTGCTGTCTGTTTTACTTTGATACTCTCAGCCGTAATATAATACGGTGTTTCTGTCACTACGTCTTCGATTTTCTTAGAAGCTTCGGTATCACCGGTAACAAAAATATAGTTATCACCTTTCTGAAGTTCAAACTTCAATGTTTTCGTTCCTTCTCCAAGCATGCACAGTTCTGTCTTAGTTGTTCCTTTATCCGGATAATTTACTTTCCAGCCAAGTCCACCCTGGTCATTGGATGGTGTATAACTGAACTTCACTTCCGCAGTACCTTCTTTTTGTGTCGAAATCACAAAGTAGTCCACATCATCTTTGGAATCGATATAGCCGGTCACTGGTTTTCCTTCTTCCAGTGTAATCGCCTGATTTATAGAATCATTTGGCTCATTGGAATCTTTTACTTCCTTTTTTTCCGGCTCTTTCTGCTCTGTTGTTTCCGTTTTTGTCTCTGGTTTTGTCTCTTTTGGGGACCTTCCAAGTCCAAATACAACGAGTGCGATAATCACCACCGCCATAACAGCACATACAATGCCAAGTATAATAACCAGATTTTTTGATCCTTTCGGCTCATTCTTCTGTACTCTTTCTTCCTGCTCGTCCGGCCACTCGGTTGCAAATTCCTCATTTGCATCTGGTGTTTCATGTACAGCCGGTGCCTCTTCGGTTTCTGTTTTGTGTCCACAATGTGCACAGAACATTGCACCCGGCTCTATCGGCCGGCCGCAGTTAGGACAAAATCTTGCTCTCTCTCCCATCTTACTTCTTCCTCCGTACTTTTTCTTTCCTTATTATTCTTAATTTTCTTCTTTTATTTTTTCTTCTTCCGTAATCTCCTGCGCTGTCTCTTCCAGAGCTTCTTCAATATCTGCCAGTACTTCCGGCTCAGATTCAGACTCTGCTTTTAATTCCGGCACATTCTCCGATATTGCTTCTGCCAGCATTTCTGACTCCGGCTCCGGCATCCTTATATTTTCTGGCTCTGGCTCCGGCATTGTCTGTCGGCTCTCTTCTTCCAGTTTATTTCCACAGTTAATGCAGAACAGAGCGTCACCATCATTTTTGAAACCGCAGTTTGTACAATATTTTTCTTTTATATTTGAGGCTTCCAGATTCTCTTTTACCGTCAATGAAGAGCCACATTTTACACAGAATTTGGAACTTATCTTATTGCCATATCCACACTGTGGACATGGTTTTACTTCTGTGGCCAGACGCAGTTCTTCTTTTTCTTTCTCAATCTGTGCACGCAATCTACGGATCTCAGCAAATAATTCTTCATATTCGGTTCCCGCTTCCTCTGCGTGCCGTTTCACACACTGCACACCAACCTGATATATGAGTTTCTCTATCATCTTCTCGTCATCTCTGATTTTCGCAGAAATCCGCTCACTCTCCAGTCCATCTTTTATCTTTGTTGATATTCCCTGACCAGCGGCATTGATCGAGTCTTTCATTTTATCCAGCATCGCCATATATCGTCCTCCCTATATCTTTTCAAGATTTGCTTTCGCAAAGCATATAACAGCCCTAAATGTCTCTCATCTGTTATAAATTGTTCTGTCTGTTATATGCATTGCAAATCCGGTTACTGTTCTTGATCAGGATGTGCATTGCAACAAACGGTCCCAAACCACATAATAAAATTCCGATCAGATCCCACACTAATACAGTTGTTCCGTTCTCTGGAAATGTCATTCCGTAGCGCGGTGCATTGGTGCAAAGCCTGTTTCCTATTTTATAAGACCAGTAGAATGAATAAATTCCACAGGTCAGGAATGACAATATAATAAATGCAGCCAGACCGGACGTCATCTCTCCATCGCCTTCACATGCAATGTTCACATCATGCGCCATTTTATATATGAAATAATAACTGTAGATTCCGCAGGTAACGATCGACAGCAGTATGTATATGGCAAGACTTCTGTCATCCTGCAGTCTCTCTTTTCTTCCTGCCGGCATCTGATTATTACTGCTAAAGCTCTGTTTTACATTGTGTATCTCACTTTCCATTTTCCGTTCGGTTGACCGGAAAGTCTGATTCACCTGCTCAGAAAACTGCTTTTTTATTGTGCATGGATTGCCACACTTCGGACAAAACTTTGCGTTATCGGGCAGTTTCGCCCCACATTTCGTACAAAACACTATTTTTCTTCCTCCTCATTCCTGTATAGTTCCTGCGGATATGCAGGCTCTATCGATACCTATGATACCCACGGATTGTTCCGTGCTGCTCTGGTATCATGTAAATTTTATCATAGTAAAATATCATTGTAAATATTAGCATTATGAAGAATCTCCGTAAATTTTAAAAGGGAAATTGCATTTTTATGCTATCAATGCTAAACTAAGCTAAAACTTAACGAACACAAAGGAGAATTATTATGTTTTGTAAACATTGTGGAAAGCAGCTAACAGATGGTGCAAAATTCTGCCCTGACTGCGGAACCCCTGTTTCTGCTAAAGCTCAGCATACACAGCAGCATTTCGAAGCTACAGCGTCACACAAGCAGACACCACACAATGAGGCTGCGCATCCTACACCACATAACCACGAACATCGAACTCAGCAGACTGCAAAAACAGCATCGCATAACCGCACACATCCGACACAGACAATAGACCACACAAAATCTTCTGTAGCAGGTTCAATGAATTATACCGCCTCTGATATGACAACAGCTCCTGCACCAAAAGTACGCAGAAATTTTACAATTGGAAATATTGTCACCTGGATTGGATGCTTCCTTGCATTTATATCCATGTTTATGACATTTGCCACGGTATCTATTCTTGGTTTTTCCCAGACAGTCACTCTTTTTGACACTAATGACGGAAAATTATTTCTTGCAGTGATCCTGGCAGTGGCGGTTATTAACTTCTTCCGTATTGATATTATCAGCCTGATCGGATCATGTGTCGGTGTTTTCTTCCTTCTTATGGAATACAAAGATGCCGCCGATAAATTACAGCAGTTTTCTTCTATGGTTCATTATGGAATCGGACGAATGCTTCTGACTGTCGGAATTATTCTGATGGTACTAGGCGCAGTCGCAAGTATCTTCCTTCGTAAGAAGAATGTGAAACTGAATGTTTTACAATAAATCGACGGACGGATATAAATGTAAATATTATCTGACCCACTATAAGGTAATACACTATATTACATGCTATATATTTTATCAAAGCCAGCTGATTTGCTGGCTTTTTATTTACGCCATATACTTTTGCACAAAACACGTAATAAGATAAAAAGAGCAACCACACCCTATTTTTATTCAGTCGCATAACCGACTCTCTTAAAACGGATGTGATTGCTCTTGAATTATCATCTTTCAATCACTGATAATTTGTTAATTCCTATTTTTCAACATCTCCGACTACAGCCCATCTCCAGAATGACTGGTCATAGTTCCATGTATTCTTGCATCCTGCCATTTCAAGTACAAGCTGCATATATGCGGAACGAATACCGCCTGTGCAATAAGTTACGATCTTGTCATCTTTGGAAATGCCCGCATCTTTTAACATCTTATCAATGTCAGCCTGTGATCTTAATGTTCCGTCTTCACGGAAAAGATCTGTATACCGAATATGGATTGCTCCCGGAAGATGTCCGCCTTTTGCTTCGTTATATTTCTTAGCACCTTCATACTCTTCATCTGTACGAACATCAACGATCTTGTAATCTTTGTAGTTCTTCTGAAGTTCTTCTGTTTCCATGTCATGTGTCATGTCAAGTTTGTCGATCTTCACATCTACTTTGTCTAACTTGGAAGGTCCTTTCTGTGTCTCAGCTCCGGCATTTACCAGCGCTTCGTATCCACCGTCAACCATCTTAAGGTTTGTGTAACCTGCTACGCGCAGCTCCCAGAGAACACGGGCATCTTCTCCCCATCCTCCAAGTGTCTCACCTAAGAGAACGATTTCCTTGTTCGGATCAAGGCCGAGGTTGCTGAGTTTTTTAGATAACTCTGCAGGCTGTGGAACTTTTCCCCAGTTCTCATCGCCCTGCTTGCCATATTTGTCTTCGCATGTTCCAAGTGCCTGCCAGCTTGTAGCTGCTGCACCCTTGATCGTCTCTTTATTAGAATATTTCTCGCCACGGCAGTCAAGAAAAATTACATTGTCATCGCCCATCAGTTTCTTCGCTTCTTTTGCGGTTATCAGGTATTCTCCTTTAAAAGAATCCTTGGAAACCAAATCGTCGTCCGATACTCCTTTTGCTTTGCTTCCGCATCCAACTACAAGCATCATAGCCAGCAGTCCGACACCCATACATCTGATAAACTTCTTCATACCATTTCTCCTCTTAATCTTCGTTTAATATTTCTTCTGTGATCTGGATCACCTTTTCTGCAAGACACGGACAGAACTCTGTCATCTTTCCGCTGTCTAATGCCCCTTGAAGTCCTTCCGGTGTAGACACATCATAACCGATGATCTCTTTGCAGTTTACAGAACCATATTCCTGTTCAAAACGATTCTTAAACTCCATGTATTTTCCGATCATGACATTCTTCTGGTCCATCAGTCCTTCTTCTTTTGTGTGTCCATACTTCATACCGATCGCCATCAGCGCTCCGGTATAAGCACCACAGACAGATCCTAACATCATGCCACCTCCAAAACAGGCAGCAATACGGTTTGCTTCGTCTTCACTTAAGTCAAACCGCTCTGCAAAATGACGGAACACTACCTGTGAACAGTCATATCCTTTTATAAAGTTGTCTTTAATTTCATTTGCCTTCTGGTTCATATTCTTGTCTCCTTTATTTCTATTTTCCTGCATAACAATGTTTGTCAAACAGAATCTTACGCTTTTTATACGGAGTCCCTACCAGGTCCATAATCGTTGCTTTCGATCCGATCGGCAGATCGATCGCCTGATTAAAATCACAGTCATAAACCTTTGATATTATAAAATTATTTTGTTTTCTTTTTCTGTTTTTCATTATATAACTGTTTGAACAGAACGATAAGACCTGATAAAGCAAATAAGATCAGAAGTCCTGTTACGAGCAGTTTTGCTCCTCCGGTCAGCATACCACCCACATAAGAGTAAACGATGGTTGCCGGAAGCTGTCCGATTCCTGTAGCTACGAAAAATCCACAGAAAGACATAGATGTAAGACCTGCTGCATAACTTACATAATCAAATGAAATAAACGGCAGAAGTCTTGCGATCAGGATACTTAAATTTCCATGTCTCTCAAAGAAGACATCGATCTGCTGAAGTCCTGCTTTGCTTGTAAGCTTCTCAGCTACATCTCTTCCCAGAATTCTTGCGATATAGAAGCAAAGCACTGCTCCTGCCATCGCACTTGACCAGGAAAGAATCGCTCCCTGCCACCATCCGAATAAGTTTGCGTTCGCAAATGTGATCAGGAATGCCGGAAGCGGGGCTGCTACAGACTGTAAGATCATCAATGCAAAAGACACAGCTGCTGCATATGCACCGTAAGATGCAACGAATTCTTTGACAACGGTAAAGTCGCCGCTTGCAAATGCTGCAAAAATACGATTCATCAGCTTATTTACACTCGGTACGCAGAAATAAACTGCCACACATCCTACAATCAACACGATTACTATAATCTTACTGAGCCATTTGTTTCGTTTTTTTGTTTCCACCTCTTGTTCTCCTTTTTCTTTGTTTCCTTTTGTTCTCTCTTGTTTCTATAGATACTTTGTCCGCATACGATTGATCAGGGATTTGATCGTATCCGGTTTTTCTTTTGTTCCCAGAATCTCCGGCAGGACGTGACGTACCTGCTTACAGCCGTTTCTGGTCAGATTGCCTGCACAGGAGCCGCAATATGTATAAATCGTCTGCGGATACTTCTTCACTGTCTCAGCAAAGCTTTTTGCTATCTCCGGTTCTTTGGCGCATCCCTGGCCGCCAAGGCCACAGCACTGGATATCCTCCAATGTCTGAAATTCTGCGTCTGAAAACGCCTCAATGTCTGTGAGCCATTCTCCCTTTTCTCTGTCAGGGCATGGACGAAACATCGTACCGCCGGGCAGACACTTCTCACCCAGATGCAGTTCCTTTAATTTCTGATAAATGTTCACTACACGGATCGTAAGTCTTGGCTTCAGAAACGCATAACAGTTCGGACACATCGTAATGACCTCTGTCACCCCTGCATCATCCATGCGCTTCTGAATTCCCTGCATAATACGTTCCTCTTCGTCTTCCATTCCTATATCTGCGATTGGTTTTCCACAGCAGTCATAGACCACACCGATCCCGGCTTCTTTTTCAAACAGTTCCACCAGAACTTTTGTTGTCTTCGGATATACAGACGGGAAATTGCATCCCGGAAATAACACACTCTTCTCTGTCACATGCCTATAATTGCGATATGAATATTCCTTTTTTTCAAAAATGGTCCGCTTGTACTCTTTGTTCACCCGCGCGCCTTCGTCAGATGCAACGCTGGCTCTGCGCATATCCATAATGATTCCCTGTCCGTCAATCCCCACCGGACAGACTTCTGAACATTTGCCACATAAAAAGCAGTGATACGCAAGCTTATTAAGCTTTTCGGTATCACCTATATCAAGACCATACTTTTTCAAAAAGGAACAATTCTCCTGACAGACATGACAGTGGATGCATTTGTCTGCATCTTTTACTCTCTCATTCTGACACATGTTATTATCCTCTCTTTTCTATTTACTCTCGCTCATTGTATCATCAAATCTGTATTTCGTATAATTGATATTGTGAATATATCATTGTAAATATAGGTTGTGTCTATATGTATTAAACCCACCGAAACGCTCTGTTTTACTTGGTTTTCCACTTATTGATACAAATTAATCATACAGACAAATAAATATGTCTTTTACAAACCGTATTTTACATCAAAACTTCAAATGCATATACCATTAGCGGCATTGTCAGAATGGATAACAATGTTGTCATCACATTAATTGCACTTGCATAATTTGAATCATTTCCATACACTTGACACATCTGCGTTACCGTTGATGCAGAAGGTGTGATCACCGCCAGAAATACAACAAGCAATATCTTCTTTCCATCCGAATGCCAGCTGATCAGATGACTGAATTTTAATAGGAGTAAGGATATCATCGGTACAACCACAAGTCTTAATGCTGTCACAAAATAAATCCGTCTATTCGCAAACACTTGTTGCAAGCTCATCTGGGCAAGTAACATTCCTGTAACGATCATGCTCGCCGGTCCGATCATAACACCAACCGCACTCATTGTTCCATCCACGATTTCCGGAAGTTTAATCTGTAAAAAGAATAAAATAATTCCCAGTACAACTGCGATCATATTGATATTAAATACGATCTTTCTCCAATCCATTCCCTCTTCTCTGCTGATAATCTTTTTCCCATGTGTCCACATAAACACTAGCTGCACGCTCATAAAAACACAGCCGCAGAGCACCCATTTTTCACCCAGGATAAATGTTACCAGCGGTACGATCAGATTTCCTGAATTTGAATAATATACCGATGCCAATTCTACTTCATCCATTTTCAAAGCTTTGGCAATTGCCCATACTGCGATCAGCAAAATGATCTGCAATAAGACCGATGCCGCAAATGCAAGTTCTAATTCCTTTACCGTATTTTTCGTATAGGTTACCTGGAACGCATGAATGATCACACACGGAATTACCAGATACAATACAATTTTAGATAGCACTTTACTATCCTCCGCCGTTACAATACCGGCTTTCACTACCAGGTAACCCATCAGGATCATCAGAAATAGTTCTGCAATCTGTTTCATTAATAAAATACTGATTTCCATATTGTCTCTCCTTTTGCTGTCGAACATGGTTATATAATGATTTGTTTTTATATCTTAATTAAAAAAAGCGTCTGGCACTAATATAATATTTTCTGGCGTAGAAAGCAAGTTTTGTGATATGATAAAAATGTTGGGCATTTTATCCGTTATGAACCTCAATAGAATATTTATAATAAGAAGAAAGAAAATCTGAAGCTTCGGCTTCTTCTGGATCTTTTACAATTTCCGTTAAGCCTGTTTTTCACCCGCTTTCTGAACCTATTTTCAGCACTGATCCCGGATCTTGGGGATGCATATGGTGATCAGTTTGCCGGAAGCTTTGCGGGAAGAGTTTGTTTTCTCATTGTTGCAATCATTTCTGCTTTAAACCTATGAATCTGCTTGCCGGTCTTGAAACAGCTGCACAGGAAGCGATACCTGTCGATCTTGAAGCAGCTGAATAGGAAAATATGTATGCTGATTTTGAATCAGCTGACCAGGAAAATATATGTGTCGGTTCAGAGGTTGCCGACAACATAAAATAAAACAAAAGAGGAGAATTATCTATGCATAAGAAAGAAACTGTTTTTCAGAAAATCATGTCTGTACTTGTGGTCATTTTGGGGAATATGATCTATGCTCTGGCATTAAAACTGTTCCTTCTCCCTTCTGACCTGATGACCGGTGGTACAACCGGTATCGCACTTGCCGTAAAACATTATACCGGGTTTAATATTTCCGGCGTTATTTTAATTTTTAATATCGCAATGCTGATCGTAGGTTTCATCGTTCTTGGTAAAAAATTTGCCCTGACAACGATCATCAGTACATTCGCTTATCCGATCTCACTGGAATTTTTCAACCGACTCTTCAGTGATTTGGTGCTGACTGACAATATACTGTTGTGTACCATCTTTTCCGGACTCGGTATCGGTATTGGACTTGCCATTGTCATCCGGAGCGGTGCTTCCACCGGTGGTATGGATATCCCACCGCTGGTGCTGAATCATTTTTTCCGCATCCCGGTATCTGTAAGCCTGTATGTATTTGACTTTACAATTCTGATCTTCCAGGCAGCTTATAACCCGGTTGACAATGTACTCTACGGAATCATCCTTGTCATGATCTACACGATTGTACTCGACAAATTACTCGTCTTTGGCACAACACGTATCGAAGTGAAAGTCATGAGCAACGAACACGAAAAGATCCGTCAGGCAATCATTACAGAAATGGACCGCGGCGTGACAGCCCTGTCTGCCCGGAGCGGTTATATGGATGAGCCAACCCAGATGATCTTCAGCGTAATCTCCAACCGCGAGCTTCCACGGATTGAAAAGATCATCCGCGAGATTGATCCGGAAAGTTTCGTTGTTGTAAGCCATGTCAGTGAAGTGCGCGGACACGGCTTTTCATTAGAGAAAAAATATAAATAAAACTATTTCCGGTAATCGTGGAACTTCCTTAGCTGTTATCACTTATGCATTATTTATTCATTATTTTGTATAAATATTAAAAAGTTTATAAGATGTGTTCTTGCCAATCTCTTGTTCTATCTATATAATAGAACAAGAGATTTTTACATTACATGTCACAGGAGGGAATCACGATATGCCAAAGAGAACAGATATTCACAAGGTACTAATCATCGGCTCCGGCCCGATCATCATCGGACAGGCGTGCGAGTTTGACTATTCCGGAACACAGGCGTGCAAAGCACTGCGTAAGCTGGGGTATGAAATCGTACTGGTAAACTCAAACCCGGCTACGATTATGACAGATCCGGAAACAGCCGATGTCACCTATATTGAACCTCTGAACGTAGACCGTTTGGAACAGATCATTGCCAAAGAGCGCCCGGATGCACTGCTTCCGAACCTTGGAGGACAGTCCGGACTGAACCTCTGCGCCGAACTTGCCAAAGAAGGGGTTTTGGACAAATATAATGTACAGGTTATCGGTGTACAGGTAGATGCCATTGAACGTGGTGAAGACCGTATCGAATTTAAGAAATCCATGGATGCACTGGGCATCGAAATGGCCAAAAGCCAGGTTGCTTACAGCGTAGAAGAAGGTCTTGCCATTGCAGACGAACTTGGTTATCCGGTTGTTCTTCGTCCGGCTTACACTATGGGAGGCGCCGGCGGCGGACTTGTTTATAACAAAGAAGAATTAAAAACCGTTATGGCACGAGGATTACAGGCAAGTCTTGTCGGACAGGTGCTTGTAGAAGAATCCATACTCGGCTGGGAAGAGCTGGAATTAGAGATCGTCCGTGATGCAGAAGGCAATATGATCACCGTCTGCTTTATTGAGAATATTGATCCTCTTGGCGTACATACAGGAGATTCCTTCTGTTCAGCTCCGATGCTGACGATTTCCGAAGAGTGTCAGAAACGTCTGCAGGAGCAGGCTTATAAAATTGTTGACTCCGTAGAAGTTATCGGTGGAACGAACGTACAGTTTGCACATGATCCGGTTTCCGACCGAATTGTCGTTATCGAGATCAACCCGCGTACTTCCCGTTCTTCAGCTCTTGCTTCCAAAGCTACCGGTTTCCCGATTGCACTTGTATCTGCAATGCTGGCTTCCGGATTAACTTTAAAAGATATTCCATGCGGTAAATACGGAACTCTGGATAAATATGTTCCGGACGGCGATTATGTTGTTATCAAATTTGCACGCTGGGCATTTGAGAAATTCAAAGGTGTAGAAGACAAACTCGGAACACAGATGCGTGCAGTCGGCGAAGTTATGAGTATCGGAAAGACTTACAAAGAAGCTTTCCAGAAAGCAATCCGCAGTCTCGAGACCGGACGCTACGGTCTTGGTTATGCCAAAGACTACAACAACATGAGCAAAGATCAGCTTCTGAAAATGCTCATTACACCATCCAGCGACCGTCATTTCATTATGTATGAAGCGCTCCGCAAAGGTGCTACAATTGAAGAGATCTATGATCTTACAAAAGTTAAAACATATTTCATTGAGCAGATGAAAGAACTGGTAGACGAAGAAGAAGCACTTGCTGCGAAGAAAGGAGCTCTTCCGACAGATGATGCACTCGTTGCCGCAAAGAAACACGGTTTCTCAGATAAATATTTAAGCCAGATCCTGGAAGTTCCGGAAGACGATATCCGTAACCGCAGAATCGAACTTGGATGCGAAGAAGCATGGGAAGGCGTACACGTGAGTGGTACCGAAGACAGCGCTTACTACTACTCTACTTACAACGCTGAAGATAAGAATCCGGTAAATACAGATAAACCGAAGATCATGATCCTTGGCGGCGGTCCAAACCGTATCGGACAGGGTATCGAATTTGACTACTGCTGTGTACACGCAGCTTTAGCACTCAAGAAACTCGGCTTTGAGACAATTATTGTAAACTGTAACCCGGAAACAGTTTCTACAGATTATGATACTTCTGATAAATTATACTTTGAGCCACTGACACTGGAAGATGTATTAAGCATTTACAAAAAGGAAAAACCGGTTGGTGTTATTGCACAGTTCGGCGGACAGACACCGCTTAACCTGGCTGCTGATCTGGAAAGAAACGGTGTGAAGATCCTCGGAACTTCTCCATCTGTTATCGACCTTGCAGAAGACCGTGATCTTTTCCGCGAAATGATGGATAAACTTGAGATTCCTATGCCAGAATCCGGAATGGCTACTACTGTAGAAGAGGCACTTGCCATTGCAAAAGAAATCGGTTATCCGGTTATGGTTCGTCCTTCTTACGTTCTCGGTGGTCGCGGAATGGAAGTTGTATACGATGACGAAAGTCTGGAAGGATACATGAAAGCCGCTGTCGGCGTAACTCCGGATCGTCCGATCCTGATTGACCGTTTCCTGAACCACGCACTGGAATGTGAGGCAGATGCGATCAGCGACGGAAATCATGCATTTGTACCGGCTGTTATGGAACACATTGAGCTTGCCGGTGTACACTCCGGAGACTCTGCATGTATTATCCCGTCCGTGCACATTTCCGAAGAAAATGTACAGACGATCAAAGAATATACACGCAAGATCGCAGAAGAGATGCATGTCAAAGGTCTTATGAACATGCAGTATGCAATTGAAAACGGAAAAGTTTATGTTCTGGAAGCGAACCCGCGTGCATCCCGTACTGTACCGCTTGTTTCAAAGGTTTGCAACATCCGTATGGTACCGCTTGCAACAGACATCATCACTTCCGAACTGACCGGACGCAAATCGCCGGTTGCTGACTTAAAAGAACAGAATATCCCGTATTTCGGAGTAAAAGAAGCAGTCTTCCCATTCAACATGTTCCAGGAAGTTGATCCGATCTTAGGACCTGAGATGCGTTCTACCGGTGAAGTTCTCGGACTTGCCGAAACTTACGGAGAAGCTTTCTACAAAGCACAGGAAGCAACACAGTCCAAGCTTCCGCTTTCCGGAACGGCACTGATTTCTGTAAACCGCAAAGACAAAGCTGAAGTTGTAGAGATTGCTCAGTCATTCGCTGATGATGGATTCAAACTGGTTGCTACCGGAAATACTTATGAGCTGATCAAGGAAGCCGGCATTGATGTTACACGCATCAACAAACTTTCCGAAGGCGGTCGTCCGAACACGCTGGATGCAATCACCAATGGTCAGATCGACCTGATCGTCAACTCACCGGTCGGAAAAGACAGTGTAAATGATGACAGTTACCTGCGTAAAGCTGCGATCAAGGCAAAGATTCCTTACATGACAACCATCGCTGCTGCAAGAGCAACTGCAAAAGGAATCCGCTATGTGAAAGAACATGGAAATGGCGAAGTAAAATCCTTGCAGCAGCTACACAGCGAAATTACAGACAAATAAATTTTAAAGGAATCCGGTTTTAACCGGATTCCCTTTCATTCACAGAACATAAGGAGGAATTTCCATGAAATTTTGTGGAAAATGCGGCGCCCCTTGCGACGACGCATACAAACACTGCCCAGAGTGTGGAGCACCACTCTCTGATAGCGAGACAAATGCAGATCTTAACGATCACACAACAGATTCTACCAATAATGCTGAGCAGACTGACACTGGCAATAGCAATCATATGCATGAAAATCCGTTTATGACAGCTTACACTGCGCCGGAGGATGCTTCTGCTGACTCCCCATCTGACACCAATACAAGCGAGAATTCTGAGGGAACTTCTTCAAATGAAGCTACTGAAAACGCAACTTCTCATTCTGACGAACATGCAAGCGAGAATACCTACACATACAGTTACTCAGATACTTCCAGTCAGACTGATAATACAACCGAAAATGAGAATGCGTACAGCTACACTCATTCTTCCAACGAAAAAGAGACAACTTTTGATAATAACGGCTATACCAATAATTACAATACCGATAATAATTACAATACCAACAATAATTATACGGGAAATAATGCATATAATGCCAACAATACTTATGGAAATACCGGTTATAATAACAATTTTCAGCAAAATTCTGTTATCACGCCACGAAACATTCCGCTTTGTGTAATCTTATCGATCGTAACGTGTGGAATTTACGGTATTTACTGGATGATCAAACTAAATGACGAGATCAATGCTCTTGCCGGTGAACCATATGCGACATCCGGCGGCATGGTATTTCTCTTATCCATTGTCACTTGTAACATTTATAACTTATACTGGATGTATAAAATGGGTGAGCGCACGGATCGTATTAACAGGATTCAGGGAAATTCCAACATTCTGTATCTGGTCATCGGGATTTTGGGATTTGGCATTGTCAACTACTGCCTGATGCAGGATGCGATCAATAAACAAGTCAGAGGTATGTAATTTGGTGATATTTTATCGCGGTGATATGGTAATGTCTTAAAAAGTGGACGGGGATTTTCTAGAAAATCCCCGTCCCCTTTTTTTATCGTCACAATTGCTTTCTTACTGGTTCCATCCAGTGCCTGCGCAGTGATCTTCACTTTCTTATTTTGCCGCCGCACTCACCGAATGTAGGTTCATCCACTGATTTCTCTACCAGTTTTCAATCTCTTCGTCACTCAGTCTTAATTTCTCCATTCGCTTGACAAGTTCCTCATCCATGTGGTCAAAAAGATAATTTTTCCCACCATGATGACGCTCGATGTATTCTTCCCGCAGCTCTTTTTTCATAATCTCGACTTCTTCATAAAACTCTCTGGAAGAAATCAGATTTGCACCCTGACCAACAGTGACAACCTGCTCGATTCCATCGGAAGTCACTACCGTTACACGGTATTTTTTCGCCACTTCATGAACAACTTTTTCGATATACTGATCTGCGGTCTCCGCTTCCTTCGTAAATACAACATGAATGTTGTGGTATTTCTGGATTTCCAGATATGGACCTTCCACTCTGTATGCATCAAATACAAGGATCACTGTGCATTTTTTATATCCCTGATAATTGCACAGAATATCCATCAATCGGTCTCTCGCCGCTTCAATGCTGTCTTTAGCCAGCTCTTTCAGCTCGTCCCACGCAAAAATGACATTATAACCATCTACAAGCAAATATTCCGGTAAATGCTCCTGCGATTTTTTCTTTTTCACCGGTGTAGCAACCGTTCTTGTAGTATCCGATAATTTCCGCTCAATTTTTCCATACGTGCGGATGAAAATCTCTTCCAGTTCTTTCTCTTCTTCCCAGCTTCCATAACCGGCGCCCGGAGCCGTCTTCCCGACAAAATTGCTTCTTCTGCATGTATTGGAATATTTCTCACCTGCCCCTGGATTCTGATTTCCGGCAGTTTTCAATTCTTTCTCTGCCATCTTTGCTTCTTCTGCCTGTCTCTCGGCAGCCTCTATCCGTGCAAGCTGGCTTTCTATATGCATATGCTCCGGCACTTCATCCCACGGCACATAATAGCCTGCTCCGTGCGAACAGAATACGGAACCTGCCGGATTTTCCATATCACGCTCCGCATCATAGCCAATTGCCTCTATAACTTCTTCTGCATTGTGACAAGGATGGTATCCGGAAAATACGCAAGCAAACCTTCCTTCTCCATGAGAATAAGCTGCAACTTCTCTCTGATAATCGCGCATGGTTGCCACCGGTGCCAGCCCTTTGATCCGTGTCCGATCGCCTTCCTGCTGCGGCGCCTCTGCCTCTGCTGCCAGCCTCTGCATATCATTCAGCGCTCTTCCTGTTACTGAAGCCGGAATCTCAAGTTCAAATGCATAATAAGGTTCCAACAGCACACTGTCCGCCTGCATCAGTCCCTGCCGGATCGCGCGATAAGTAGACTGACGGAAATCACCGCCTTCCGTGTGCTTTAAATGTGCTCTTCCTGCCGCCAGCGTGATTTTCATATCTGTGATTGGCGCTCCAGTAAGGACACCCCTGTGCTCTCTTTCTTCCAGATGTGTGAAAATAAGTCTCTGCCAGTTTCTGTCCAGATCATCCTCACTGCAGATCGTATCAAATGTAAGACCACTTCCTGGCTCGCCCGGTTCCATGATCAGATGCACTTCTGCATAATGGCGCAGTGGCTCATAATGTCCGACGCCTTCTACGCGGTTCGTAATTGTCTCTTTATATACAATATTGCCTTCCCCAAATGTTACATCCACGCCAAAGCGTTCTAAGATCAGCTCATGCAGAATCTGGATCTGCACTTCTCCCATCAGACATACATGAATCTCCGACAGTTCTTCTTTCCATACAACACGAAGCAGGGGATCTTCCTCTTCTAACTGGCGCAGATTCCGGAGCATTTCCGATACATCGCATCCTTCCGGCAATAACACCTGATAAGTCAGTACTGGTTCCAGCACCGGCTCCACATTCTCCGCCTCCACTCCGAGACCTTCTCCCGGCTTTGTCATACTAAGGCCTGTCACTGCACAAATTGTTCCAGCCGAAACTTCCGGAACTGCCTCAAACTTATCCCCTGAATAAATGCGGATCTGGTTCACCTTCTCTTCCCAGTGTTCACCATCTTCCGGATGATTTTCCAGAACTTCTTTGACTTTCAGTTTCCCGGATGTCACTTTCATATGTGTCAGACGATTTCCTTTATCATCTCTTGAAATCTTGTACACACGCGCGCCAAAATCTGCCGGTTCATCTGCATTCGTTTCCATATACTCTGCCAGCCCGTCCAGCAATTGCTGTACACCTTCGACTTTAAGCGCAGATCCAAAATAACACGGAAATACCTTTCTTTCCATGATCAGTCCCGCAATTGTCTCTTCCGTAAGTTTCTCTGCCTCCAGGTATTCTTCCAGCGCCCGGTCATCTCCCATTGCTGCATTTTCATAGAAAGAAGTATCTTTCTCTACATCAAATGCCATAATCTGGTCATCCAGTCCATTTTTCAGTTCTTCCAGCAGGTGTTTCCTGTCTGTTCCTTCCTGATCCATCTTATTTACAAATAAAAATACCGGTACATTGTAGCGTTTCAGGAGGCTCCAGAGTGTCCTTGTATGTCCCTGGATTCCGTCTGCTCCGTTGATCACAAGAATCGCATAATCGAGGACCTGCAAAGTACGCTCCATCTCCGCTGAAAAATCCACATGTCCCGGTGTATCCAGCAAAGTCACCTGCCACGGATCAAGTGGAAATACCGCCTGTTTGGAAAATATCGTAATTCCTCTGCTCCGCTCCAGTTCATGCGTATCCAGAAATGCATCTTTATGATCCACTCTTCCCAACGTTTTTAATTTGCCACTCAAATACAAAATACTTTCCGAAAGTGTTGTCTTTCCCGCATCAACATGCGCCAGTATTCCGATTGTAATATTTCTCATATTTCCTACACCTGTTTCTTCACTTTTTGTATTATAAATCCAGCTTCATCCGCACCAGTTCCCTGCGTTTTTCATATTCACTGTAAAATGCATCCCCAGCGGCAAGTTCTGCCTGATATGGTGTCTGATAAAATGTCCGCAAAATGAAAATCTGCAAAATCTTTGCTTCTTCCGCACTCAAATCTGCCATTGCCGTCTCGCATTTTTTCAGAAAAGCATGCCAGGAAGTAATGTAATTTTCATATGCTTTGAGATTTGCAATGCCAAGCCATTTTTTCACCTTAATCTTCGTTCGGTCTTTCTTCTGACATTCATGGATCTGCAGAAAATACTTAAATCCATCTTCTTCATAAAATCGTCCAAGCGGAAATAACCGGCAGATTCCCGGACGGAATGCATGAATCTTGCATCTGCCAGCTTCATTTAAGAATGGACAGCCTAACGTCCCGTCATCCATGTCAAGATGCGGCAGGATCATGCCATCCACAACTCCGAGCGCGATCTTTCCTTTCATTAATTCTTCAAATGTCTCACCCAGCCCGGCACTCATCTGCCAAACATCATAAGGATCCAGCACAATGGAATCACCCATACCACGGCAGCACGCAGAACAGCCTTTGCAGTCCTGACAATCTGCTTTTACCATGTCATTTGCCGTATATAAATTACCATCCGAGATTTCTTTCATATCTATGTTTCTTATCATTTTCTTATCCCCTATATGTTTTCGCTTTCTTTTGTCTGTCTGGAATCTTACGTTTTATATTATATCTGTGTAATAGAACATGAAAGCACTGTACTTCTTATAGGATAAACGATTGTAAGACTAAATGCCACCCCTTGTTTTACTTTGCAGAAAAATATGCCACATAATAGAAGTTTGTTTTTCAGTTAATAAAAAAATTCCAGAAATTAGCACTCACCTCTTGACAGTGCTAATAATAGATGTTATAGTACAGTTAGAACAAAGGAAGAGAGATAAAAAGAAAGGATCTTGATTCCAGATGTTCCTATGAGACAACAACACATCGGATTCTCCGACAGTGCTTAATTATATTTTATGAATGTCTTTTGAAAGGAGATATGACTTATGATGTTACCTAGTATTTTTGGAGAGAACTTATTGGACGATTTCTTTGATGATGATTGGAATGCATGGGGTTATAGTGACACAAGCCTTATGAACACAGATGTTAAGGAAAACGAAAAGGATTACGAACTGACGATGAGTATGCCGGGCGTACAGAAAGATAATGTAAAGGCTGAACTGAATGATGGTTATCTGACAATCAGCGCAAGCACAGATACGAACAACGATGAGAAAGATAAAGATGGACATTATATCCGTCGTGAACGTTACAGCGGTTCTTGCCAGAGAAGTTTCTATGTTGGCAAAGATGTCACAGAAGATGATATTAAGGCAAGTTTCGAAGATGGCACTTTGAAGATGACCATTCCGAAAAAAGAAGCTAAACCTGCTGTGGAAAGCAAAAAACAGATTGCCATCGAAGGATAATCTTATAATTAAACTTATAGTCGACAAGTTGCTCATAGCCGGAGTGAAAAGCTCCGGTAGCACATAATATAGATAGAGATTCAAGGAGGAATGACTTATGATGATGCCTAGTATTTTTAATGATAATTTATTTGATGATTTTTTCAGATTCCCATTTTATAATGACAAAGATGAACATCGTATGGAGAAGAAACTTTACGGACACAGAGCTCACAACTTAATGAAGACCGATATCCGCGAGAGAAAAGGCAGTTATGTTCTCGATATTGACCTTCCTGGATTTAAGAAAGATGAGCTTACCATTGAGTTAAACGATGGTTATTTGACGATTAGTGCCGCAAAAGGACTGGAGCAGGATAAGAAAGAAAAAGAAACCGGACATTATATCCGTCGTGAACGTTATGCCGGTTCCTGCCAGAGAAGTTTCTATGTTGGCAAGGATGTAACTGAAGAAGATATTAAAGCAAGCTTCAAACATGGCATTTTGAAACTGACCATTCCGAAAAAAGAAGCCAAACCTGCCGTAGAAAATAAGAAACAGATTGCTATTGAAGGATAATGTCAAATTCTTGCTTTTTCTTCTATTTAAGCTAATAAATAATTTATTTAACAAATAGCCTAAAGCCCACAATTTTACTGGGATTTAGGCTATTTTTCATCTTATAGATATTATCTATTATTTAGTCATTTTATAGATATTATCAATTTGCTTATATTTATATATGAAACTATACTTAAATAGATACAAAGTGTCCGTTTTTAACGGTAAGACAAGGAGGAGTTGTTATTATGAAAACAACAATCAAAAAAATCTCCCTGTTTATGCTCTCACTTGCTGTAGTTCTTACTATGGCAGCTTCTACAGGCATGAACAGTGAGGCGGCTTCCAAAAAGCCTACAAAGATTACCCTTAAAGCTACTTCCAAAACGGTAGATATCAAGGGTAAAGTGAAGGTTTCCGTGAAATCTGTAAAACCTTCTAATGCAAGCAAATCTGTAACCTACAAATCAAGCAATAAGAAAATTGCTACTGTATCTTCTAAAGGCATTGTTACTGGTAAGAAAAAAGGTACTGTAAAAATCACTGCTACTTCCAAGACGAACAAGAAAGTAAAATCTACAATCAAGATCACAGTAAAAGGAAAGCCAACAAAGATTACCCTCAAAGCCACTTCTAAAACAGTAGATATCAAGGGTAAAGTGAAGGTTTCTGTTAAATCTGTAAAACCTTCTAATGCAAGCAAATCTGTAACCTACAAATCAAGCAATAAGAAAATTGCTACTGTATCTTCTAAAGGCATTGTTACTGGTAAGAAAAAAGGTACTGTAAAAATCACTGCTACTTCCAAGACGAACAAGAAAGTAAAATCTACAATCAAGATCACAGTAAAAGATCTGAAAGCTTCTTCTGTTAAGCTGAACACAACTTCCAAGACAGTAGCTTCCGGAAAGACAACTACTTTAAAAGCTACTGTAAAAGGTGCTACTGGATTCTACAATCAGGGTGTTACATGGAAATCAAGCAATACAAAAGTTGCTACTGTAACTTCCAAAGGTGTTGTAAAAGGTATCGCAGCAGGACAGGCTACAATCACAGCAACTGAAAAAGGTGGAAGCAAAAAAGCTACATGCCTTATCACTGTAACTGAGCCGGTTAAAGTTGATACAGAAGCCGGAACTGTTACTTTAAAAGGTATCTTAAATGCTTCTGCATTTAAAAAACCAACTATGCATTATCTCGTGACTGCTAATCTTGGAGCTTCCGGAGGCAATCCGATCTTCACAGGTCTGAATGACCGTATTGATCTGGCAAATGCACTGGATTCTCTCGGAGCAACTGCATGGAATACAAATTCAAAAACTGTATTAGCGAATGGTGAATCTATTGCCGCCGTAAAAGACAAAAAAGGAACAAACGCTAATTATTCTAAACTGAATATCAGCGTTTCCTGGGCAGGACATGATGCTGTTGCAATGCAGGATACGATTAAAAATGCTGACAAGTCAGCATATACAGGAACTATTGTATACGCTAACAGTGGTGCTGTTCAGAAAGCAATCCCATCCGGATGCGAAATCTGTACATCAAGCTGTTATGCAGGTATCTGTGCAAGTGAAGATGTTGCAATGGGTGGAACTACGATTGGAAACTCCGCGAACCTTCCAAAAGCAGGTACTGTTGTAACAATCACAATCGCTGTTGATGGATACAAAGCTCCATATAACTATATTTCAAAAGAAGAATTAAAAGCTGATATCGACGGAAAACAGGAATACAAAATCTTAGATGTACGTCAGGCTGCTAAATATGCTGAATCTCATATTGCCGGTGCTGTTTCTGCTGACGTTGACGGTGCTGTATCAGGTACTGATGTGGCATCTGCTACAAAGAATATTGAAGCTGCAATCAAAAATGATCCTGCAGGTACAAAATATGCAGTTGTATG
This sequence comes from Dorea sp. AM13-35, assembly GCF_003473885.1. Taxonomy (NCBI): domain Bacteria; kingdom Bacillati; phylum Bacillota; class Clostridia; order Lachnospirales; family Lachnospiraceae; genus Dorea; species Dorea sp. AM13-35. The sequence continues at coordinate 127,947 of NZ_QUCZ01000002.1, forward strand.
CAATTCCGGAAGCCGCTATGCACAGGCAGCTACTGAGATTATGATCAAAGCTGGTATTAGCAACAAAAATATTTTCACATTAACGGGTGGAATGAAAAAAGATGCCGGTGGATGGGATTATGACAATTACTGTGTTAAATCTTACACATCTGACAAGAGTAAAACAGATTTTACTCACGGTATGACTGTTAATCAGTTAAAAGCTAATATTGACGATGGAAAAACTCCATTCGTAGTATTCGATCTGCGTGACGTTGCATCTTACGCAACAGGACACATCAAACCTTCTATCTCCACTCCTCTTCGTGAGAGTGTAGATGGTGCTTTAAAAGATCTGTCTGATGATCAGTCTAAAGCAAATCTGCAGGCTGCTGTAAATGCTAACCCGAATAAATTCTATGTTGTTGAGTGTTATTCTGGTAACAACTACGCTGCAAAGGCTGTAAACTACTTAAAAGAGATTGGTGTGAGCGAAAGCAAGATTATCGTTCTTGAAGGCGGCGCTAAAGCATGGAAGGATGCAAATCATTCAACAATTGTTGGACTTACTGTATCTGCTGCTGATTTAAAAGCTGATATTGACAGCACACAGTCTTATAAATTAATCGATGCACGTAAAGCTGAAGATTATGCAAAAAGCCACATCGTTGGCGCTGTTTCTGCTGATCAGGCTGGTGCTGTTTCCGGAAGCGACAAAGCTACTGCAGCTGCCAACGTTGAAAAAGCAATCGCAGGTGACTCCGCAGATCAGAAATATACAATCATCTGCTACTCAGGTAACAGATACGCTGAAGCCGCTGCTTCTACTCTCGTAGAAAAAGGTGTGAATCCATCTAACATTTACACATTAAAAGGTGGTATGGGCGGCTGGACAGAAGCAAACTACCTCGTTAAATCTTACAAATCAACAAGTGGATTTGATTTTGTAAATGGTATGACTGTTGACCAGTTAAAAGCAAATCTGGAAGCTGGAAATACTCCATTTGTAGTATTTGACCTGCGTGACGCTGTAACTTATGCTGCAGGACATATTGACGGTGCTGTTTCTACACCACTGCGTGAGAACAACGGTGCTGATCTTTCTGATGAAACATCAAAAGCTAACCTTGAAGCAGCAGTAAAAGCGAACCCGAATAAATTCTATGTTGTAGAATGCTACTCTGGTAACAAATATGCAAACAAATCTGTAAACTACTTAAAAGCACTTGGTGTAAGCGAAGGCAAGATCATTGTTCTTGAAGGTGGTGCTTCTGCATGGAACGCTGCCGGAAATACAGTTGTTAAAAGCACTGTTCCGGTAAGCGTAGACAAAGCTAACAAGACAATCTCTGTATATGGTGTACTGAACGGTAAATACTTAGAAGAGCCAACAAAACACTATATGTCCACAACAGGATGCTCACTTGGAAATCAGTGCCTGTTCGAAGGATTATGCGATCGTCTTGACTTTGCTGACGCAATGGCAGAGCTTGGCGGAACACCATGGAATACAACTCCTGGTGGACACAAAATCAAATCTGGTGAATATATTACCCCGGAAAATGGTGACAACAAAGACTACACTCATGTAGACGTTAACGTATCATGGGGAGACAAAACAGTTTCCATGGCTGATACTTTAACATCTGTAGATGGCAGCCCGGTTACAATCGATGAAGTATTCTCTAACAGCAAAGACGTATCTGCTTCTTACAAATCAGGATGCCTGCTCTGCACATGCAGCTGCTACGCAGGTGTTGTAACAAACGAAGATATGCCATTTGTTTCCGGTGCTGATATTAAAACAATGGGTAACAAAGACGTACTTCCTAAAGCAGGAACAGTTGTAAAAATCACTGTAACATTAAAATAATCAAATACATGAAATTATAAGCAAGTCTTATATATTGAAGTATTTTGAACGGTCTTGCCTTTCTGGCAGGACCGTTTTTTTTAAGGAGGATTTATGCACATACTAAAAAAAATAAATCATCTTTCCCGGCTCGTCATGATTGCGATTACTGCACTGTTCTTAAGCGCAGGTATGATTTTATTTGCGAAGCCGGTTCACGTAATGGCAGCCACTTCAATCAGCGATAAAACCGGTCTGGAAAATTTCATTACCCAAAATGGCGGTACATACATCTCGCCGGATGATTCAACGGTAAAACTTACAAGTGATCTGACCTGCTCGGATTATCTGATCACTTATCTGACTCAGGATCTGACACTGGATCTTAACAACCATTCCATTTTATTTGAAAAAGCAAATGGATTTTCTGTGCGTGGCTCCGGAGCAGATAACCTTGCCGTTTTCCGGATTACAAATTCCGGCGAAGACATATCGAAGGCAATTATCTCTACCTCCGGTCAATATCCGAACACACAGGAGATCACTACCCTCAATGTTGCCGGGGCATTGGAACTTTCTGATATAACTATCGCCAACCAGGCAACCGGTGGTTCCGGCAATCCAATGGCAATTCAGCAGTCTGTGAAAGGCTCTGATCTTAAAATAACTGACTGTACGGTCACAAGCACAGGTTCCTGCTATTATATGCTCTACGGAAATGCAGCATTTCATAACTGCAGTGCCATTTCCTCCGGAAAATATGCAACTGTTCTTCTGGAAAACCAGGGAACACTGACACTGGATGACGGCACGTACTCGCAAACCGTCTCTGCACCTGCCGTAAAGGTAAATGGCGGCGCAATTGAAGGTGATGCCACTCTTTCCATTGAATGTGGCACTTATCAGGGTGCTCCTGCTCTTGATATTTCCGGTGAAAGAGCGGTCACAAGTATTGCATGTGGAACTTTTATTTCTACCAGCTCTGAAATCGAACCGATTCAGCTTACAAATAATGCTCCGGAGATCAAATGGGGCTTTGATTCTACTAAATACGAGCTTGCGAAAAATGGTTCTACATGGAAAATTGCATCAAAACCGAAAAATCCTGCTGACAATTCAAATGACAAACCGTCAAAGCCATCTACACCGTTGAAACCTTCTACACCAGCAAAGCCGAAGGTTGTTTCTACAAAGCCGAAAATTGCGAAACTGACTCCTAAGAAGAAATCTCTTTCTGTCAAATTTGCAAAGAAGCCGTCCGGCTACTACGGCAAAGCATATCAGGTTGCCTACCGTGTAAAGGGTACAAAAAAATGGAAAACTATTACGACGGGCAAGCAGATCAAAACACTGAAATCTCTGAAAAAAGGAAAGAAATATCAGGTTCGCGTCCGTGCTTATAAAAAGGTGAGTAAAAAGACCTATTTCAGTAAATGGAGCAGCATTAAGACTTCTGGAAAAATTAAGTGATAAGGAACATCCGTTCTGTATTTCCTGTCATACTTACCTGGGAACTTAATACAGATATTATAAATGAGCCAGTGTAACATCAATTATTATACTGGCTCATTTTCGTTCTCTTTTATTTATTAAAAAATCAATTCCAAATCACCTAATCTTGTTCTGGCTTCACCCAGTTCTCGACTAAATCAATATCCCTTCACAGTGGTCTACTTCATGCTGAATGATCTGTGCGATCCAGCCAGAATATTTCTGCTTTTGTTTCTTCATATTTATATCCTGATATTCCACTTCTATTTCCTGATATCTTGTGCAGCTTCTCACTCCAGGCAGCGAAAGACACCCCTCCTCTGTGTCATATCTCCCTGATTTTTTTATGATTTTCGGATTGAACATTGCCACATTCATAAATCCCATATTCACTGCAATTATCCGTTTCTTCTCACCGATCATATTTGCAGCCATGCCAACACAGCCTTCTTCGTGTGCTTTTAAAGTATCCAGCAGATCGACTGCGATCTGTCTGTCCTTTTCTGTTGCCGGCTCTGATTTCTGACTCAAAAACACCGGATCATGCATTATCATTCGTACCATTTTTTATTCCCCGCTTTCTTAAAATTCCTCTGTAACGCTTCCATACATATTCTGATTATAATAACTTATATAATGTTGAAACTAAAACATCTAACTATTTTTTTATAAAAAGCTCGTCTTCCAGATTGGAATTGCGTTGATGACTGGTTCTTCATACGGATGCACTTCCTTGATTGCCTGAATCGTCCGCTCCGCCGCTTCTGCATAGATTGTCACTTCTACTTTTGCCTCCGGTTCGCTGCTTATTTTCCCATTCTCGCCAATATACGGATCACATCCATCTAACGGTCTCCAATATCCCGTCACCTGACTTACTGACATGCAGGAATCATAATTCCCAATATGTCCGGCGTCCACTTTCTGTAACGCTTTCTGTAGTTCCAATATTTTCGTTTCCGGAATAAAAATCTCTAATTTGCAATATTTAAATTCCATAATTTTTTACCTGCTTTCCTGATTTTATTTATCACTAAATCTAAATAAAACCATAATATAAATTATTTTATGATCTGCCTATATTATTTCAAATTTTAATCCATTTCCCCGTGAATGTATTTTCCATCCTAAACCACCCGGCAAAATTTTTGCTATTTTCAAAAAATCTATTATTTTTCCAAAACTACACTCATCTCGTGCCACTCTTCGCCACCCCAGACAGAGTCAGATATGCCACGGTCAATAAAGCCAAATTTTTCATACATCTCTACTTTCGCATCCAGGCAGGTAAGAATAATCTCGCTGCGCCCTTTCGCCTGTTCTCTCTGCAAATACACGGCAACCAGTTCTCTTGCAAGTCCTTGTCTACGATATTCCGGCAAAACATCCAGTCCCAGCAGCATAATATTTTTCCCGTTCGGGTTATGTAAACCGGCGTCAGTAAAAAATTCATCCCGAAGTTTTGGCTCGTCTGTCGCAAGTCCGTTCAAAAATCCAACAATCTTTCCATTTCCCTTATCTACTGCAACGAGAAATAGTTCCGAAATATCCCTGACTCTGTCACACATGTTTTTCTCAGAGCAGGCTTCATTTGGTGGAAAACAGATTCGTTCAATCTCTGCTGCCTGTTCCGCTTCTCCTTGTTCTATATTCCGAAATTCAAATCTTTCATAAAGTGCTTTTTTATCCATTGTTTTCCTTTCCTTCTCTTATTCATTATATAATTACACTGGCAATGTTAAATATTTCTTTCTTCTATAAGCAAAACTGTAACATCATTTACATTCGTTCCGGTCGGACCTGTTTTTATCAGTCCATCACATTTCTCCAAAGTTGCGTACGCGTTGTTATTACGCAGCTCGTGGTAAATATCTGTCTTATGTTTTCGCAACATTTCGCAAGTCTTTCCATCCACATAACCGCCTGCGGCATCCGTCGGGCCATCAGTTCCGTCACTTCCAATGCTGAAAAGTGCTACGCCTTCCATTCCATCTAAACCGATTGCCGCCGACAGCGCCAGCTCCTGATTGCGTCCACCTTTTCCGGTACCATGTAAATGTACAACCGTCTCACCGCCTGCAATAAATGCAAGCTTATTTGTATTCTTCTGCTGTTCATTTTGCTGCATATTCTGCGGAATATCTCCACACCTATTTCCTTGCATATTACAACAGTGTGTTTTCGCAATCGATGCGAGAAACGCCCCTGCTTCTTTCGCTTCGCAGTCCAGCCGGTCTGTTAAAATGACCGACTCATAGCCCAGTTCCTCACAAGCCTCTTTTGCAGCTGTGCAAAGCGCACTCACACTTCCACTGATGACCGTCTCGACATTGTACAATTCTTTCGGCGTTTCCTTTTTCAGCAGCTCCTTTATGGAATCCTTCAGCTTTAATCCATACCTGTCTGCAATCTCCAGTGTTTCCTCACAGGTACTCTGATCCGCACATGCCGGACCGGATGCAATCATATCCAGCGGATCACCGATAATATCACTGAGCACAATCGAAAATATCTTCGCCGGTGCGACATGCTGAGCAAATCGACCACCTTTTACCGCCGACAGGCGTTTCCGTATCGTATTCATTTCTTTAATATTTGCGCCACTGGCAAGAAGCTGCTTTGTAACATCTTCCAGCTCTTTGCCGGATACAAGCGGCTTCTCAAATAATGCCGATCCACCACCGGAAATCAGAAATAATACTACATCTTCCGGACTCAGCCCTGCCGTCATGTCAAGTATCTTCTGCGTTCCTTCAAACGAATTCTCATCCGGAACCGGATGCCCTGCTTCCAGGCATTCTACGTGCGGGATTTCTCCCTTTACATGGTCATATTTTGTCAAAACGATTCCGCCATCCAGCCGATCATCCAATATTTCTACTGCCGCCTGCGCCATCTGCCATGCGGCTTTCCCGATTGCAACAAGATATAGTTTTCCACTATCATCCACAACCGAACGGAATCTATCCCCGGTCAGAACAGCTTTTACCGCCTCATCCGGGAGAACGCTGTGGAGTGCATGACGGATGATATACTCGGATTGTTGTCTAAGTGTCATAATATTGGCTCCTCTGTCCTTGCTTTCTCTTAAGTATTTTTCTATATTAAATTCGTTAATGCTCTTCAATTCATGGCTCAAAACTAACACCTCATATATTATCTTTAATTTAAATTTGTTTTTACAAATTTTGCCTCTCCAATATTATACAGGAAATTATTTATAATTAATACATCAATAGAAAAAACGTTTTTCGTTTATGTTTCTTTGATAGTTATAGCATAGCAAAATAGGTATACGATAAAGCGACTTTTGTAAGCTTTAAAACAAATAAAGACAGCAAAAAACTTGCCGCCTTTAACCTTTTACATCATTCTCAAATATAAATAGATTACATTGATTTTAGTTTCCATATATATTAACTTTACAATCTTTCTCAAACATCCACGCACCCAAATTGGGGACAATTGTACTTTTAATTCCGTATTCTTTTACATCACTCTCAAACTTAATGGGGAGAATCTTAATGTATGCTATAGTTTATATGTTTTCACATCAATTTCAAGTTCCTTTTTTTATAACCGATTACTTATCAGTTTTAGTACCATACATTTTTACATCATTTTCAAACACCAGTGGATACTGTAACTGTCGAATCTGTGTTTCAGTACCATACATTTTCACATCATTCTCAAACATGCCGGAACGTATTGTATCGGCTGAAGAGTTTCAGTTCCATACATTTTTACATCATTCTCAAACGCTTGATAAATCTTTAAAGTAACTATCTGTGTTTCAGTACCATACGTTTTTACATCATTCTCAAACAGTTGTTCACAGTTGGATAACATTATACCGTTTCAGTACCATACGTTTTTACATCATTCTCAAACAACATTTCCTGATAAGTAACCACCCACTGTGTTTCAGTACCATACGTTTTTACATCATTCTCAAACAATTGCGACAGACGTATCACTCGGAGTCGTGTTTCAGTACCATACGTTTTTACATCATTCTCAAACTTATCTACAAGTCTGTATGCTTTTATTTGCGTTTCAGTACCATACGTTTTTACATCATTCTCAAACACCACGGAGAAGATGTCCGTCAAGTGTATCGTTTCAGTACCATACGTTTTTACATCATTCTCAAACGCACCTTAAAGGTGTAAGCTGATAACACGGGTTTCAGTACCATACGTTTTTACATCATTCTCAAACGGAGCAATCGACCGGAAGTAAATAATTGTGGTTTCAGTACCATACGTTTTTACATCATTCTCAAACGAATAATTGTATTAGATGCAGGGCTTACAAGTTTCAGTACCATACGTTTTTACATCATTCTCAAACCAGGTCAGAGAAGAGAAGTAACTGTGATCAGTTTCAGTACCATACGTTTTTACATCATTCTCAAACCTAAGTAATTCAGCACGTTGTTCCATGACAGTTTCAGTACCATACGTTTTTACATCATTCTCAAACCGATAACATGGACTCAATCTAGCATATCTTGTTTCAGTACCATACGTTTTTACATCATTCTCAAACAGAGAAATGCACGAACAGCAGAAGTCAGAGTTTCAGTACCATACGTTTTTACATCATTCTCAAACAGGAATCTTGGTTATATCTGAAAAACTTTTGTTTCAGTACCATACGTTTTTACATCATTCTCAAACGCCGGAGGAAACGCGCCTTGATCGGATCGGTTTCAGTACCATACGTTTTTACATCATTCTCAAACACGAGAGACAAGGAAGCAGCAGAGTTGCTAGTTTCAGTACCATACGTTTTTACATCATTCTCAAACGCCCCCAGTCTTGCCCCACAGCTCCTTGGGTTTCAGTACCATACGTTTTTACATCATTCTCAAACATTCAACAACACTGTATTCAAGTGTAACCTGTTTCAGTACCATACGTTTTTACATCATTCTCAAACACCTGTTGCCCCATCAATTAATGTCTTTAAGTTTCAGTACCATACGTTTTTACATCATTCTCAAACCTCAAATTCAAAAATGAACCGCCATCATTTGCGCAAAACAAGGTACTCAAACACATTTAATAGATTTCACATTGATCTCTATCTATAATATACCTTAATCCCTCTCCCATGCAATCTTTTACACAATTTTCCACAAATATCAGTTTTACTTCCTGATGAATTGCTTCTTGGATAAGTTTTTGCATTTGCAAATCTGACAAATAGCTCCGGAGATTTACAAATACAAAAATCTTATACTTCATGACTACCGCTGCAACTTTAATATAACGAATCAGTTTTTCAAAATAATCTTCCTCTATTATTTCATGCTGTACCTGTAATGCTTTAAATATTGCCATCCAGTCAACATCTTCTGTAAATGTAAGTATATAATCTGTTTCCTGTTCTAATTCTAAAATATATTTTTGTATACTTTGTGCTATCTCTTGCGTTTTTACATACAACTTTTCAGAATAGGCAACTTGTTGCATTTCCTCATATAATTTATTCACTATCTTTTTACTGTTGATATCTATGCTGAAAATATCAAATACAATATCCATATTTTTTGATATTCCCAGTTCTTTATCGGCATCAGATAGTACATACCTTCCATCATTTCCGTCACATTGATTCTTCAGTTCATATACAAATGCCGCGAATCTTTCTGTTGCCTCAATTATCCATTCTGTATAATCAACAGTATCATCAATGATTGCTCTGCTTAATTCCGGATGAACTAATTTCACAAAACCACTAACCTTTCATCGGTATCTAAAACCTCACTCTTTAAATCTCCAACAACAATATCCATCTTAGCATATTGCTTTTCTGTAACTGTAAGAAGCTGAATCAACCCTTCCTCTGGTTTATTCTTATGTACATTATCTACAATTGCGTTAACTGCCGTTCCATTTAAAGCTAATTTACAATATACCGATTCCTGTAACATCAGAAAGCCATTTTTAAGTAAGAATTTTCGGAATCTGGTATACGCTCTTCTATTCTCTGCTGTTAATACCGGCAGATCAAAAAATACTAATACTCGCATAAACCTATAACTCAAACCTGTAAAACCGAACCAGAGAACTATCATCATCATTTAAAGCATCAAACACACTTTTACAATAAATCTTTATTGCATTGTTTACATACTGTATTCTTCCATCTATTGATACTTCTTGATTCAAAATGTTTACCAACTGCATTTTCTCATCATGCTCAAAACTGTCCAATTTCATCTGTTTTACTTCACGATCAACCAGAACACGAAACGGCTCCATCAAATCGGACGCTAAATTAAATTGATTAAACATATTATCATGAAATAATCCCAACTGCGTAATATATCCATTGGCAACTATTTCTCTTGTAAATGTCGACAAGATAATAGAATACCCGTAATTTAATGCAGCATTAATATTATTGTCTTCTGTCCTTGTAAAATCCAGTCCGAATAATGCATTAAAATAAACCTTGGCAGCATGTCCTTCTCTGTTAGTTGTATCATTCCAGACTATTTTCTTTAAATAAGATAATAAAAGCTCCGCTTCTTCCTTTCCCAACATTTCTAACAATTCTTTCTGTTTCCGGATCTTTTCTGTTACTATTTCCGTCCATACTGCCTCCTTTGTGTTCTTTTTCCAGGCAATCTGTTTCCGGATTTTATTGCTTGTATCATGACTACCGTAATAGCCGATTAATTCTGACGAAGGATTCTTCTTCTCATCACAGAATATCACTTTGATTTTTCTTCTCGTCAATTCTGCCAATAAACTGGTAGTCAATGATACAGCTGTTGATTCTATTAGAATTGTTGATATTTCACTTAATACTACTTTTGTTACTTCTTCACTTCGTACAACCATGTATCCCAATTGCAGATCCAGTTTTGCCCGTTTAGAAATAACAATTATACGCCAGCTCATAGTTTTAATAAATCAATCTCTTTTTCATATATTCCAGTTACAGATTGATTTATAATAGAAATTTGTTTACATTTTGTTATATTATTATTTATTTTTATTGATCCAGCCTTCGCCGGTCCTGAAATCAATGTTAAATTAGCCATCGTACTTTGACATTGGAATAAATGTAATATTTCTGCTAATACAGTACATTTATCTTCCAGACTCAGTTTTTCGAACTTCCCTTTATTGTCTATCAAGGTTGATGCCTGCAATCCAAGTCTGATTTTGTAAATTGTATTCTGTAATTTACTCACAAATACATCATACAAATGTGTAAGTTCTGCTTCGTTTATACCATCAAACGCCACAATCTTCACATTTTTATTTTCTATTTTCCGATTTATGAATTTTATAACCTTTTTTAGTATTTTAGTTTCTTCATCTGATAATAATAATTCATTTGCACCTTTAAAAATCAATTGTTTTCCTGTTCTTCCGGACAACCACATATAAAATCCATCTACTTTAAATAAAGTATCAATTTTGATCTTATTAATCAGAATAACCGGCTTTGACAATTTCCGTTCTTTCATAATCTCACGCAAATATTCCAGTGCATTTTCTTTACTCCGTTCTATATAATCTTTTTTATAAATCGGAACAAATTCTATCGTCCTTTGTTCATTTCCTTTTGCATCAGTAGATTTGACAAGCATAAAATATGCACCAGCCGCCTTATTATAGCCACCATATTTATTAATGTCGTGTAACCGCTCATCACTCGTTTTAACCGGAACCTGTCCTTTTCCTTTCTTCATAATCTGCTGGTCAAACAGTCCACCCTTTTCTTCATAAGATCTTCTGGTTACAAGAATATTATTTTTATTCATTACATTTCGAACAGTTTTTATCGTTCCCTTATCTCCTGCTTTCCATGCTACTTTTCCATTTCTGGAAATATCATGGATAAACATTTTCTCTAAATTATATGATCTGCCCGGATTTTCTTTTATAAACCAAACCGCATTTTTGGTAAATTTCGTATAATATGCATTTCCTACTACAATATTTAAATATGCATCTTTTGCATGATGCAAATCGTTCATATCACGCACTTTAACAAAATCATAATCCTGTCGGAATTTAGATACACTTCTGCCTTTCACATACACAATTTCTGAATCCGGCATAACTTTTTTTAATAGATCTGCAACAACTTTTGTACTCTGTCTTGTTTCAACAATCTGTCTCTCAATAAACCCAGCCAGTTCATCCGAAGTAAGTTCTGTTTTTCTGACTAAACGTTTATATTTTTCTTTTGTAATAAAATTACCATCTAACAAACTTTTCCAGAATCCACCTTGTTTTTTCTGTATATCGGAATTTATTGGATAATCATCAGATTTCTTAGAATTATATTCCTTTTTTACAAGTACGCGGTTATTTAAACTATCATCCATTGTTTTGGACTGCGGATATATATGATCAATATCATATTTCGTATTATCCCACAGATCATCAAATTCAATGCGTTCTCCAGAATACATACAGTGTCCTCTCTGAGTATAATACAAAAATAATTTATCTTTCCTAAGCTGTTGTTCTTCATGCTTTTCTAATTTCTCATATATTTCCTTTTCTTCCTCTTTACATACTTTATAGAGATCCATCAAATGTTTTTTTCTAGACTCCGTCCGTTTACTCTCCTGCGATTCTCTTGCCATTTCAACAAAAATTCTCTCCGGCTCTTTTCCCATTACTTTCTTTATTTCTTTTATCACTTGTAACGTCTGCCATATCTGACGTTTTACTGCCGGAGATACATATTGTTCCTCTACAGTTTTATACGACAATGTTGGATTATTTTGTTCCTCATTATACTCTTTGATTTGATCACTGAATTGATACTTCTTCCCTAATAACTGACTCAGGTTTTCATTTGTTTCCCATAATGCAGTTATAAGATTCCATACTTCGCCTGTTTCCGGCGCTGGTATGGTTATCTCCTCTAAAAATTTTTTTGAAAATCTTCCCCAGCCATGATAAGACAAAGCTGCTATACTGCTTTTCTGTTTATCTGTCAGCTTTGGAAATAGTTTCCCTAATCTTTGTTTTAATAGCTTTTTATCATCTCCAAATAATACAATATTCTGTATTATCTCTTCCTTTTCACTTTGTTTTAAATCTATTCCGCTTAATTTTTCTTTAAAATCATGGTAAGCCGTCAGCGATGCCTTAAAATCTCCATCAATTCCAGTAATATCAACATCTCTTTCTGCAATTCCTTCCCTAAGCAGAAAGTTCTTTAAATCTTTTTGACGTACTTTTCTTCTTTTACAGAATACACCTTCATAGATTTTTTGCTTTAATTCTACTGATATTTCTTTTCCATCCAAGCGAACATTATTCAATTCATTCAATACCCTGTATTTACTATACAGTAATGAATCTTTCGGAAGTACATCCTCGCCAATCAAATATGTACACTTATTCGTCATTCTTTTTATAAACTTTTCTGCACTTGCCTCAACATCTATGATATCCGTAAAATTCCACGGATAAATTTTATCTTCACTCTTTCTTACAGCCCAGGTATACTTCGGTTCATTTTCTTCTTTTACTTTATTTAACGGTCCGACATAATATGGAATTCTGAAAGTAAATAGCTGTATTAATTTCTCTTTATTTTCAGCAATCACCGGGATACGAGCACTAAGGTTATCCAAAATCTTCTGTAATTCATACTTATGAATCTGGTATGGCAATACTCCATTATCTTTTGTAACCTGTCTCGGCAAAAATTGATCCGTCTCTATTTCATTTTTCAAATATGTCTTTTCTTCACTCTCTGGCAGTTTTTCCACAATTGTTTTATTCAGATATTTCAAAAAGTCTTCCTGACTGCATTGCTTCCCTCCCAATGCAGTCTTTTTACCATTCACTTTCGTCATTCCAATGTAGGCTGGATAATTGGCAAGTTTGGCATCTGACACAACAAATATTTTCTTATAAATATCTTTAGAAAAATTTTCTCTTACCACTTCCTTTAATAAGCGAAGGTCTGCTTTATGTTTTTCATATACTTTAATCTTTGCTTCGGAAATAGAAGTGCATCTATCCAGAATATCTGTTAATACAGACCAGTCATAGACAGCTTTTGCCGATGCAATAATATAAAACTGTTCTCCAAGTTCTGCCTCTACAGAATCTATATACTCATCGTATCCATTGTCAGCAAATGAGATCTTAGGTCGTTCATTTTCATCCAACTCTTCATTTGCAAAAATGTCACTCAATTTAGCTGTTCCACCAGTCAGAAGAGTAATCACCGCCTTTTCGCACTTTGTCCTGGCACCAAGTTCTTTTACCAGTCTGCTTTTCTTTGTTGATTTTAATATATTCTTATTACTTAAAACTTCCTCAATATACAATATTTTCTCTTCTGTTATTTCTAAATCAAAGTCCAGTTCTTCATCCTTAACATTCTGGATAAATGTTTCAAATGTATTTTTAAACTCTTTAACCTGCTCTATGTCTCCCGATAACAAGAAATGTCCCCTGTGTTTTATCATATGATGCAGTGCCAGATAAACCAATCGAATATCTGGTACTTCTTTTGTCTCCATCAGCCATTTTCTCAAATGGTAAATCGTTGGAAACTCTCTATGATAATCTTTATCTGTGAACTCAGGATCAACAAATAATGCATATGGAAGCTCTGGACGCTCCCCGTTTATGTCTCTTTTATCTTCCGGATAATACTTACTTTCTTTCATTCTCAAAAAAAATCCCGGATCGATCTTACTGACTTCTTCTGCAAATAACTCCTGCAGTATATTAATTCTCCAACCTCGTCTGTCCAGTCTTCTTCTGCCTGTCCTGTGCATACGCCTTTCTTCTGCTGTCTTAGCACCTTCAAATAGACGCACTCCCCATAATGCTTTCCCATGTCTTCTTAAAACATGGTATTCTTCATCTGTAACACTCCATCCGCAAGAACTAGTACCCATGTCCAGACCTAAATAGTAATTACCATCCATTGTTTTCCTCCCTTTTGCTTTATTAATTGTTTATTTTATATTGACTTTATTTCCAATATTCTCTATACTAAAGACAAGTTTAGTACCATATTAGACTTTACATCATAAGTTCAAATAAGAATTTATTCAAATCGTCACTTTGATGTGACCCACAGTGTGTGGATGAGCTTGCTATGCAAGCTCTTTTTTATTTATCAATAGCAGAACGGAGAGTAAAAACTGCTATAACTGCTGTTTTTACTCTCCGTTCGTTCTGTCCAAATAGCAAATTTGTTTTCGTAAATAAATTATATTATATATTTCTATTTTTATGCAAGCACTTTATTTATTAAAAACTTATCACAAAATAATAATTCCCCTACCTGTTCTTCTCCTCCCAGTAATCATATGCATCATCATACCCATTGTCGTAATCTCCATCTCCAAATTCTTCTGCCCACTCATCAGCAAAATCGTCTGGATCATCATAATCATACACGTCATACGGATCATATTTTTTCTTCTTTTGTGTGTTCTTAGAACTCGTCGTATCATTATCGCTGTCAGACGTGTCTTTCGAATCAGATTCTCCCATGAGTCTTCCTCCAGCTTTTATAACAGGACCGCCGCTCGCGTCACTGTCATCTTCATCATTCTCATCTGTATCCTCGTACTCATCTGCATCGTCATAATCATCTTCTTCTGCCTCATCTGCATACAACTGCTGTCTCTTTGAATCTGTCAAAATGTACTCATCGTCTCCCTTTTTCGTAAGAATATACCATCCAGCTTTCGTCTTTATGTCCATCTTATCAGAGACGTTCGTATACACAACCACATTCCTGTCGTTTTTGTAGTTAAGAAACTTTCGCTCTACCTGGGATGTTTGCAGTATATCATATGCCGGCTTCATATAATTACAGACTTCTTTATAGCTTTTGTTTTCATTATAAATTTCATCCAACTTCACACATGTAAACTCAACACTGTACGAAAATGGATAATCACCATCTTCATCGCAGATAGCACTGTCTTCATCCTCATCATCTTCTATTTCTCTGCCATATTCATCATACTCCGGCGTCGATCCCGAATATTTGTCATACTGATACAAAACCTCCACACCTTCCAGTCCGGCTTTTTCAAGTGTCTTCTGCAGCTTCTCTGTATAAGATGACATATATTGTTCTGCCATCTGCTCTCTTGCGTGCTGCTCCTGCTGCGCTTTCTTTTCCTGCCACTGGCTGTAATATCCGGAAAATACATACACTCCCCAAAGAAATAACACTGCAAAAATACTTGCACCAATCAATTTTATTATCTGTTTCTCATTCATAATATTTTCCTCAACGCTTTCCTTTTATCCTTCTACATATTCCAAATAATCGTCCTCACTTGCGAATAACATATAACTTCCGTCTACATATCCCATATATCCCTGTGCTGTTGTATAACCTTTCATATTTGCCACTCTCCTTGCTATTGTGACCGGCTCTCCGGCATGTCGTGTTTCTTTGATAGCTATAGAATAACAAAAGAGGTGTACAATAAAAGCACCTGCTGGTTTATTTAAGTTTATTTAAAGTTATTTAAGTTTCTTTAATTGCCTGATTATTTATTGATTGAGCAGACTGATAATAGCTCTATACAACAAAAGGTTAGGAAACTCCCTTTCAGTTGTTCCCTAACCTTTTGTTTGTAACATCGTTTATGTTTCTTTCACACTCCGCTAAATCCATGTACTCGGCTCATTTTTTCTATATTTTAACGGAGACACTCCGTATGTTTTTTTGAAGCTTCTGATAAAATAACTTATATTCTGATAGCCACTGAGCATTGCAACCTCTGTAACTGGAATGTCCGAATTTTGTAACAACTGTTTTGCATGCTCCAACCGCAAATATGTAACATATTTTGAAAGCGTAATATGAAAATGTTCTTTAAAATATTGCGATACATATTTTTCAGAAAGATGGAACTGTTCCCCAAATTCCTTTAATGATATCTCCCCTGTAAAACTCTGCTGTATGTATGAAATCATCTCTTTTTCTACAGTATTTCTTCCACTTTTATCATTTTCGATTATAAATCCATTCTCCCACATGTGAAGAATAAATTGTAAAAGAATTATTTTTGTCTTTATCTGAACAGCTATTTCCAACTTCTTTTCATCATTTTTTGCCATATATATTTCGGCCAACTGCTCACACAACTCTTTTGCTGCATCCTTGATCCTTGGTCTTATCATCAAATGACCATTTTTTAATGGAGTAAGCAATTTATCATCTAACATGTCATCTGTGCAAAAAGAGATATATTCAAGTGGAAAAAGGAAAGTAAAATAATCCACTTCTCCAGTCTGTGAACCCATGAAATGCAGATTGCCCGGCGACACTACAAAAGCATCCCCGGGGGTTCCAATGTAATTTTCTCCTGATATACTTACAGTCAAAAACCCACTTTTTACATATATAATTTCCAGTTCATCATGCCAATGTACCGGTATCTGAAATGATCGTCCCTCATTTTTTATATAATATGTACTAAACGGATCATCCTTTGTACCATGCGGTTTATTTTCCTTTAATTCAAAGTACATAATCTCTCCTATACTTCTATAAGACCTTTACTTTTCCATTTTCCACTCTTCCATCTAAGTACCATTCCCACAGCTCTCGCACATTCGTCACCTGCCATAGCAATATGTGATCCTACAGCCAGAAGTCCCATGTGTATTCCGAGAAAATAAGTTCCGCCAACTGCAAACAAATACATAAATATTGCACCTAGTATAACCGGGAAAAGTGCGTCTCCACTCGTTTTTAATGCCTGACCATATACAAGGTTTGTTACCCTTCCAAATTCAAGAAAGACATCTACTATTAACAACTTTACCACAAGATTTATCATCTGTGTATCATCAGTAAATATATGCACGATAAAATGTCCTGCCAATGCAAATGTCACGGAAAAACAGGTCGCTGTGATGATACCGTATATCGCAGCTTTTCTCGTTCCCCTTTTACATTCCTCAAACTCTTTTGCTCCAATTCTCCAACCAGTCATAATTGCATTTGCCTGAGCAAGGGCAGCTCCCACACAATATGAAAAATTTGCAATCTGTACAGCATATGAGCGTGCTGTAACATTCATTCCATCCACATCCATCTGATTCATAAAACGCACAATAAAGGTCATTGCGATGTTGTAAAGTGCTGTTTCAAGCGCAGAAGGAAAACCAATCTTAACAATCTGCGCAAATATCTTTCTTGATGCAATTCGCTCAGGACTCTGTTTTGCTTTTATAAGCACAGCCCCCATACCTACTACAATAATAAGATTTACAACTCTTGAAATAACCGTGGCAACAGCAACTCCCATTACACCCCAGTTGAATACAAATAAGAATACTGAATTAAGTATTATATTGAGAACATTTCCAACAACAGTTCCTATCAAAGAATGTTTTGTATATCCAAACACTCTCAAATAACTGGAGAAAATAGGAATCAGTGCATTTAAAAAACATGCGCCGCCAACAATTCTAAGATATATTTCAGCCGGCTCAAGCAAAGCCGGAGCAATACTTACGATTCGAAGTATCCCACCAGAAAAAGTAGCAAGAATTACAGACATTACGATACCTATCAATGCATTGAATATAAGTCCAAGTTGTCTTGCCTGATACGCTATCCCCGGTCTTCCGGCTCCGATATTTTGTGACATAACAGCTATCATACCCGACGATATTACGCCGAACATGATAATAAAAACACCTATATATGTATTTGCTGTTCCCACTGCTCCTACAGCCTGGTCGCTTACAGATGATAGCATAAGCGTATCGACCATACCTGAAAGCATATAAAATAAAGTTTCTAAGCATATTGGCACAGATAACTGTGTTAATGTTTTTCTTTCAGCTGCCATAGTTTTCTCCTCACATACAATTCAAGAATACTATATCAATAATACAATATATTTCTATGTAAACTTTATATCTGATTTTTGATTATCCCTATAAATATTACACTTTCAAGCTTTTCGAAGTATAGAAAAACACTCATTTTACCACGAATATACCACGATTAAACGAGCCTTGATATGACGATAAAATAGCACTAAAAAGACACCATTGACACATTGAAGTGGTGTCTTTTATTAATAAGCAGTCAATCCTAAGACTAACTGCTTTTGCAAAATAAAGGTAATCACTATTTTGTTTGTTTCTTTAGAATAATATAGCTTGCAATCACAACTACAAAGAATACTAACACGAAAACTAAAGTATGAAATATTCCTATCGGATAAGGTGCAATCCACCCTTCTAGTTTGAAAACCAATCCTGAAATATATCCTGTAATCATAGAAATAGGCATAAAAGCAACTCCGATTATATTAAGCCAATTTACATAAAAGGGGGATTTTTCTTCCGATAGTATTCTCGCTATAAAATATCCAACAATCCCTATAGCTTGAATAATCATTGAACCCCAAACTGCTTCCATTGTTTGTTCTGCATACCAATTACCAAATGCACAAAACAGCCCAATAGCAACAAAAGCTGTTGATGATATATAAAGTACCTTACTCGTAAGCTCTTTATTTTTTTGTTCTTTGTCTGCTACTGGTTCAATTCCCTTTAGGATATAGTCAGTTGTTACTCCAAAAAAATCACTCATTATAATTATTTTTTCTAAGTCAGGCGTACTTTGTTCACTTTCCCATTTGGAAACAGCCTGCCTTGAAACTCCAACTTTATCCGCAAGTTCCTCTTGTGATATTCCTTTTGATTTCCTTAAATATTGTATTCTGTCTGCCATATTCATTAGCTAACACTCCTTTCTTTCATGGTGTAATTTTAGCAATATTATCAGTTGCATAGCCACCATTTAGATATGGAAATATGTCAACTGGCAGTTGCAATGATGTTTTTTGACAAATCAGCAGAATATTCTTGCTTATAACGTAATTTAAACATATCCATATTATAACAGTTCCATATATCCGCCACAACAAAAATCAGCACACCCCCCCTTGACATTTTTCTGTCTTGAAAAATACACACTTTTTCTTTCTTCCTCTTGATTACCAACCACAGAAAAGAAAAAGCCCTGTCAAGAGCCTTGCCACCATTGGTGGTGCTTTGCACTCTTTACTGGGCTTTTTGTTTGCTGTATCTTTCATTCAAGAGGAAAATTAAAGACCTCTGTTCCATTTCTCTTTCAGATAATCTTCATAGTCCGTTTCATCAAAATCTAACTGTGGCGAAGTGTCGGGAATGTTATTTCTGCTGTCTATGTCCGCAAGTTGACGGAATATCCAGTCATCATAAGGGTCATGGTATTTATACTCTTTGGGCTGTTCTCTGTATCGGTCTAACCCTCGCATTTCCTTATGTACTTTCATCATGCGTTCTATTTTTTGACGTTGTATCAACTGCTTGATTTCCATAAGTTCTTCTAACTCCGTAACCTCATTGGTAATGTAGTTATGAATATACTGTATGAGTTTGGTTTCCATGTAAAATCTGCATTCTTTTTCATCATTGAAAAATTCATTTTCAGACAGATAATCTAAGGAAACATTGAAGTCCTGTTCCCGTTTGATAATATCCATGATATATGGTTCGGTGTGGTCAATATACTTCCATTCTCCTGATAATAATTCATTGGGCGTTACTCCCAGCACGTCCATTATCTTTTCTAATGTGTCAAAGGTAGGATAATTCACACCCCGTTCAATCTTGGAAAGGCTCTGCATATTGATACCGATTTTATCCGCAAGTTCCTGTTGTTTCATTCCTCTGTGTTTTCTTATGGTCTGTATATTCTCTCCTAAGAAACTGATTTTCTTTTCATAATGTTCCATAACTTAGTATAACCGCTCCTTTCGTTGCTTTTCTCGGTGTTTATAAGCATATCATACTTAATATTTATCAAAAAGTCAATCAAAACTTCTTGACAAGTAATTCTAATGGCGTTATTATCGTATTAGATAGGGTGATTAAGCACGCTAGGGTCAATCACACGCTTGAGTAAGCATAGAAAAGATGTATTTTCATTTTGATAGCATGAATAAGCATGGACTATCAGACCGAAAATAAGGTTTCTGACTGGGGCTGTTCCGTTTAGCCACGAGTCTTACAAGGCTCGTGAGCGTTAAGAACGGATCAGACACAGGAAGAAAGGGAACGCCTTTAGGCGTTCATAAAGGGCGTATATGTAACACCGCCCTGCGTATACATGTCATAGTACCTAGAAACTGTGATAAATAAAGGAAAAAACACGATTTTTACCCGCAAAAAACGGGGCATACGAAAGGAGCAATGCACTATAACTACACACAAAAATTTATCCGTTAAGATTGATTACATCAGCATTGTATTTGAAACGGCAACCGCTGAAGATATAATCATGCACATTTTAGATTTACCGACTGACATTTTCAATGTTTATCCAGCAATGATAAAATTCAAGACTTATCAAGCACGCTGGCAGATTGGAGATATTTATGTATCGGGGGACGCAAGAAAGACAGAGGATAACCCACAGGGGCTAGGCTGTTATCTTGTTATGACTGGCAGAGGTTGTGATGATATTTTCCGTATTCTCGACAGTAGGAATTATACCTTTGGGGATATGTTTCGACGCTGTGAGCGAAGATACGGACTGGATAACTTTCATTTCACAAGACTTGATATTGCCATTGATGATAAGAACGAAAAGCCATTCTTTACCATAGAGCAGATAAAGAAGAAATGCGAAAAAGAGGAATTTATTTCTAATAGTGAGGGCTACCACTTTGACGAAAGCAAGTTTGATGATTTCGACACCGCAAAGACTGTTTATATCGGTGCTGGTAAATCGGGATTATCCTACCGCTTTTATGATAAGGATAAGGAAGTCTGTTCAAAACATAATAAGACACTTGATGAAGTCGGCAGTTGGAAACGGACAGAAATGCAACTGCGTGATGATAAGGCTCATGTTTTTGCCATGACATTCAAAGACAGACCGTTGGAACTTGGGGAACTGGCTTTCGGGCTATTAGCAAACAACCTACGCTTTGTCGTGCCAAACAGAAATGAAAGTAATAAGAGCAGATGGAAAACGTGTCGGTTTTGGGAACGATTTTTAGGGGCTGTGGAAGTCTTGAAACTGCAAGTACCGAAACTACATAATTCCCTTGAGGAAACACAGCAATGGCTCACAGAGGGTGGCGTGATTTCTGCTGTCAAAAGTTTTTATTTCTTAGAAGAACATGATGCATTAGGTGGACTGGAAAAAGTGGGAACTATGCTTGACAGGGCAAGATACAGCAGTTCCCTTTCCAGTAAATTAACCGCCCACTTACAGAGGATAGACCGCACCGACCTTATCCCCTATATCCAGTATGACACGAAACATGGGAAAGGGGGTATCTGATGAATAACAACGACATTCCCGTATGGGAAAAATACACCCTTACCATTGAAGAAGCGTCAAAGTATTTCCGTATCGGAGAAAACAAGTTAAGACGCTTGGCAGAGGAAAACAAGGACGCTGGCTGGCTCATTATGAATGGCAACCGCATACAGATTAAACGCCGACAGTTTGAAAAGGTCATTGATAAATTGGACGCAATCTAATGCAAATGAGCCTTGTATGTGTTATGATGAATACAAGTCATATCAAGGCTCTTTCCAACAAGGAAAGGAGCAGACACCATGAAAGAAAAAAGACGGGATAGTAAAGGACGTATCCTGCATACTGGAGAGAGCCAACGAACAGACGGAAAATACTTATATAAATATGTAGACGCATTTGGAAACACAAAATATGTGTATGCTTGGAGATTGACACCCACAGACCCGACACCAAAGGAAAAACGGGAAAAACCCTCACTTCGTGAACTGGAACAGCAGATAAGACGGGATATTGAGGACGGTATCGACAGCACAGGCAAGAAAATGACGCTTTGCCAACTCTACGCCAAACAGAACGCACAGAGGGCAAATGTGAAGAAAAGCACACAGAAACAACGGGAACAACTCATGCGGTTATTGAAAGAGGACAAGTTAGGTGCTAGGAGCATTGATACGATAAAACCCTCTGACGCTAAGGAATGGGCGTTACGCATGAAAGATAAAGGCTTTTCCTATAACACCATTAACAACCATAAACGCTCGTTAAAAGCGTCATTCTATATCGCCATACAAGACGATTGTGTAAGGAAAAACCCTTTTAATTTCAAGTTAAGTGAAATCATAGAAAATGATACCAAAGAGAAAGTAGCATTGACAGAGGAACAGGAACAAGCCTTACTGTCATTCATCAAGACGGATAACGTGTATCACAAGTATTATGATGATGTGCTGATACTGTTAAAGACAGGACTTCGTATCTCGGAACTGTGCGGACTGACAGTAGCCGATATTGATTTCAAGAATGAGGTTGTGGTTATCGACCACCAGTTATTAAAGAGCAAGGAACAGGGCTATTATATTGAAACGCCTAAGACAAAGAGTGGAACAAGGCAAGTGCCATTAAGCAGAGAAACGATACAGGCATTTCAACGGGTCATAAGGAAACGCACAAAAGGGAAACTGATAGAGATAGACGGATACAAAGATTTTCTGTTCGTCAATCCGAAAGGCAATCCTAAAGTTGCGATTGATTACAACGCCTTATTTGTCCGTATGGTAAAGAAATATAACAAACACCACAAGGATAACCCCTTGCCACATATCACACCACATACGCTACGCCATACGTTCTGCACAAGACTGGCAAGCAAGAACATGAACCCGAAAGATTTACAGTATATCATGGGACATTCAAACATCAGTATCACAATGAACTGGTATGCTCATGCGTCCATAGATACCGCAAAATCAGAGGTTCAGCGTCTAATCGCATAAGAAGTATTTACCACGATTTTAACCACGCTTGATAGCGAAAATATAAGAAGATAGACCTAGATATGTGAGGTTCACCACAAAAGCAAAATGCCCGTAGAGCCTATAAAATAAGGCTTTGCGGACATTTAAGAAGATATAAAAAGATAGTCAAAAAGACATATATGATTTATGATAATTCTTGTATAATATCCTGTGAAAATTGCACTATTTCTACTTTATCTTAAAAAGTACTAGATCGTGTTACTGAAAAATGGACCGCAAAATACCCGAATTCTATGAAACACTGGTATGATAACTGGGATGCAATAACGCCGATTTTCAAGTTTTCACCGGATGTCGGAAAGGTTATTTACACGACCAATGCAATTGAAAGTCTGAATTCTACCTACCGTAAGCTCAACCGTCAGAGAAGCGTATTTCCAAGTGATACAGCATTCCTGAAAGCCCTGTATCTGGCAACTTTTGAAGCCACAAAAAAAATGGACTATGAGCATTAGAAACTGGGGACGGGTCTACGGTGAACTCAGCATTATGTATGAGGGACGACTCCCAGAATAACAGAATCTATATGCATGATGAGAAGGACGTTTTTGACGTCTGCTACAAAAAACCTTACTGACTCCTCAAAATCAGTAAGGTTTTATTCATATAAATAGGTCTAAAATTTGTTGGTGCTGCCATATCGTTGCCACAATAGGCTGTTCACACTCTGCAAAGCCTTTATTTATGGGCTTTTCCGCGATTTTTCAAGCTACTCAAACTCTACAAAGACTAACGCTTTTTGTTTAGGAATTATTCTCTGTAATGTTTCTCGTTCTTTTGATTATTTGATATATCCATATTATCCTGCCTATACGAGCTAATGTTATCATTTTGTTATCGGCATTGATAACACCTACTCGATAACTGTGGATAATAACTATATGTAGCATGTCAAATTATAAGCTATTTTGCTTAGAGATTCAACACAAAACTGAAATTTTACTTTTCCTTATATTCATCTGGTATTGCTATTTGAAATGTTTCACACAACAGCATCACATCATGCACATCATTTTTATCGTGTTCATATCCCAAATGAAGCATTACCTGACTCAATGGTTCAATACAAGAAACAGTTATATCTCCAACTTTTCCAATACCGGAAAAAGTTTTTGATGGAAATATATCTCCCTCATAAACAATTCCGTCATCTGTAAATTCAAAACAATGTAAATCAATGATTCTTTGTTTATCATCTTTCCAGACAGTATGACCATCCGTTGTATAATCAGTATTTACTTCCTCAAATCCATGCTGCTTAATCACATAAATATAATCATGATAATGTTTCAGTTCAACAAACAAATCAATATCATTGTGTATTCTTGATTCTCTTTTAAGAAGTGCATCAACACCCCATCCGCCATCTAAATATACTTTAATTTCGTTTTGCAAAGCATATTTTATAATTTCACATGCATCTTCTGTACGTACCATAATCTATCCTCCAAATTCAAATCTTTGTATGCTTTCCAACTCACTAAAAGCCTGAAATTTGTCAGTCTTTCATCCTTTTTGTTATCAATCACCAATTAGCTGTAATCCATTAGGATTTAGCTGATATATTTTATCGCACACCTCTTCAATATACTTTCTATCGTGAGAAATGCTAATGACAGCCCCCGGAAATTCTCGGAGCATTTTTCTTATTACCGGACCGGACAATGGTGAAAAATTTCTTGTCGGTTCATCCAGAATAAGAACATTTGCACCACTTAAGCTCATCCTCAAGAGAAGCACTTTCGCCTTTTGTCCGCCTGATAACTCCCGAATCGGATGCTCCATTTCATCTGGTGTGTATTTAAGTGAACCAAGGTATGTTCTAATTCTTGTACGCTCTTCTTTATCTCCTGTTTTATCAAGGTAATCAACCGGTGTAACATCCAAATCCAGCAGGTCTTCATAAGTTTGAGGCATATATTCTGCTTTAATGTCATTCCGATTTAGGAGTTCTTCCGCTATCTTTTTTAGAAGAGTCGTTTTTCCTGCCCCGTTGGCTCCTATCATACAGATTTTTTCTGAACCTTTTATTTTTAAATGAATTCCTTCTGCTAAAATTCTTTTGCCATCCGGAGTCACAAGCTTTGAAAGTTCATATTCTATGACCGTTTTTCCTGCGGGAATGTGTGAGTTTTCATCCCCTAATTTGACAAAGATTGCTTCTTCCTGTTCCGGCATCTGAGTCATATTTTCATCTTCTTTTTCAAATCTTCGTTCCATTGCCTTAACCGTATGCATTTTGTCCTTTAAGTTTTTGGCAACAGACGGTGCTTGTCTGGTACAACTTCTTAATGCACCTTGTACACTCTGCATAACTCTTTGATATTTTTCATCGCGAATCTTTTTCTCCCTACGGTCACTCAGTGCCCGCTGTTTTTGGATTTCAAATTTATGAAGCCGTTCTTCCACATAGCGTCTATAGGGAAGCTTTGCCACGGTATATCTCGCCTTTGTTTTTCGTATAATCTGCTCGATATGTATCACCATGTTGGCAGTACGCTCTATCAGCGTTTCATCGTGTGAAATAAAAAGCACAATGTGCTTCCAGTCATTTATGATTTTTTCCAGTAATGTAAGCGTCGCAATGTCGATGTCATTGGAAGGTTCGTCCAACAACAGCACAGAAACATCGCGAATGAAAAGCCTCATAAGTTGTGTCTTGACTTTTTCGCCTCCTGAAAGACTACCCATTGTCTGGTTACTGTAGAAAAAATCATTTTTCATTCCAAATTTTCCCGCAATAACAGACAATTCTTTAGGCGTTTTCTCCCAGAATATTTCCTCTTCAGAAAAATATTCGTATATTGTTTTTTCCTTATCTTCATCGAGCATCTCCTGCGGAAGATAACCAAGACGTTCGTGTCCCATTATCCTTTCCCCATCTGCTTCTATATAGTTTTCTACAAGCGACGGATTGTATATCCACTTCATTAATGTCGATTTCCCATTTCCCTCTTCTCCAATAATAACTGCCTTATCTCCATCATTTAGCACAAGGTTGAAATCATTAAGAATTATTCTCAGGTCTTTTTTATGTGTTAAATTTAATTTTTTTATCTGCAACATTAAAGTTTCTCCTTTTCGAAGTCTGAGCCAATTATTATTTTGAACACACAAAAACGAGTCTTTTTTGCATACGCAAAAATAGACTCGCTAAATAGACCCTTATTTCTTTTCCAAAAGGAAAACAAAGGAAATGCCTCTTGCGATAATCCAACTTAAGCGTACACAAAACAAACCTATTCTCTACAGGCTCAATAACTATATGTGTCTTACTTAAATCAAATTATCTATTAATCATTTCCTCACCTTACACAAAATGTGCCTTTCTTTCTTCTAATGGCAATACTATCATACTGTATTTTTTGTGTCAATACATTTCACCTTATGGAAGTGCAAATTAAAATTTTCACTTCCTAATTATACATCCAACCATTACGAAATTCAATCTTTCACAACCTCTTTACAACCACAACCACAGCACTCCAGCAAACGCAGGAGCACCATACCGTAAAACGCTTATGTGTAAATCAACTCCGTTCCTACAACTTCCCTCACACAAGCCTGAATATTATTCATTCTTCCAATCCATTCGTAGGGATTATCTTTCTTTAATTGTTCCGTCACATCTTGTCTGTCGGCATATTCCTTTACCAGTCGAAGAAACATATCCTCTGCTTGCTTATCGACTTCTGCAAGATAACTATGCAGCTTTCCGCTTGTCAGCAGGTTCATATATAACACTTTATAGTGTTCCTTTAAATGCCTTGCATGTCGTTTCCCCCATAAACCAATCGGCTCTATTTCTTCTTCGGCTGGTACTGTGATGTTCGGCAATAAATAATCACCCACCTGTCTATAAGTTCCGCCCATTTCTTCAAAAATTGTCTTTGTCATTTTCCTTTTCCTCCTGTGATTTTTGTCTATCGTGATCGTGTATTATCACGCTTGCGACCTTTAACTGTTCTTGCCTGCTCCAACAAATCATCTATCTGTTTGCGACCAAAAACCTTACGGAGCAGGCTGTAATCTTTATTTTCTGCTTTTAGGATTTTGTTTTCTTCGGTCAATCTTTCATTGACTTTCTCCAAACGCTGATTGGTGCGGTATAACTGTGCATTCGCTGTATTCAGCCTATGATAGTTGTCCCACCCCTCAAAGCAGCGGGCAAGCACCGTTTTGACAAGTTGCTTCAATTTCCTTACAACCGGCTCTGCCATTTTGGTTTTATATGCCTTTGCAGTCATAAATTTCTCTGGTTCTGGCAACTGATATTTCGGTGCAGTATCAAGCTCTATTTCAAGATTTGACAGCTCGTCTTTTGCCTTATCATAGTTCAATACTCGTTCCGACAACACATCAAATTCAATCTGTTTCTGCTCGATTTTCGCACCTAATGCCGCCACTTCTTTTTCTCTTTCCTGCTTTTTATAATCCAAAACAGAAAGATGTTTTTCGTGTGTGCCTAAATGTTCCCACTCAATCCCATAACGTTCCATCACCGCCGCAAGCTGTTCTTTTTCGGACTGTATCCATTGCGACCACTCCGTATCGCCACGACTGCCGCCCTTAAAACCTTGCGTTGCAAGAGCCTGCTTTAGTGACACTCTTGTATCAAGTCCACGCTTGCTGCCTGTGGTAAAAGGTACAAAATCTATGTGCAGATGTGGTGTAGCTTCATCCATATGCAGATGAGCCGAGAACACCCGAAGCTGTGGATTTCGCTCCTGAAAACCCTGATAGTATTCATCTAAAATCTGCTTTGCCAGTTCTCCGTTTTCCGTATCGGCGTTCATATTTCCCTTACCGCCCACCTGTAAAATGATTTCGTGGAACGGTTTTTCCTGCTTGGAACTTCGGATTTTTTCATAATAATCTTTTATCTTTCGGTCTGACCTTATCTGCTTGGCATTGTATCTTTCCAATGCTTCATCAAACAATTCGTGATAAACTGTCTTTATATTTTCATTGCAGTAGTCGATATTGAGATGAGTACGAGTTCCGTCTACATTTTCTGCTCGGAACTTTCGGCTATTGTGATTGACCGAGCCTTTACCGACCATTGCACTTATCGTTCTCTGCATTTTTTCATCTCCCATCTGTAAATTTCAACATTCTCAGGTTTTGTTACTTTTGTCAAAAGTAACGCAAAAGCACTTTTGACGGGTACACCCATCAAAAATGCGACCTGTAAACAGGTTTTGCGTTCTCCGAAGGCTCTCCGAGGGGTGAGCGTGTGCCGGTGGCACACACGCCTGCGAACCGACCGAGCCAGCAGGCGAGACCAAAGAGCCGCCTTTGAAAAGGCACTCTCTGCACACTCCCCTAAACTTTATCCGGTGTCAAAGTGTGACGATGGTGACAATGTTTTTCACAGCGTGCTGCTCTCAAAAACATTGACACCTTTGACACCGTTTGTCACGCCGTCTGCTCGGTTTCTTTCCAAAGTGAAACCTTTCTTCCGTCGTGTGTGCGGCTGTTCTGATAACGGATACCGTAATCACGAAACAGCCTGCTTGCGTTGATACTGAGCCTTAAAGAAAGTACATTCGGCTTTATATCCACCGCAAGCCTTTCGCAAAGTTCCGAAGCAGTTCCTTCCCATCTGTCACTTTCCGAAAAGAGCGTATCCGCTATCTTCTCAAGCAGAGGTTCGGGCGGTTCTTTCCACATCTCCGTTTCCGATTTTGCAAAGTTCCACACCAATCGCTCGCTGTCCCTTACAAGATGGATTTTCATATCCTGCTGGTCTCTGCCAGCAACATCAAGTGTGGCATTGTTGGAAGTACGCTTGTCCTTACTGAGAACAAATGCACCGTCTGCCGCACCCATCAGACCATTCGTGCCTGAAATCATATCGAATATATCTTCCGATTTTTGTTTGCGTGTATGATGAACAATAAGCATTGAAACCTTGTAACTGTCTGCCAACGCTTTCAGCCTTGCCACAACATCATAATCACTTGCGTAGCTGTAATCTGCTCCGCCTGCTTCACGCACACGCTTTAAGGTGTCTATGATAATCAAGCCTGTGTCTGGGTGTTCCCTCATAAACCCTCTTATCTGTTCTTCCAGTCCGCCATTGACCGTTTTACATTCCGTTGCGAAATACAGATTGCCTGTCTCCTTTGCACCGAACATCTGAAACAATCGCTTCTGCAAACGTGGGTAATCATCTTCAAGGGCAAAATAAAGCACCGTTGCCTTACGCACCTTATACTCCCAAAGCGGTGTGCCTGTGCTGATATGATAGGCAAGCTGTGCCATCATAAAGCTCTTTCCCACTTTCGGGGAACCTACGAAAAGGTAAGTTCCCCTTTGGAGCAGACCGTCGATAAGTGGTGTCTGAACCTCAAACACCGTATCATACAGCGTTGTCATTGATACTGTTTTCAGATAGGAAGGGTCTAACTGTCTGAGTATTTCCCTTTGCATTTCTTCAAAAGATTGCTCGTACCCCTTGAAATCCGTATCCTGATTGACTATACTATTGTCAGTACATTTGGAAAGTGACTGTTCCGCATCTGTTGCCGCAGATACATTTGGAATAGTCATTTCTTTTTTATTCTCCATTCGCATCCTCTCCTTTCAAACCGCCGAGAATAATGGAAATCAGTTCTATTACACTCAGCAGTTCATCATCCACACCTTTTCCTGCTTCAATCCTTTTCAGTTCCGCAAGGACTGTGGCAAATTCCGTTTTCAACGCCTTATACACTCTCGGATTGCCCTGTACCACCACATCCTGATTTAAGCAACGGCGGTAACAATACTCCTGTTTTGGCAATCCTGATAGAGCTACAGCTCTGTTAATGAGTTCGTTTTCTTCGGGCGATACTCGAAACCCTACTGTGATATTCCTCCAACGATTTTTGTTATCTCTGTTCTTAGCTGACATTTTCAAAATCTCCTTTCCCTAAATCATCTAATTTTTCTGCCATCTCAATCTGCTTTGACGGAAAGAGGTGTGCGTACTGATAAGTAATATCAATACTTTCGTGACCAACTCGGTCAGCAATCGCCACCGCAGAAAAGCCCATATCAATCAAGAGTGAAATGTGGCTGTGACGGAGATCGTGAATGCGGATACGCTTCACGCCTGCCGCCTTTGCCCCTCTGTCCATCTCGTGATGAAGATAGCTTTTCGTCACCGTAAAGATACGGTCTTTCTTCTTCAATCCGTAAAGCATACCGAGATATTCTTTCATTTCCTCACACAGAAACTTCGGCATTTTAATCGTGCGGTTGCTCTTTTTCGTTTTCGGAGAAGTAATCACATCCTGCCCTTTCAAACGCTGATAGGATTTATTGATTGTGACTGTTTCCTTATCAAAGTTGAAATCTGCCGGAGTCAAAGCTAACAGCTCGCCCTCTCGGATACCGCACCAGTAAAGCATTTCAAACGCATAAAAGGAAACAGGCTTGTCCATCATCTCAAAAGAGAATTTCTTGTATTCTTCCTTTGTCCAGAACAGCATTTCCTTGTGTTCCTCACGTCCCATATTTCCCACCTTTGCCGCAGGATTGGAACGCAGTTCATAGTAGCGGACAGCGTGATTGAAAATGGCGGACAACTGATTGTGCAGCGTTTTCAGATACGTCTGTGAATAAGGCTTTTTCTTCTCATCACGATAGGCAAGCATTTCATTCTGCCAAGTAATAATCTCCTTTGTGGAAATCTCGCTGATTTTCAGTTTCCCGAAATACGGAAGTATCTTTGTGCGTATGATATGCTCTTTGGTAAGCCACGTGTTTTCCTTCAAACGGTTCTTCACATCATTGATATAAAGCTCCGTAAAGGCTTCAAAACTCATATCAAGGTCTGAAGAAGTCTGCAATTTGAACATTCTTTCCCATTCCTGTGCTTCTCGTTTGGTAGCAAAGCCACGCTTGCATTTCTGCTTGCGTTCCCCTTTCCAGTTCACATACCTTGCCATCACATACCAAGTACCGTTATCTTCATTCTTAAATACCGGCATTTACATTTCCCCCTTTCCTGCTCCGTAGAGCCTTTCGTAAAAATACTGGCGATTTACACGCCCTGCAATCGTAATAAAGCCCTTTGCTTTCAATTCCTCATTTAATTGTCTGATGAGTTTATATGCATAAGGTTTTGATACGTTTAGTTCCTGAGCCACATCTTCGGCTCGGATAAATCTGTTTTCCATATCCTTTTTCTTCCTTTCTTAAAATAATTTTTTGCTTGCCGCTTTCTCCGTGTTAAAGTTCCAACAGGCACTCCTGCTTGTCGGCAGGCGCTGTGCTGTCCCAATGCACCGCAGTACATCAGGCGCTCGCTCGTATAGGGGTTCCCGAAAAGTCGGAGACTTTTGGGGAAGAGGAGGAGCAGTGCAGCGAATGAGCTTTTGTGCTTGCACACAAGCGAACGATACGGAACTTGCTCCGACGAGGTCTTGGCGGTTTGGCTTTTCGGACGGTCATTCAGTTGTCGCATTAAGCATATTTGTTTAATTCGTAATTTATTTTACTAAACATATTTGCTATTGTCAAGTGGTTGCAAAGAAAATATTAAACATTTTTGTTTCGGTTTTTCTTGACTTCCACTAAACATTTCTGCTATACTTATTTCACTAAATATAAAAGGAGCGTATCATTATGGCTATCAGCGAAAGAATACATTTTTTCAGACTAATGCGTGGTATGACACAAAAGTATCTCGGTACAGCAATCGGTTTTCCAGAAAAGAGTGCTGATGTGCGTTTGGCACAGTACGAAACTGGTACACGCAAACCGAAAGCAGACCTTACAAATGCATTGGCACAGGTGCTTGATGTTTCTCCACAGGCTCTTGATGTTCCTGACATAGACAGCTATATCGGTCTTATGCACACTCTGTTTACCCTTGAAGATATTTACGGTCTTACTGTCAGTGAAGCAGACGGAGAGGTATGCTTAAAGGTCAACAAGGACAAAGGCAGAGAAGCATATGAACTCCTCAAAATGCTGTATGCTTGGAAAGAACAGGCAGACAAGCTATCTTCCGAAGAAATCAACAGAGAAGAATACGATAACTGGCGTTACCATTATCCAGAGTTCGACACCACACAGCGTTGGGCAAAAGTTCCATCACAGGAATTAAGTGACGCTCTCGTGGAAGCATTCAAAGACCACTTGAAAGATAAATAAGCACCTACAGGACCTGCCACTGGCAGCTCCCTACAGATGCTTTGGCAACGACAAAAAAGCCCTTAACTATGGTTATTAACCACAGCTAAGGGCTTAGTTTATAATATGGAATTTGTTCAGAGTCAAGCTCCGAACTTTAGTCTGCAAGCCACCTGTTAATTGTTCCGTTACCCATAAACCACTGGATAACAAGAATAATGGCACTTGCTATGACTGTTATCAATTTGTTATCAAAAGACTAATCGAAATCGCTGAAACCCGCATAAACACTGGCTTTTTTAAGCAACTCGATTTATTCAAACTCAATCGTTCCAGGCGGCTTACTCGTCAGATCATACATTACTCTGTTGACACCTGTTACCTCATTAATAATTCGGTTCATTACCTTATTCAATACTTCATAAGGAACTTCGGCTGCTTCTGCTGTCATAAAGTCGATCGTATTAACCGCACGGAGTGCAACTGCATAATCATATGTTCTGAAATCGCCCATAACTCCTACACTTCGCATATTTGTAAGTGCTGCAAAATACTGTCCGACTGTCTTGTTCATTCCGGCTTTGTCCATCTCCTCACGGTAAATAGCATCTGCATCCTGAACAATCCTAACTTTCTTTTCCGTTACTTCGCCGATGATACGGATTCCAAGTCCCGGTCCCGGGAATGGCTGACGGAATACCAATTTCTCCGGAATACCAAGCTCCAGTCCTGCTTTACGTACTTCATCCTTGAACAGATCACGAAGTGGCTCGATGATTTCTTTGAAATCTACATAATCCGGAAGTCCACCAACATTATGGTGAGACTTAATCACTGCAGATTCTCCACCCAGACCACTTTCTACAACGTCCGGATAAATCGTTCCCTGCACAAGAAAATCTACTGCCCCGATTTTCTTTGCTTCTTCTTCAAATACACGGATAAATTCTTCTCCGATGATCTTTCTCTTCTTCTCTGGTTCTGTTACTCCGGCAAGTTTATTATAAAATCTCTGCTGTGCATTCACACGAATAAAGTTCAGATCATAAGAACCTTCCGGTCCGAATACAGCTTCAACTTCATCCCCTTCATTCTTCCTCAAAAGACCGTGATCTACAAATACACATGTCAACTGATCCCCTACTGCTTTGGAAAGCAATACAGCTGCTACTGAAGAATCAACACCTCCGGATAAAGCGCATAACACTTTGCCGTTTCCGACCTTTTCACGGATCTGTTTGATCGATTCTTCCACAAATGAATCCATCCTCCAGTCACCTGCACATCCGCAAACTCCAAGCACAAAATTGGATAGCATCTTTGTTCCTTCTACAGAATGAAGTACTTCCGGATGATACTGAATCGCATATAAGCCATGTTCTACATCTTCTGCTGCTGCCACCGGACAATTCGCCGTATGCGCTGTCACTTCAAATCCAGGCGCAAGTTTTGAAATATAATCTGTATGACTCATCCAGCAGATTGTCTTCTCTGATACATTTTCAAAAATCTTGGAATCTTTCTTATCTACCAATACTTCTGTCTTTCCATATTCTTTTACATCGGAAAGTTCTACTTTTCCGCCAAGAACATGCATCATAAGCTGAGCACCATAGCAAAGTCCAAGAACCGGGATTCCTAATTCGAATAATTCTTTTTTATATGTTGGTGAATCGACTTCATAGCAGCTGTTTGGTCCACCAGTCAGAATAATTCCCATAGGATTCATTGCTTTGATTTTCTCAAGATCTGTCTTGTACGAATAAATCTCGCAGTAAACATTACATTCTCTGACACGTCTTGCAACCAGCTGGTTATATTGACCGCCAAAGTCAATTACAATCACTAATTCTCTCTTCACAAGAATTCCTCCTAGATAGCATTTCTATCTTCTTTTCTCCTTTGCAGGATATTTCTTTTCCTCACAGGATACATTTAAAGACAATTTCTATTATACGTTACAAATGTTGCCTTGGCAAGAGATAAGAAAGGTAATAAAAAAATTCCCTGCGTGGTCAGGGAATTTTTCGCTAATCTAACAAAATTATTTAACTCTAACTTTAATTGTCTTTTTTACAGTTTTGTAGTTAGTATCTTTTACAGTAACTGTAATCTTGTAAGTACCTTTCTTAGCACCTTTCTTTACATAGATCTTTCCGTTTTTAACTTTAATCTTAGAATAGTTGCTCTTATAGGTTGTCTTACCAGCTTTCTTAGTTACTTTCAGTCTTGTAGACTGAGTTGCTTTTTTAACTTTAGAAGCTTTTACTGTGTAAGATCTCCTAGAAACTTTTACAGTCTGTTTTGCCTGTTTAATTGTATAAGTACCTTTCCATGTCTGTCCAGCATACTTACCAAGACCTTTTACTTTTACAACATGTTTTCCGGCAGCTTTGTGTGAAGTATTGTATACTTTGTAATCAACGCCTTCTTTTAATGTTTTCTTGCCATCTTTTACTACAATAGTAGCTTTCTGAGTTTTACCATTGTACACTGTAGATGTTTTCTTCAGTGTTGGTTTGAATGTTGATTTAGAAGGTGAATTAGCAGCCATAGCTGTCATTCCCATCAACATTGTCAGTGTAAAAATGAGAAACAATGTTTTCTTTAATGTCTTCATTGGACTCAACTCCTTTTTTACTTTGTTACTTCAATTGTTCTATAATAAACAGTCCTAACCACGTGGACTTGTTTATCCCCCTTATCATTTGGATGATTTATCTTCTGACTGCTGTACATATCCATAACCATATCCATAGCCATATTTACCGTACTTGCCATATTTACCATATTTTTTTGCTTTTACAGCTACTCGGTTCAGTACTGTTCCAAGAAGTGTACAACCGGACTGTTCAATCTCATATAAAGACTGACGGATTAATGTTTTAGATGTTTCTCCTGCACGTACAACCAATACTGCTCCATCGCACATAGATGCAATCAATGTGCTATCTGCAACACTGCCGAGCGGCGGTGCATCGATAATTACGAAACGATATTCCTCTGCAAGCTTATCTAATAACTGCTTGAATCGTGCATCTTCCAAAAGCGGGGACGGATTCTCCAAAAGCTGTGTACATGGTACCATGTATGCATCTGGAATGTTAGTCTTATATACTACATCC
Source organism: Dorea sp. AM13-35 (assembly GCF_003473885.1). Classification (NCBI taxonomy): domain Bacteria; kingdom Bacillati; phylum Bacillota; class Clostridia; order Lachnospirales; family Lachnospiraceae; genus Dorea; species Dorea sp. AM13-35. The sequence goes on from NZ_QUCZ01000002.1 coordinate 163,382, forward strand.
TCATACTCTGCCATTCCAGACAAATAATGATTCAGACCACTTGTCTCTTCATTATAATCTACATCGTATCTTTTTCTTACAACGGAATTACGAAGATCTACATCTACGAAGGCTGTCGGGAATCCGGCTTCTGCAAGCATTTTCCATAAGAAGATTGCTACTGTACTCTTTCCTTCATTCGGAAGACAGCTTGTCATCAGGATCTTCTTTGTATCATTTCCGCAAAACTTAATATTAATACGCAGACGGTTCATTGCTTCCTCTACTGCATATGGAAGTTCCGGAAGATTAATTGCTAATTCTTTCATTATCTTCTTCCCCTCCTTTTTCTTGTTTTTTTCATATCTGATTCGCTCTCAATAAACAGATCACTATCTGGAATAGAAGTCAATGGAACAAGATCAAAATATTTCTCCATATCCTCGGATGAGTGGATCGTATCATCCATCAGATATCCTGCGATTAGCACACCTGCACAGGCTATCAGTCCTAACAATGCGCCCATGATTGTATACTTGCCATAGCTTGGATTCGCCTTATGATCTGCAACTTTCGCATGCTGTGCAAAGTGGGGTGTCATCGCACTCATTGTGTCCGGCAGATAATCCATTGCCACTTCCGCCATCGTATCAGCTAACTCTTTTGCTTTCTCCGGATCTGTACTTGTCGCTTTAATCTCCAGGATTCGTGTATCATCCGGATTAGTTAAAGTATATGCCTTTTTCAGATTCTCTGATGTTGTATTCAGATCCAGTTTTTTGATTACCTTATCTAATACCGGATAGCTGAGCATTAACTGTTCATAGTCGGATGTCAGTGAAGTTCCGAGGTTCAGATCATTTAAATTCACCACGGAGTTTTCAGATGTTGTTACAATGTAAAGTTTGGCTGTTGATTCATAAGTTGGCTTAATGCCGAAAAATGCAAATGCATTAAATAACACGGCTCCTGCTAAAAAGCAGACCAGTAAATAATGCCATTTTTCTAAAAGCATCCCTGCCACTTCCAGCAAATCAATTTCCAATTCATCATTTGATTGTTTTTGGTTCATGTTGCTTCTCCTTATTATACCTTTCATACCTTTATCAACGACAGTACTCTGTCGTTATTTTTGTTTCTTATAAAACAGCTCCAGTTCAACCTGTTTTAAGCTGTCCTTATCTGGTGTAAATGTCTGCCATCCGTCATCGTCAAAACCTTCTTTTCCTTTCACCGTCAGTTTTGTATCAGCTTTGGCAGACGCCATCAATACTGCAAGCTTGGAAAACTGCTGCGCTGTAATATTCGTCGTCATATAATCCTGCAATGTATTGTAAACTTCCAGTGGAAACTTTTTATTTTCATTGCATTTCTTATAAAATGCCTGTTTAAATGCAACTTCATATACCTGCTGCCGTTTCATACGGTTGTCGTTCAGTCCGTCTCCAACGTCTTTACGCTCGCGGACAAATGTTTCTGCATCGTTTCCTTTTAAAGTGACCGTCTTTCCTTTTATAAGTGTTTTGCTTCCTGGAAATTCGTCTGTAATTTTCACAATTACGCCACCAACCATATCATTCACCGGAACAATCGCTCCCATATTAACCATGGCATATCCGTCAATCTTCTGTCCATCAAACAGATTTGATACCGCATCTACTGTATTTTCTGCCCGTTTTTTATGATTCAGACTCATCGCATGTGCCAGTGACAGTTGAATCTTCGTAGTAGCGAGATATTCTCCCTTATCACTCAGGCTTTTTACATTTGTCATCGTGTTACGGTCAATTGTTAACGTCTTACAAGTGTCTGTACTCCGATCCTGTACAACCAAAGCAAGTGTATCGCATTGTCCGGTTCCATCATACTCTTTGAGCTTCTTAATCTTGTCTGAAGAATCAATTCCCGCTATTAAATATGTAGAAATATTTTTCTTCGGAACGTACGTCTCTCCTTTGTAAACAATGGACTCATCTTTTTCCGTATCTGTACTCTGTACACCCACCGTCCGCGAATCGGCTATTTTGGAAATCCCAGCGATCACTCCTATCATAAAAATAATAAGCACAATCGCAATAATACTTTTCTTTTTCAGTCGTTTTTTTTCTGCCTGTTCTTCGTATTGCTTCTTCATAAGAGCCTTCTTTCATATGTCTGTATGTAATTATCCTTTTGCTTCTTATTTAATGTTATACGTTTTATCTTAACCCACCAGATTTTTGATCATTGCCTGCCCGCCTGTCGGGTACATGACTTCACATGCCAGAAGTCCGATTAATATAACTCCTAATATCACACTGCATACAATCACTTTCTTCTTTGTCATATCACATATACTCCTCTCTGTAATATACTGACTTTATTTCAAAATCGCAGACAGTAGCTTTTCTCCCTGTCTGTCAATCTGTTCCAGTACTTCTTTTCCGGCTTTTTTCTCTAAAATATCACGACCATCTTGCAAATTCGGCACTCTGTGATGTGCGCCATGGCAATCACTTCCCAGAACATGTGCTTTTCCTTCTTTAAATAACTTTACAAGATTTCTGGTGTGCATCCAGCCGTCAAATGCATCTGCATTGATCTGAATGGAAACTGGAAGTTCCAGTAGTTCTTTTATCCACTTTTTATTACCGGGGATCCACAGGAAGCGATCTAAATGTGCGATTATTATCTGAAACTTTCGCTCCTTTATCAGATACTCTACTTCCTTTATCTGCTGGCTATTCCATATTTCAAAAGGCATTTCAAGCAACATTAAATTTGTTCCCTGAATGGTCAGTTTTTCAATATTCCGTGCACGGCTGATTCCGTCAAAAAAAGCCACCTCGGCACCGAGTATAATCCGGGGTTCTGTCTCTTCCGACGCTTCGACAGTGTCGTGGAACTGAACCCAAGCTTCTTCACGCCTCTTTAAAAAGTTATCAATTCTGTCTTGTGACGCATAAAAATGGGGTGTCGCCAGCATGAGATCTACTTCTTGTTGTCTGGCCATCTGATGCATATTATACGATGTCTCCAAATTCCTGGCTCCATCATCTATTCCCGGCAGAATGTGGGAATGAAAATCTATCTTACTCATAACTTCTAACCAATTTTTATAACTCTAACCATTTATATATATCTCTCTAATAATTCTTATGTATATTATCACAAAGTTTAACAAACTGCAACCTTTTTATACCAAATGATATACCCGCAGTGTATTCTCCAGATACCGCACTGTGCGATGAACAGCCTGCTCAAGTGTAGGTTTGTTTTTATCAATGCGCATGGTCTCCAGCATTCCTCTGAAAATCAGGATACTCATCTCATTTAACTCACTGATTTCTTTATCCGTCAGATTATATTCTTTTTCCTGCAATACTTTTGTCAGAAGCATTTGATTTCTTTTATAAAAATCTCCATTTGCCATAAATTCTTCGTATTCTTCTATTTCTTCTACTTTTTCCTGTGGAAAAATTTCATAATACCGACGAAATATCTCCGTCATATTTGTCTCCCCAAGCGGGCTGAAAAACAAGAAGTTGTAAATGCGTGGATGACGAAATGCCTGCTCGCAAAAACATCTCCATTCTCCAAGATACCATTCTCTCATACTCTTGCCTTCTGAATATTTGATCTGCGATGTTTTTACATATTCATTCAGACATTTCACACTTGCAAACATTTCCAGCTCATCCAGGCTGTCAAAATAATTGTATAAAGTTGCGCTGTTATATTTGGCACGTTCTGCAACTTTTCGGATCGTCAGATTCTCAATCCCGATCTCTTCCATCAATTCTATCGTTGCATTGATAAAATATGCCATTACGCGCTTTCTCTTCTGTTCTCTCCGAAAATTTCTTGTAATCATATTTTTCCTCTCGATTCTACTGTAACTTTCTCCAATTCATCACCTATCGTACCACATTCCCGTTTACTCTGAAAGTGTCATTTATATTTTTCTATTGACTTAATATATGCCAATCTGTTTTGTCTGTTATTATCTTTTTTCATCACAGAGACAGGCAGAAGAAAATGCCTGAACACATTCTCCCGCCTGTCTCTACTACCACATTTTCAGACCTTTATTATAGTATTTGATTCGCGACATTTAAAAATCATTATTTTTCTTCAAGATGCCGGTGCAGATATTTTTCTCTTGTAGCCAGTCCGCCTCTGATATGCCGTTCAGATTTATTTCTGTCCAGGACTTTTCTTGCCTCCTTTGCAAGCGCCGGGTTGATCGCCAGGAGACGGTCTGTTACATCTTTATGTATCGTGCTCTTGCTCACCCCAAATTGTTTTGCTGTCTGTCGCACCGTTGCTTCATGTTCAATGATATAATATGCAATCTCTACCGCCCGCTCTTCGATGTAATCTTTCATATAAAAACCCCTGCATAGTTTGTTTTTTACAATCTATGCAGGGGTTTTTTAATGTATGTCTGATTCGATTTTCCTACTCCCATATCTTCCGGCTGCAATGTTGCCTGTGCGCTTGGTGTAATGGATACAGATCGGTAACTTTCTGCAATACCGGTAATTGTCAATGCTACAAAGTAAATGATGATAGATGTGCCCATAACTTTCATTGCTCCGATCGGTGCATACACATTCATAGCTGTTTGATAAAAATAACAGATAAACCCAATAATCAGAATCACTGTATACTGAGTATTTTTAAATAATTTCAAAGAAATTAATGGCTCATTGGCCTTTTCTCCTTTTTTGCTGTCGTTCTATATTTAATTGTTATTTTTTAACCACTGTGTTGCACAATGTGCGAGGCATCCTGAACCGATTGGGCACACGTCTTCGTTGAACTGCACTTTCGGATTGTGTGCACCATACTGTCCTCTCTCATCTGTATATCCTGCTGACAGATAGATAAATGTAGATGGAATCTTCTCCGCAATTGTTGCAAAATCTTCCGATGCGCTTGCTGAAATTCCCGGATATGGAGTTAAACCAGGAATATCCATTTCTTTCATATATTCTACAATCTCATCGGTCAGTTTTGGATCACAGATCAGAGGTGGTACTTCTGAAAGCATGGTAATCTCTGCCGTTCCGCCGTAATTTTCTGCTGTCTTTACTGCTGCTTCTTTCATTCTTCGTACCATAAGTTCTCTCGCCTGCTTATCATTGCTGCGGATTGTTCCTTCGATTACTGCCGTATCCGGGATGATATTTGCAGCTGTTCCGCCTTCAAATTTACCGACTGTCATAACACATGCTTTTGTCGGATCAACCTCTCTTGCCATGATTGCTTCCAGAGCTGTGTAAATGTGAACTCCGATATTGATCGGATCAATGGCATTCTGTGGATATGCACCGTGCGAACCTTTTCCTTTAATATCAATCCTGAATCCGTCCACGGAATACATCATTGTTCCGTTATCGTTATACATAAAAATTCCTACCGGCATCTGTCCTGCTGCCACATGATAGGCAAGTGCGGCATCAACTTTTGGATTCTCTAGTATTCCGTTCTCAATCATATCTTTGCTTCCTTCAAAAGTCTCTTCTGCCGGCTGGAACATAAACTTAATTGTTCCCTGTAATTCAGATTCATTTTCCTTCAGCATCTTTGCCGCTGTTAAAAGCATTGCTGCATGGAAATCGTGTCCGCACGCATGTGCTTCCTGACCGGACGGACATGCAAACGGTTCCCCACTCTCTTCCGGCATCGGAAGTGCATCCATATCTGCCCGAAGCATCAGAACCTTTCCACCCTTTCCCAGTGTTGCCATCACACCATGACCACATTCTTTTGGCTCTAAGCCATATTCTTTTAATTTTCCCATAACAAATGCCTGCGCTTTTGGCATATTTAAGCCAACTTCTGCATTCGTATGAAGATAGCGGCGGTTAGCAACGGTCTCTTCTCTCAGTTCCTTCGCTCTCTCATAAAAGTTCATATCGTCTCCTCCTTCTTAATAGCATCTTTCTTTTATACTTTACTCTAATTTTTAAATTGTAGAATATATTTAGAATATTTGCGGAACACTTATGGAATATTTATGGAATAATCATAGCCGTATTCAATATATCAGTCAACACTTTTCTATAGCTCCTTGTGATTTTTGCTATAATTTACAATTTTTCGCCTTGAATTATGTGCATTTTTTCAGTAAAATATACGAAGGAAAGGAGAATTTCATGAAAACAAAGATTGTAATTATAACGAGTACATATCTTCATCCTTTTGTTGAAAAAGCTTTTGAAGAATTTAAAGAAGAATGTGATGTCACAATCGCAGATTATACAAATTTTGAACACATCGCAGATATCTATAAAAAATACGAAACCATTGCTGACGGTTTTATGGTCAGTGGTACAACAGCCCTGTCTGCAATCGAACATCATGTAGGAGAATTTAAAAAGCCGGTTGTATCTTTTCACGCAGATATGATTTCCTTTTACCACGCTCTTGTAAAATTTTTTCTTGAGCGCCGTGATTTGGATCCAAAGCGCTGTATTTTTGACTTTATGCTTCCGATTATTCAATCACCGGATAATTATGAACATGCTTCTGTTGATTATCTCATCCATAAACTGAATTTAAATAATCTGGCACTTACGATGGATCAGTGGGCAAATAAAAGTACAATCGGCGATTTTTCCATGATTGAAATGAATATTGCATTGAAAATTATCGATCTTTGGAAACAGGATAAAATCGATATGGTATTCTGCTCTTACAGCAGTACAATCCCCTTATTAGAAGAACACGGAGTTCCTTATTATTTTCTTTATCCTGTAAAAGACCAGTTAGAATCCCAAATCAAGGAATTATTGTCCCAGATCAGACTGGAAAAATACCGCGAGAATCTGCCTGCAGCAATCGCAATTGCTGCGCATGAACCGTCTGTTTCTGATAAAACTGACCAAATACTGGAAGACGCTATTCAGAATATCAAGAAAGAGTTTCTGATCGACGCCATTTTGCAGAAAGAATCCAACGTTTACTACATTTATACCACTCACCGTGTAGTTGCCATGATTACCAAAAACTTCGAGGTTGGATATATTATCGCAATGTTGAAAAAAAATTACGACATCTCTGCCGCAGTTGGTTATGGAATCGGGAAAAATATTACAGATGCGAAAAAGCATGCGGAAAATGCCCTGCGGGAATCCTGGAATACAGATGGAAGTTTTGTGATGAACGAGACCAATCAGCTCGTCGGACCGCTCGGTTCTTCACAGCTTCCGAGTTTTCCGCAAAATCTTTCGGATAACATCTTTAAAATTGCAGAGAATTGCAAACTCTCTACATTAACGATCCAGAAACTAATCTCCATCATTAAAATGACCGGTTCATACGACCTTACAACAAATGAGCTGGCAGACCATATGGGCGTTACTGTCCGGAATGCAAACCGCATTCTCCGCAATCTGGAAAATGGCGGTGCCGCTACTATTGCCCACACAAGGTCAACTACTTCTAAGGGGCGTCCGGTTAAAGTTTACCGGTTAAAATTATAGTATTTAAGAGATCAGTAAATCACTTATCCCGCCGGAGGCTTTTATATAATAAAAAATGTAATTTTCTATCATATAAAAACAGCGTCACAGAAACGATTTAAATATCATTCCTGTGACGCTGTTTTTTATTATTGAAATTAAATCTCATATTTTGCTCTATGCAGCTGTCCGATTAGTTGCTTGAGCTGCTTGAATCACTGGAGCTCTTTGAATCGCTGGACTTCTTGGCAACCTGAACGCAGTTCTTTCCAAGCCATTCTTTTACTATATTCTTCAGTGCCGCATCTTTCAGATCCTGCTCTTCAAATGCTTTCTTGAGCGCATCTACATTAGAGCTGTATCCATAACTCTTGGCAATTGCTTTCAGCTCTTTATTGTAGTCTTTCTTGCTCATCTTGATGTTCTCTTTGTCTGCGATCGCTTCTGTTACCATGTTCTGCTTCATCGTATCTTTAACAGCAGCTTTTACCTGTTTGTTGAATTCTTCTTCTGTCATACCCATCTGCTGCTCAAGGAACTTGCTATAATCCATGTTGTAAGCTTTTGCATACTGTTTGTACTGGCTGATCCATGCGTTTTCCATCTTCTTCTGTTCTTTCTCGTCATACTTCTTCACTTTTGTATTAGACAGAACTTTCTCCCATGCGCCACTCTCAACAGATTCTGTATATGTATCCTGTGCTTCCTGCTCCAGTTTTTTCTTTACTTCTTTCTTATACTCTGCAACTGTCTTGGATTTACTTGAAACTTTCTTAACAAATGCATCATTCAGTTCCGGTGTCTTGGACTCTGTGATTGCTTTTACCTTAATTGTAAAACTAACTTTCTTACCTGCAAGCTCTTCGGAATAGTTTTTTGGGAATTTTCCATTCCATACGAACTTGTCCCCAACTTTGTGTCCGATGATACTGTCTTCAAATCCCTCGATAAATGTGTTAGATCCGATCTTTAACTTCTGGTTATTTGCAGATCCGTTGTCGAATTTCTTGCCATTCATCTTACCAACGAAGTCGATTGTAACGGTGTCACCTTTCTTAACTGCACGATTCTTGATCGTCTTTGTCTTCGCATTAGACTCCCGGACAGAATCAATGAAACCTGTCACGTCCTTATCCGTTACATCATCAGCTTTGTCTACCTCATCAATTTCCACACCCTTGTATTGTGAAATCTTCAAGTTGTCATTCTCGATTCCTTTACTGCTCTGACATCCTGACAACAGAAGAGATGCCGTCATAATTCCTGTTAATAATACTGCTGCTTTCTTTTTCATAGTTCACCTCGAAAATATATTTACGCATTCGCACATGCGAACCCATAGCCTTATTATGTTATACCACATTCTCCCCCTTATGCCTACCCTTTTCACATTTATTTCACAGAACACGCTATGTTGGCGGGCATTATCCTGTCGAATTAAAGCACCGGAGACAACAGCCTGCAGAACTGCTCTTTGAAGCGGATCAAAAGCGTTCTCTGCTCGTAAGATTTCTTTGTCACAAGAGAGCTTTTTGTCATATCATTTTCAAATGCGTCTTCCAACTGTTTTGTTGTCCTTGCACTATAGATTACTGCATTTACTTCAAAATTCAGTGCAAAGCTACGGATATCCATATTGGCAGTTCCCATGCAGGTGACAAGGCCGTCGATACACAGGCATTTGCTGTGCAGGAATCCATTGTCATAAGTAAAACATCGCACGCCTGCCTCCACCATCTCACCGATGTAAGAATAAGTCGCCCAGTATACAAATGGGTGATCCGGCTTACACGGGATCATCACGCGCACGTCAATTCCGGATTTTGCTGCGATAATAAGCGCGTCCCGGATATCATCATCTGGTATGAAATACGGCGTCTGTATAAAAATATTTTTTCTTGCCATATGGATCAGGCGCAGATAATTGTTACGGATCTCCTGACTATGTGAGTCCGGTCCGCTGGAAATGATCTGCACCGGATCACGCCCGTTCCGGATATAAGTCGGCAGTTCAAACAAATGATCCTCCAGAAAAATATTATCTCTCGCTGCATAATTCCAGTCCAGTGCAAAACGGACTGCAAGCGAAGTGACCGCCGCTCCTTCAATACAAATGTGGGTATCTCTCCAGTATCCGAATTTCTCATCTTTTCCCAGATACTCTCTTCCAATATTAAATCCGCCGACAAAGCCGATTCTTCCATCGATCACTGCAATCTTCCGGTGGTTTCGGTAATTCACACGAAGCTGCAGTTTTCCTAATACTGCCGGAAAAAATTCTGCCACCTGAATGCCGGCTTTTTCCAGACGATCCCAATCGCTGTTCTTCATTCCACGACATCCCATACTGTCAAAAAGGACTCGGATCTCCACACCCTGTCTGGCTTTTCTTAAAAGTACTTCCTCCATTTCCTGCCAGAGTTCATCATTCCTGATGATATAATACTGCAAATGAATATAATTTCTCGCATGATCCATCTCGGATAACAGTGCATCAAATTTCTCCCTTCCGTCTGTATACACACGGATATCGTTATTATCGGTAAGCACCGCCTCCCCTTCGTTCAGATTATAGAGAATCAGGCTCTTAAAACGCTCCAGTTCCGGATCACGGAGCTTCAACTTCCGCCGATAGATCGATTCTTCCTGCCTTCGCACCGCATGTTTGATCTCGCCCTCAATTTCTTTCATCTTGAACATTCGGTCTTTATGGAAATTCTGCCCTAATACAAGGTAGAGAATAAATCCAAGTCCCGGCAAAAAATAAAGCAGCAGAAGCCATGCCCATACGGTCGTCGGATCCCGTCTTTGAAAGAAAATAATCAGAATTGAAAATACGAGATTGATGATAAATAAATGATCCATCAGCCATAAATATGCTTCACTGATCATATGACCTGCCGCAATAAACATTCTAAACACCTCCCCTGTTATGTAAGTTCCCTGCTAAAATCTCAAATCTCTTGCACTTGCGTCAAAAGAATGATACAATGTACTTCGTGAAAAACAGATTTTAGGAGGTTCGCTGTGAGTAAATTAACGATTGTCTTATTAGTGATCTTAGTCGTTTTAATCATTGCATGCATTGCATTATATTTCCTCGGGAAAAGAGCTGAGAAGAAGCAGGCCGAACAGCAGGAACAGTTAGATGCTGTTAAGCAGACCGTATCCATGCTGGTTATTGATAAAGGTCGTATTCGTCTCAAAGATGCAGGTTTCCCGCCGATCGTACTGGAGAACACGCCGAAGTATCTTCGCCGTTCCAAAGTACCGGTTGTTAAAGCAAAGGTTGGGCCGAAGGTAATGACTCTGATGTGCGATGCTCAGGTTTATCCTACAATCCCTGTTAAGAAAGAAGTAAAAGCCACAGTCAGTGGTATTTACATTACAGGTGTCAAAGGACTTCGTGGTCCGCTTGAAACACCGGAAAAGAAAAAGGGATTCTTCGCAAGACTGAGAAACAAGTAAAATGAAAATGATTTTATAAAAAGGACAGGCTTTTACCGACCTGTCCTTTTTATTTTGCTTTTACACACATCTTAATCTCACTGTCGGCAACTTTATCGCCATTAATATCCAGCTCATAATTTATCCGGATATTGATCCGGTCGTCGGATTCTTCTACTTTCAGATCCTTTGTATATATGCCAAGGAGAAGCTCACCATACAGCGTCTCATACGGAGTCATATGGATCTTGTCTTTTTCAAATACCATATGCGTGCCTGAAAGACCGCTCTTTAATATCTCAAGCTGATCTTCCCCGGATATCCGTATCTTGTTCTTAATACTTCCCGGCATACCTTCCACAACTTCTTCATATATAATGTAATGCTTATTATTCTTGAGATAATAAGCAGCCGGGGTGATGACTTCGATTGGCTCGTTGTCATCCTCCCGACCGGAAAATTCATCATAATGAAGACCGGAAATTGTTAATAATACATCCTTCGTCATCATTCTTATCTCATTCTCTTACAGCGCAAGCTGTTTTGCAATGTCATACTGATACTGCGGGATACTCTTATGCATTCCAAGTGCTTCATCAATATCGAAATCAATGTACTCACCATGTTTGTAACCAACGACACGGTTTGACTTTCCTTCCAGCAAAAGGTCTACTGCTTTTGAACCCATAATAGAAGCATACACTCTGTCTTTACATGTCGGGCTTCCACCACGCTGCATGTGTCCCAGAACAGTTGCTCTTGTTTCCATACCGGTTGCTTCTTCGATTCTCTTCGCCATATTGATAGAATCTCCGATACCTTCTGCATTGATGATGATATAGTTCTTCTTGCCACGTTTTCTGCTCTCCTGAATGTCTTTGATGATTGCTGCTTCATCAAAGTCATGCTCTTCCGGCATCAGGATCTTCTCAGCTCCGTTGGCAATACCGCACCAGAGTGCCAGATATCCGGCATCTCTTCCCATAACCTCGATAATAGAACATCTCTCATGGGAAGTAGAAGTATCACGTACTTTATCAATTGCTTCCATTGCAGTATTAACTGCTGTATCAAATCCGATTGTATACTCGGTACATGCGATATCCAGGTCGATTGTTCCTGGGAGTCCGATCGTATTGATTCCTAAGTTTGCAAGCTTCTGTGCTCCTGCAAAGGAACCGTCTCCACCGATTACAACCAGTCCGTCAATTCCATATTTTTTGCAGATAGCTGCTGCTTTCTGCTGTCCTTCTTCTGTACGCATCTCTTTACAGCGTGCTGTCTGGAGAATTGTTCCTCCACGCTCGATAATGTCTGATACGTCTCTGGCTGACAGGTCAATAATTTCCTCGTTCATAAGACCCTGATAACCTTTTCTGATTCCTCTGACTTTCAGGCCTTTACCCAACGCTGTTCTTACTACTGCACGGATTGCCGCATTCATTCCCGGTGCATCTCCACCACTGGTAAGAACACCAATCGTACGTATTGTTTTGTCTGCCATGATCATCCCTCCATCATTTATCCTTACTTATTTTAATATAATTTATCCATCCGTGCACCATTTTACATGAATTATCAAATGTTTTCAATATTTTTTTCGATTACTTTCACGCAAGAGTCGCCAAGATAGTTCCTAAGCCTGCTTAATAAGCCAGTTTCAACCTGTACATTCCGGTTCCTTCCAAGCCGTTTTACAACACGTTCTTTCTTGCAGTAAATGACAACTTCGTCTCTTCCGTCAGAGTTTCCGATCAGATCATAGAGCATCTGTTCCTGTGCAAGAAATGTATCTTTGTCTGCATATTGGAGCCACAGTTCTTTGCGTGTCTGGGAAAATGGAACTACCGATTCGCAGATCAGTTTGCTCGGTGCGTCATCTTCTTCCGATACGCGTCCGCGGATAAATACTTTATTTTCTTCCTGCAGATATTCTTTGTATTTTTCATAATCTCTCGGAAATACGACTACTTCCACTGTTCCGAGTAGATCTTCCAGTGTCAGGATCGCCATCGTTTTATTGGTCTTCGTATACTTAATGGCAAGCGTCGCGATAATTCCTCCGATGATCTCTTTTGCGCCATCATGCACTTTCGCTGCACCGGTTTCTTTATCAAGCTGGAAGTCCAACGTCGTTTTGGAAATACTCTTTCTCCATTTTTCTTCGTATTCTTCCATCGGATGTCCAGTCAGATAGACGCCCAGCACTTCTTTTTCAAATGCAAGCCTTGTCTCTTTTTCATATTCTCCGACCTTCGGCAATGGAATATCAAATTCTGCTTTCTGGTCATCGTCCACCATATCAAACAGCGAAAGCTGTCCTGCCATGGAATATTTGCGTTCCTGGTTCACCTGATCCACAATCTGCACATAAATGATCATGAACTGTTTTCTCGTGCCTCCAAGCCCGTCAAATGCACCGGATTTGATAAAACTTTCAATCGTACGTTTATTCACTTCTTTTCCGGAAAGGCGCTCGATAAAATCTTTCAGTGTCTTAAATTTTCCGCGTTCATTCCGCTCTCTTACGATTGATTCAATGACCGGACGACCGATACTCTTAATCGCCGCAAGGCCATAACGGATTTTTCCGTCCTGTACCGAAAAGTTACCGACACCTTCATTGATATCCGGTGGCAGGATCTCGATTCCCATTTGACGACAGCTATAAATATATTCTGCAACCTTCGGCGGATTATCGATCATAGACGTCATAAGCGCCGCCATAAACTCTACCGGATAATAATATTTTAACCAGGCTGTCTGATAAGATACAACTGCGTAAGCCGCCGCATGTGACTTGTTAAATGCATATTTGGCGAAATCAATCATCTCATCATAGATCTTATTTGCCGTCTTCTCGTCAATTCCATTTGCGATACAGCCCGGCACACCGCCTTCTTCGTCTCCGTAGACAAATGCCTGCCGTTCTTTCTGCATCACGTCACCCTTTTTCTTGGACATGGCACGGCGCAGAAGGTCGCTTCGTCCCAGTGTAAATCCGGCAAGATCACGTACGATCTGCATAACCTGTTCCTGATATACGATACAGCCGTAAGTCGGCGCAAGGATCGGTTCCAGCTGCGGGCAGTCGTAAGTGATCGACTCCGGATGGTTCTTTCCCTTAATATACTGTGGAATGAAGTCCATCGGTCCCGGACGGTACAGCGAGATACCGGCGATAATGTCTTCCAGATTCTGTGGTTTCAGTTCCTTCATGAACCCTTTCATACCGCCACTTTCCAACTGGAATATACCATCTGTCTCGCCGCTTCCGATGTAATCCAGTACTTTTTTATCGTTATAATCAATCGCATTGATGTCAATCTCTTTGCCGGAACTCTTTTCTGCCAGGCGCACTGCATCCTGAATAACAGTCAGCGTCCGGAGACCGAGGAAATCCATTTTCAGAAGTCCCAGCTCTTCCAGCGTTGTCATTGTAAACTGTGTGACAACCGAACCATCCGAACCTACCGAAAGCGGCACGTATTCTTCTACTGCTTTCTGACTGATCACGACGCCGGCTGCATGCATGGATGTATGTCTCGGAAGTCCTTCCAGACGCATGGACATATCGATCAGCTCTTTTACCTGCGGATCGTTATCGTAAGCTTTTTTGAAATCCGGACTGGACTGTAATGCTTTCCCCAGTGTAATATTCAGTTCTTTCGGGATCATTTTGGCGATTCCATCTACAAATGCATACGGAAGGTCCATAACACGCCCTACATCACGGATAACGCCGCGCGCCGCCATTGTCCCGAACGTTACGATCTGCACCACCCGGTCAGTTCCATATTTCCGCACAACATAATCAATGACTTCCTGTCTTCGTTCAAAGCAAAAGTCCACGTCAATATCCGGCATAGATACACGTTCCGGATTCAGGAAACGCTCAAACAGGAGCTGATACCGGAGCGGATCAATACTTGTAATACCTAGACAGTAGGATACAATACTTCCGGCTGCCGAACCTCGTCCCGGTCCGACACTGATGCCGTGGTCTCTTGCATATTTGATAAAATCCCATACAATCAAGAAATAATCTACATACCCCATACGTTTAATAACGCTAAGCTCGTATTCCAGACGTTCACGGATCTTCGGATCGTCTCCCGGATACCGTCTTTCCAGTCCTTCATAACATAATTTATTCAAATACTCCCAGGAAGTAAAACCATCCGGCACATCATATTTCGGCAGCTTCTTCTCACCAAATACAATCTCCACATTGCAACGGTCCGCAATCTTCTGTGTATTATCGATTGCTTCCTGTGCATATGGAAATAATTTTCGCATCTCTTCTTCGGACTTGATGTAATACTGCCCGCCTTCATAACGCATACGGTCTTCATCTGCCAATTTCTTGCCAGTCTGGATACAGAGCAGGATGTCATGTGGCTTCACATCGTTTGCGTAAGTATAGTGGATATCATTCGTTGCCACCAGTTCAATTCCTGTCTCCTGCGACATACGAAGCAGCGACTGGTTTACCAGTTTCTGCTCCTCCATTCCGTGATCCTGCAGTTCCAGAAAGAAATTTCCTTCTCCGAAAATATCTTTGTACCGGCACGCTGCAGCCTTTGCCTCACCATACATTCCCCGGAGAATATTCTTCTGCACTTCTCCTGCAAGGCAAGCACTCAAAGCAATGATTCCCTCATGGTATTGCTCCAATAGTTCCATATCGACACGCGGTTTATAATAGTAGCCTTCTGTAAATCCTCTGGATACGATCTTCATTAAATTGTAATAACCGGTCTCATTTTCTGCCAGAAGTACGAGATGATAATATCTGTCATCATTATTGCCAACTGCCTCTTTATCAAAACGGGAGCCGGGCGCAACATACACTTCACATCCAAGGATTGGCTTGATCCCTGCTGCCTTTGCCGCACGATAAAAATCGATCACGCCGAACATAACTCCATGATCTGTGATCGCCACACTGTTCATTCCCAGTTCTTTCACTCTGGAAACACATTCTTTGATTTTATTGGAACCATCCAGCAGACTGAACTCCGTATGGACATGCAGATGCGCAAAACTCATAATCTATTCCGACTCCTTTTTATTTTATAATTTATGTATTCTTATATTTCTTCATTTTGTTAAGATACCATACGAATTGTTCCATAAAACCACTCATGTGCCTGCACATAGTGGTTTCAGGCTTTTGCCCCCGGTATCTCGAATATTATACCACATTTCCACCCATGATAGCGTTTTTTGTTATCCCGAACTAAATTTTTCATAATCATAATCTGCATAACATTAGTGCACGTTGTAACGTCAGCTTTCTCTGAAGCCTATACACGCAAGAAGGCAGATAGCATATCCTGCCATCTGCCTTCTCATATCTCTTTGCGACCTGATTCTAATTAGTTGTTCATCATGAATTTGATCAGTCTGTCTGTATCTTCCGGCTCATAAGCGATGATCTCAAGCTCCGGGATCTCTCCGCCTGAGAAGATGTTTGCCATAGAAACATACTGAGATAATTTAGATTTCAGGTTCAGTCTGTCTCCTTCTCCTGTTACTAATTCAACTCTTCCTGAACAATCGTCAACTGTCTTAAAAAATGCGTCGATGTCTTTGATATTCTGTACTTTCATTCTATTGCTCTCCTTCCATTATTCACGCTTGATAAGCTCTTTTCTTTTTCTCACGCTACTAATTATACCTTATTTTTTTAGGATTTCAAGAACCTATTTTTTCGCAAGTTCAATTCCATTCTCCTTAATTTGTATCTTATGCTCTTTAAATAATCTGCCAACTGCTCTTTTGAATGCATTTTTACTAATTCCAAAAGTTTCCTTGATTTTTTCAGGATCAGATTTGTCAGTAAATGGAATACTTCCACCATTTTTTTCTACATAGCCCAGAATCATGACTGCATCATCATCCATCTGCTCAAACGCTTTCTTTCTGACACTTAGATCTAGTTTTCCGTCTTCGTGCACTTTTGTTACGCGACACTCGACTTCCATGCCGACTTTCAGATTGCCGTACGCTTCTCTCTTCGGGATCAGCGCAGAATATTTATCATCTACTGCGACAAACGCGCCAAAGTTATCACTGATCTCGTAAATGCGTCCTTTCACTTCTGCGTCTTTCTCGTATGGCGCATCTGTGCGGAGCTTATCATACACTTTCATCGTTGCGCACAGTCTTCCGCTCTTGTCCACATACAGAGCGACTAATACTTTGTCTTTCTTGGAGACTTTTGCTGTCTGCTCGCGGAACGGAAGCAGGAGGTCTTTTTCCAGACCCCAGTCCAGAAATGCACCGATTCTCGCTGTGTCAGCGACTTCCAGTACCTTCACTTCTCCCATCATCAGCTTTGGTATGCGGGTGGTTGCAATGATACGGTCGGATGAATCTTTGTATAAGAATACTTCGATCGGATCTCCGACTTCAATACCGGCAGGCACTTCTTTCTTCGGAAGCAGAACCTTCTCATCTTTTGTTCCGAGATATACACCGAAATCTACGATTTTTACTACCATTAAACTTCTTCTTTTTCCTAATTCATTCTGTAAATTCATCTTTTTCTCCTATTAGCTGAATTCAACGGTCGCAAAGATCCGATCCGACTCATCACAAAGCTCCACTACCGTTCTTGTTTCCTCTGCTGCCACTTTCGGCACAATGATATCTCCATACACTGCCGAATTTTTATATTCTACACGAACCTGCCTGATATCCCCGGTATGTTCGATATATTCCATTGCCATCTGTACATACTGACAGTTATTCACATGTTCGTTCGTATCGATATGATATTTTCGCACTGCAAACGGCTCTTTTTTTACCGCACTCTCCGGAAGTTTTATCTTCCTTGGCTGATAATCCATCTCCAGTGGCTCTCCGCTTCCGTACGGGTCTACTTCTTCTGCGGACGGCCGCACCGGGCGTCCTTTTTTCATATCCATATATGCCCAGACAGAATTGGCATATGCAAGTTTCTTTCCTTCTGTATCTGTCATGCAGAAATTACGCTTTCCCAACATGCTTTTAAATTCTGTCGCCCATGTCGCTATATTAATCTCCTGCGCAAGCCGCGGATATTCTTCGATCACGACCTGCCAGTAAGTTAGTATCCAGGCTCTGTTATGTTCCGCAAAATAGTCCACGCCAAGTCCGATACTTTCCGACTGGAATGTACTGCAGTCCTGGAAATAGTTGATAATCCCCGGTAAGGTAATACGGCCGGTATGATCGACTTCGCTGAACCGCACCTTGCTGTCAAATGTATAATGATTATTCTGCTGCACTTGCCACATAGCTCCTTTCCATTGTGATCACTGCATGATACCGGTCATTTTTTTCCCGGAGTCTGCGAGCAAACTCTTCTCTTAAGTCATTTTGTTTCTCTTTATCATATTCGTAAGGAATCACCATATCAAAGATCAGGTTCTTATGATCCCTACCTCCTACTACCCTGAAATCATGGATGCTGACACGCTTGTCCATCTCTTTTATAATCTCTTCGGCATCTTTTTTGATCGCCAGCACTTTTTTATCTTCTGTCTCAACCGGATCCATATGGATCACAAGGAAAAGTCCCATCTTCTTCATGGCTTCTCGCTCAATCCGGTCAATGACGGCATGAGATTCTTCAATATCCACATTATTCGGCACTTCCGCATGGATTGATGCCATACTCTTTGCCGGTCCGTAATTATGTACGATCAAATCGTGGCTGCCAACTACACCGTCATATTTTTCCACAAAATTCGTGATCTGTAAATAAACTTTCGGATCTACTGCCTGACCGATCAATGGCTCCAGCGTATCTTTTGCGATACCGACACCTGCCCACATAACGACAAGGGATACACCCAGACCTATAAATCCGTCGATATTATACCCGGTCAGCTTTAAAAATACAACTGAAAATATCGTTGCCGATGTCGTAATGACATCGCCGATCGCATCTGCCGACACCGCCATCATCACTTTGGAATCTATCCTTTTTCCCAATTTCTTATTAAAATAGCTCATCCACAACTTGACCGCAACGGACAGGATCAATACGACTACCGAAAATAACTGGAATCGCATTTCCTGTGGATGTCTTATTTTAGAAATGGCATCTTTAAAAAATGTAAATCCGACTTCCAGCACAAGAAATGCGACGACCAGCGCCGCAATATATTCCACTCTCCCATGTCCGAACGGATGCTCTTCATCTGCCGGTCTCTCTGCAATCTTCACTCCAACCAGACTGATGATGGATGAGCCTGCATCCGACAGGTTATTAAATGCATCTGCCATAATGGAAATACTGTGCAGGAAAAATCCGATACACCATTTCAGTCCGAATAAAAAAAGATTGCAAAAGATGCCCGTGACACTCGCCAGCACTCCATATGCTGTCCGCACAGACACCTTTTCCACATCTTCATAATTTTCTACAAAATGTCTAATCAGAAACTCTGTCATGACATTTCCTCCTCTATCTATCTGTCTGCCAGCCACCGGTTCAGCTTCTCACCGAAAAAATAGCTTTTTAACCGGAACTTTTCCGGCTTCGTCACCAGTTCATACGCATCTGCATCCAGCATTTCTCTTAAGTTCTCTCTGCCTTTTTCATCCGGTGTCACACAGACCGCCTCTGTAAAACACATGCTCGGATACAGCACACACCACCAGTTATGCCCTGTGGCTTTCCCAAGTCTTATCTCTAATGCCCGGTACCATCCCTTCGGGAAGCAGATATTTCCATAGTATTTCTCCGGGAAATAGACATCTGCCAGCACTGCCTTCGCACGGTAATTTACACCCGCTTTTTTAAGCACCCGGTTTACTTCCTGCTCAAATTCCGGCAAATACTCCCTCACAAGTCGCTCTGCCTCTGCTCTTGATACTTCCTGTTCCATGCTGTCAGCATCTGCAGATGTATCTTTATTTCCATCGCTTTTCAGTAACCGGCTTCTGTATACAAGCACGGCATCCCGGACCTGCCTTTTCACTTTCTGGTCTTCGTTGCTATCGCTGTTCGCCAGAACATGAAATCTCAATACTTCTTTTGCAAGTTTTTGCTGCGTCTTATCAATTGCTCTCTGCGCCCTGATTTCTTCACAGTTACACAACACATAAAATAAAAGACATGCGGCGCAGACGCTCAGTATAACACAGACTGCCTTCTGAATTCTATAAGTTTTTATATTTATATATCTCACCTGTTCTATGTACTCCTTTCTTTTATTGGGAGTCTTCACATTTCACAGGAATTTATACAAATATTTTCAAATCCTTTTAAACTTTTTTTGTGTGAATAACATTGATCACGGTTGCAACCTGATTGTCGATATGTTCGCACATGATGCGGGTTGCTTCTTCTTTATTTCTCTTTGAAATATTATCGATCAGTTCTTCATGCTCTGCGATAAGCTGCGGATATGCTTCTTCTTTTTTCAGATATTCCACCCGGTAACGATACATCTGCTCACGCAGATTGTTAAGCAGCAGAATCAGCTTCTGATTATCTGTTGCTGTATAAATAACATCGTGAAATGCCACATCCGCTTCCGCGATCTTTGTTACATCCTGATCATCCAGTGTATCTTTAAATCGCTCTGCTACCCGTTTCAGTTCCTCGATCTCTTCCTCTGTGATCTTCTCACACGCAAGCTGTACGGATAATTCTTCCAGCGCTTTTCTTACTTCCAGTACATCGCGCAAACTCTTCTCTGTAATGTCTGCAACTTCGGCACCTTTTCGCGGCACCATATTTACCAGACCTTCCAGCTCCAGCTTTCTAAGCGCCTCACGGATCGGTGTACGGCTGACGCCAAGCTTATTTGCGAGCTGGATCTCCATCAGACGCTCGCCCGGTTTCAGCTCTCCGCGCAGAATTGCCTGTCTTAATGTATTAAATACAACATCACGCAGAGGCAGATATTCATTCATTGTCACATTAAATTTCGGTTCTTTCATCTTTTTCTCCTTGCATTGTGTATATTCGTCACATAAACCTGTTTTGTCAGTCTCGCATCCCGGATCGCATCGGCAGCTTTTCTTGCCGTTGCTTTCTCTTCAAAGATTCCAAATACAGTCGGTCCGCTTCCGCTCATCATAGCGTTCAGCGCGCCCTCTTTTATCATCATTTTCTTAATCTGGTCGATCACCGGATAAGCATCCACAGTTACACGCTCCAGTACATTGCCCATGCTGCCTGCAACTTTCTTCAGATCTCCGGCTTTTAATCCTGCTAAAATACCGTCGATATCCGGATGATCTTCGATTTCGTGAGAATCCAGTTTCTCATAGACCATCTTCGTCGATACACTTATTGCCGGTTTTGCAATAAGAACATAGCATTTCGGCATCGGGGATAATGGTGTCAGAATCTCTCCGATTCCTTCTGCCAGCACGGTTCCGCGCATAATACAGTACGGAACATCTGCACCGAGCTTAACACCTCGTTCCATCAGTTCTTTCTGACTCAGGCCAAGTGAAAACATCCGGTTCATTCCAAAAAGAACTGCTGCCGCATTCGAGCTTCCGCCTGCCATGCCTGCTGCCACCGGAATGTGTTTATCCAATTGTATGGAAACACCTTCTTCCATATGAAATTCGTCCATCAGCATCTGTGCAGCCTGATAAGCCAGATTATTCTCATTTACCGGAAGATAATAGAGATTCGTCTCAAGTCTGATCCCCGGTGTCTTACTCTTCTTCATAATAATACGGTCATAGAGATAAACGGTCTGCATAACCATACGCACGTCATGGTAGCCATTCTCCCGTCTTCCCAGCACATCCAGACCAAGATTAATTTTTCCAAGTGCTTTCAGTTCTAATCTGTCCATCTTTTGTTCTCCTTGTACTTTTTACCCTGTACCTTGTATCTTGTATACAATTCACCTACAGTATACTTAAACTTTCCTTAAAAATCAATATTTTATCCCCAGATTTCAGTCCATTCTTTTCACAGTCATTCATCTCAAGAATCCTCTCTCCGGTTGTGCCGTAACGCTTTGCGAGATCCCAGAGCGTATCTCCTTCTTTTACGATGTAGCCTACGATTCCCGGCTGTTTTTCCAGTTTTTCTGCATCAAACGGGAGACAGATCATTTCCTGCGGGCAGCGTATTTTCACTTCTTCTTTCAGGAATCCGTGAAATGCAAGTACTGCTTTTACTTCTACTTCTGCATTTCCAAGCAGTCCGACATTTAACTGTTCGATGCACCACGTCAGATCTACCTGCATCCGATCGTTCGTCTCATTACTTTCCAGAAATGCAGTAAACGGAACCATTCCCTGCCATACATCAAACGGGATTTCATCGTCTGATTTGATATAAAGAAACTGGATATGCAATACACCTTCCACTTCGATTCCTTTCTCTGTAATCTGTGTACTCTCCACTTCCACTCTTCCTGTGCTGTGGCAAATCTGTAAAATATCTTCTTTAATCTCCGGAAGTGTCAGCTTCTCTGTCACTTTACATTTGGTATGATTCTGCATCAGTAATTTTTCGCACGGACAGTCCTTATATTTGATCTCACACTCACCATCCAGCGCATAGGCATCCTCCAGCACATCCATTTCTACTTCTTCATAGACGATCAGCCGCATATCCAGCGTTGCTTCCACGCCAAGAATTCTTACTTCTCCTTCCTCGTCCATGCGCGATTCCACTGCCACATCTGTAAATACCGGATACAATTGGTGATACATGGAATCTTTTGCTCCATAACACGGAATCTTTCCTTCATATGCCACCGTCTGCTCTATCCAGTCCAGCCTTCCATCCGGCGATTCATAAAAACAGAACACAAGCATTTCACCCTGCAGCAGAAGTACTTCCTCCCCAATCCTTGTGTCCAGTTTTCCCGGAGTGACTTCAGTCCACAGTAATGTGCCGATATTTTCTTTTGTCCCGCCAATCTGTACTTCTTCTTTGATCCGGTATGTATCACGCTTCATCGTATGCATTTTCAGAAGTGTCTCCTGTCTCTTCTTTCTGCACAGTCCGTCTGCGTATTCGCTGCCTTCTTCCCCTCGTCTTCCTTCTCTGTAAATATCGCTTGTCAGATGTTCTTCTTTCTGCTGTTCCGAACAAACCTGTAATTCTACGAGTGCTTTGATTCCGAGCTTTCTTGAATGGATCACCGTTACGGTAAGTTCCGTCTGTGAACTCTTGATAAATAAACTGCCCTCCGGCACTTTCTCTGCATAAACCAGCTCCTCAAATGGAAATCTTCCTTCCAGAGATGACAGCCGTTTCTCAGAGTCATCCGTCACATAAAGCATGC
The DNA here is from genome assembly GCF_003473885.1 of Dorea sp. AM13-35. Classification (NCBI taxonomy): domain Bacteria; kingdom Bacillati; phylum Bacillota; class Clostridia; order Lachnospirales; family Lachnospiraceae; genus Dorea; species Dorea sp. AM13-35. The sequence goes on from NZ_QUCZ01000002.1 coordinate 186,528, forward strand.
GAAACTGTATCTTTCCGCTGATCCGTATGTAATTGTCCACAATTTTCTGCTCTTCGATGCGCAATGTACCTTCATTCAGGATCACACGCTGCACATCACTTTTGGCATCCGGCACGTTATAGTCCTGATCCACATAAAACTGATCTACAATCGTTTTTCCCTGGCTGTATCCCCTAAATTCCTGCGTCTCGCATGTCAGAGTTTCATAATCTTTTTGCTCCATTTTGACAACCTCACTTTCCTGTTATTTATTGTTTTTCATCAAGCTATAACCATCCTTTATGATACCCACGGATTGTTCCGTGCTGTGCACTCTCACAATCCTCCCCCCATCATTCGCATATCGTGAGATTGAAATCCCACTTTTATGCTCATGTTGTGGGCGGGGTTCAAGGTCCTGCATCCACTCATGCGCAAGCGCATATGGCTGCAGACCTGAACCCCTGGTATCATTCAAATACCACCATCTTCCCGCCTGCTTTCATTTTCACCACGCAGTACGGATAGGTCTCCTTCTTTTTTCTTACGGTTCCTCTTTTCGGACCGACAAGTTCTGTCTGAAAGAAAATTGTATTGGAAGTTTCTTCTATCTTTACAACCTTCACCCGGTAACCGTCCTGTTTTTTTCTTCCATACCCGCAGAACAGATACAGACTGCCCTGATCTTCGTATGTCAGGGTAAATGGTTCCTGTTTCTTTTCTTCAATCCATTTCTTACATTCTTCCGGTATTTCCTCTCTCCGGACATTTTCATATACGACCTTTCTTTTCTGCGTGTCATCCACTTTCCGGATCGAACAGCCACACAATATCCACAGACAGAGAACAAGTCCTGCACACAACAACCACTTCCGCATACACTCACCCTGCAATTTCTCTTTAATATCATACACAGTGAACCTATGAAAAATACCAATTTTAGTGTATACTTATAAAAGTGTTGCCATAAAAATGTGCTTTTGTACATTCACACAAACAGCTGAATTTTATTGAAACAGACTAAGGAGTACTTAATTATGAAACAATACAGACGACAGGCGGGTGTTCTTCTGCATCCGACATCACTTCCTTCTCCATATGGGATCGGAGATCTTGGACATACGGCATACCATTTTGTTGATTTTCTGGAAGCCGCCGGACAGAAACTCTGGCAAATCCTTCCACTAACACATACAGGTTTCGGAGATTCTCCGTATCAGAGTTTCTCTGCCTTCGCCGGGCAGCCGCTTCTTATAAGCCCGGATCATTTGAAAGAACTGGGACTTTTATTCGACCATGAACTGAAAGATGCACCTGCCGGAGACAGCGCACAGGTAGACTACGGAACGGTCATTCCGTGGAAACACAGCATTTTCCGCCTTGCATACAACCGTTTTTACGAAAGAGACGGGGGCGATCCGCTAAAGCAGGATTTCGCGTGCTTCTGTCAGAAGGAAGCTTTCTGGCTGGAAGATTATGCGCTTTTCCTCGCCTGCAAAGACGCCAATGACGGAAGGAGCTGGCTGGACTGGCCGGATATGTACCGCAGCCCATCCCCGGAATACAAAGAGGAATTAAAACAGCTTTTGCAGAAAGAAGCCGGATATTACAAATTTCTGCAGTTTATCTTCTTCACAGAATGGAGCAGACTAAAAGCATATGCAAATGAGAAAGGCATCCAGATCATCGGCGATATCCCGATCTTCGTATCCATGGACAGTGCAGATGTCTGGGCAAATAAAGAACTATTCCACCTGGACGAGAAAGGATATCCGCTCTCTGTTGCGGGAGTTCCGCCGGATTATTTTTCTGCAACCGGGCAACTCTGGGGCAATCCGCTCTATGCATGGGATGCACATAAGAACAGCAATTTCTCCTGGTGGATCTCGCGTATCCGCACACAGCTTAAGAATCTGGACATCCTGCGTATCGACCATTTCCGTGGCTTTGACGCATGCTGGTCTATCCCTTACGGCGAACCGACTGCCGTCAACGGACACTGGGCGAAGGTGCCGGGCTGGGATCTCTTTGATGCGATCTCCCAGGCACTCGGCGACGATCTGCCGATCATTGCAGAAGATCTCGGTATCATTACGGATGAGGTAAATGCGCTTCGTGAACATTTCGGATTCCCGGGCATGAAGGTTCTGCAGTTTGCTTTTGATTCTACCGACGAAAATGCATACCTGCCACACCGTTTTGAATCTCCGGTCTGCGTCTGCTACACCGGAACACACGACAATGCTACAACACTTTCCTGGTACGAGACATTACCGGAACATTGCCGCAAAAAAGTCTGTGCTTACACCGGAACAACCGATGAGAAGAATATCGGTTATGGGCTGATAAAGGCAGCGCTTTCCAGCATTGCCACTTATGCGATCTATCCGCTGCAGGATCTTTTATTCTGCGGAGATGAAGGACGTATGAATACGCCGGGAAAAGCCGCCGGCAACTGGAGCTGGCGTTTCCGTGCACAAGATCTGAAACCGGAATACGCAGATACCCTTCGTGAACTTACCTTATTATATGGACGCTTTGATTAAGCGCCCCAGGCAAAGAAAGGATATACAAATGTTTAGATTTATTTTGGTAGTCATTACTTTATTTTTATATCTGATCCTCGGAATCCCGGTACTGGGTATCGAATGGATCATCAGCAAATTTAATCAGGAAGCTGCCGATTATCAATGTCTGCGCATGGTGCAGGCTGCATTCCGATTTATGCTTAAGATTGCAGGAACTGAGATCACTGTAATCGGCGAAGAAAGGATCCCGGATGAGCCGGTACTTTTCATTGGCAATCACAGAAGTTATTTTGACATTCTTCTGACTTACTCCCGATGCAAACGCCGCACCGGATACATTGCCAAAAAGGAAATGATGAGCTATCCTCTGCTCCGCACATGGATGAAGCGCCTTTATTGCCTCTTCCTTGACCGTGACAACCCGAAAGAGGGACTAAAGACCATCCTCAAAGCAATTGAATACGTAAAAAGCGGAATCTCCATCTGCATTTTCCCGGAAGGTACGAGAAATACCGGCGAAGAGTTAAGTGTTCTTCCATTCCACAGCGGCTCTTTTAAAATTGCTGAGAAAAGTGGTTGTCCAATCGTACCGATCAGCATGAATAACACAATCTCGATTTTCGAGAAACAGTTCCCGCGCATTAAGAAGACCCACGTCATCATCGAATATGGCAAGCCGATCTATGCAAAAGATCTGGACCGTGAACAGAAAAAACAGCTCTCACAGAACTGTCAGAAGATTATTGAAGATACCATTAAGAAGAACCAGGCATTACTCTAATGCCTGGCTTTTCTTTTTTCTTTTACTTTTTTCTCTGTAAGTGCTATAATGGAACGGAATTTATAAAAAAGGAGACAAATGGGACCATGAACAGACAAGATCTTACGTTATTGACGGACTTTTATGAGCTGACAATGATGCAGGGATACTATGAGGAGAAACAGAACGAAACCGTTATTTTCGACGTTTTCTTCCGCCAGAATCCTTGCGGCAACGGATATTCTGTATGTGCCGGATTAGAGCAGGTGATCGATTATGTGAAGAACCTGAATTTTACTTACGAGGATGTGGACTACTTAAGAAGTCTGCACATTTTCAGTGAGGATTTTCTGCACTACTTAAGCGGTTTTCATTTCAGTGGTGATATCTATGCAATTCCGGAAGGAACCGTTGTATTTCCAAAAGAGCCACTGTTAAAAGTGATTGCTCCGATCATGGAGGCACAGCTTGTAGAAACCGCGATCCTGAACATCATCAATCACCAGTCACTGATCGCTACAAAGACTTCCCGAATTGTCTTTGCGGCAGACGGCGACGGTATTATGGAATTTGGTCTGAGACGTGCACAAGGACCGGATGCCGGACTTTATGGTGCGAGAGCTGCTATGATCGGCGGCTGCGTCGGCACATCCAATGTTCTTGCAGGACAGCTTTTTGATGTTCCGGTCATGGGTACACATGCACATAGCTGGATCATGAGCTTCAAGGATGAATATACTGCATTTAAGAACTATGCGAAAATGTATCCGGATAACTGCACATTACTTGTCGATACGTATGATACTCTCAAATCCGGTGTACCGAATGCGATTCGTGTATTCCGGGAATTTAAAGAGTCTGGTCATCCCCTCAAAAAATACGGAATCCGTCTTGACAGTGGCGACCTTGCATACCTTTCTAAAGAAGCACGCAAGATGTTGGATGCTGCCGGATTCGAAGATGCAACCATCTGCGCATCCAATGATCTGGATGAGTTCCTTCTCCACGATCTGAAGATGCAAAAAGCAGCCATCGATTCCTGGGGTGTCGGTACAAATCTGATCACTTCCAAGGACTGCCCGTCTTTCGGCGGTGTATATAAGCTGGCTGCCATAAAGAATCAGGACGGAGAATTTATTCCGAAGATTAAGATTTCTGAAAATACAGAAAAAATTACAAATCCTGGTAACAAAACCATTTATCGTATCTATGATAAAGAAACAGGAAAACTCAAAGCTGATCTGATCTGTTTTGCCGGCGAAGAATATGACACCAATGAAGATCTGTTATTATTTGATCCAATCGAGACATGGAAAAAGACCAGGCTTCCGGGTGGCACATACACAATGCGTGAGATTCTCGTTCCAGTCTTCATAAATGGTGAATGTGTCTACAACTCTCCTTCTGTTATGGAGATTGCAGCTTACTGCAAGCAAGAGAAGGATACACTCTGGGATGAGACCAAACGTCTCTTCTACCCACATCGTATCCATGTGGATTTATCACAGAAATTATACGATGTGAAAAAATCGCTGCTTGATCAGATGAGCATATCTGACTAAGTAAGGAGAATTTATTTTATGAAAATTATAGTATTAGCCGGAGGACTCAGTCCTGAGCGCGACGTATCACTTATTTCCGGAGCAGGAATCTGTAAAACACTACGCGAAAGGGGGCATCAGGCTTATCTGCTGGACGTTTATTTTGGACTACCTTATGATGCGGATAAACTGGACGAAGTCTTCGATCTTCCGGACGCCGGACTTGGTATTGCAGAAGGTATCAAAACAACGATGCCGGATCTCGATGCTTTGAAAAAGTCCCGACCTGATCAGTCCGACTGCTATCTTGGACCGAACGTCATCGAGCTGTGCCGTATGGCAGATATTACTTTTATGGCTCTGCACGGTTCTGTCGGTGAGAACGGAAAGTTGCAGGCTACTTTTGATATCCTCGGCATCCGTTATACCGGTCCGAATTCTCTGGGTTGTTCCCTTTCTATGAATAAACTGGTTGCCAAACAGATTTTTAAAATGAGTCGTGTAGCAACTCCGCGAGGAACTTCCCTGAATCGCCAGACAAAGGATACCCCGCTTGACGAGCTGGGATATTATCTTCCACTGGTTATCAAACCATGCTCCGGCGGTTCCAGCATCGGTGTATTTATCGTTCACACCGAAGAAGAATATCTTGATGCGATCCATCAGTCTTTTGATGTCCATCAGGAAGAAGAAGTTGTAATTGAACCTTATATCAAAGGAAGAGAATTTGCCTGTGGTATTCTCGCCGGCAAAGCACTTCCGATCGTAGAGATCATTCCTAAAGACGGTGTGTTCAACTACGAGAACAAATACCAGGCAGGCGGCGCACAGGAAATCTGCCCTCCGGTCTCTCTCGATGAGAAGACACAGAAGAAAATGAAGCGCATGGCAGAGAAGGCATTTCACACTTTACGCATGGATGTGTATGCACGCGCTGACTTTATCGTTGACGATACAGACGGTAAGTTCTATTGTCTGGAAATGAACGGACTTCCGGGTATGACTCCGGCGAGTCTGATTCCGAAGGCTGCGAAGGCTGCCGGTTTGGAATATGGTGATCTGTGCGAGCAGATCATTGATGAATCAATCAAAGCACGCTACCAATAAGGAGGAATTTATTCTATGAAAAACCTTACTTTGGAAAATATCACCAAGGCCTGTAAAGGAACTTATCACGGCGATACATCCAAACTTTCCCAGGAAGTAGCAGGTGTCGTAATCGACAGTCGTAAAGTCGAGAAAGATTACCTTTTTGTCGCTATTGACGGGGAAAATGTAAATGCACATAAATTTATCCCGGATACAATCGAGAAGGGCGCAATGTGTGTCGTTTCCCATGAAGATCTGGGCGAAACCGATTACCCGTATATTCTGGTAGAATCAACCGGTCAGGCACTTTTAGACATTGCGAAACTGTACCGTGATTCTTTCGATGTAAAGGTTGTCGGAATTACAGGAAGTGTCGGAAAGACAAGTACAAAAGAGATGATCGCATCTGTACTTTCCCAGAAATACAATGTTCATAAGACATTAGGAAATTTCAATAACGAATGGGGACTTCCGATCACAATTTTTGAAATGAACGAGGAGAACCAGGTTGCTATTCTGGAAATGGGAGTCAACCACTTCGGCGAGATGCGCAGACTTTCTTCTGTTGCAAGTCCGGATGTATGTGTGATCACGAACATCGGTGTTGCCCACTTGGAATTTTTCAAGACAAGAGAAGGTATCTTCCAGGAGAAATCCCAGATGATCCAGGATATGAAAAATGGCGGGACCATCATTTTCAACGGAGATGATGATATTTTACGTGAATCCGGTCCGATCAAAGGTGTAGAGCCTGTATTCTTCGGAACCGGTGACAACAGTGATTTCCGCGCAACAGATATTAAACCGCTCGGACTTAAAGGAACTTCATGTACGCTCCACATGCCAAATGGAACTTCTTTTGACTGCGTTGTTCCGCTTCCGGGTATCCACATGGTATCCAATGCGCTGGCAGGTGCCGCTGTCGGATACAGCCTTGATCTGACAAATGAAGAAATCAAAGCCGGTATTGAGAATCTCCCATCTATTCCGGGAAGAAACCACATCATCATTACCGATAAGCTGACGATCTTAGATGACTGCTACAATGCAAATCCGATTTCTACAAAGGCATCCATTGATGTTCTCGATATGGCGATCGGACGTAAAGTTGCTGTCCTTGGAAATATGGGTGAACTTGGTGCAAATGAAAAAGAACTGCACCACGAGACAGGCGCATATGCCGCTGAAAAAGGTGTAGATGTTGTATGCGCGATCGGAGATCTTGCGAAAGAAATTGCAAACGGTGCTTCCGTAGACGGTACAGAAGTACACTGGTTTGAAACAAAAGCGGATTTCCTTGCAGAGATGAAAAATATTATGAAAGAGGGAGACAATGTCCTTGTCAAAGCTTCTCATGGAATGCATTTTCCTGAACTGGTAGAGGCTCTGGAAGCATTGTAGGAGTGTAGAATCCATGGAATATCAGATATTAGCACTGGACCTCGACGGTACGCTGACCAACTCGAAGAAAGAGATCTCCAGACCTACTCTGGAAGCTCTGATCGATATTCAGGAGCAGGGCAAGAAAGTCGTGCTTGCCAGCGGACGTCCGACCAAGGGAGTTCTTCCACTCGCGAAACAACTACTTCTGGAAGACTACGGAAGCTATATTCTCTCTTTTAACGGTGCCAGAATTACCGATTGCAGAAGTATGCAGGCGATCTATAATAAGACTCTTCCTGGAGATATTGTAGAACCTCTTCTGCAGATTTTAAGAAAATATGACGGGCTGGATATTTTGTCTTATACAGCAGATAATATCCTCTCCGGAATCAAACCGAACAAATATACCGAACTGGAATCCCGGATCAATCACATGCCGATCATCGAGACGGATGATTTTGCGGCAAGCATTAAAGAACCGGCGAACAAGTTTCTTGTAACAGGAGAACCGGAGATTATTGCAAAAGCGCAAAAGGAAGTGACGGATTATTTCCGTTCTTACCTCTACATCTACTGCTCCGATCCGTTCTTCCTGGAAATCATGCCTCCGCAGGTGGATAAGGCACATTCTCTTCTGAAGCTGTTATCCAGCATCGGACTTACTTCAGATCAGATGATCTGCTGCGGCGACGGTTACAACGACATTACGATGATCGAGACCGCCGGCCTTGGCGTTGCCATGGCGAACGCACAGCCGCTGGTGCGCGAGCGCGCCGATTACATCACCAAGTCCAACGACGAGGATGGCGTACTGCATGTTATTAATGAATTTTTGCGGTAGGGATACGCCTGAAGTATTTCCTTAAGTAGAATTGCTTTTCGCTTCTCCCGCCGAGGACGAATTTTCATGCATATATAAAAAACAAGGGAGCTGGGCTCCGCGGATATATTGTATATCCGTGAAGTCAGCTCCCTTGTTGCTTTTCTTTGTTCTGCAGATATGCTCTTGGCTTGTTGGGGTATCCCCTTTTGGCTTTTCTTTTCCCTGAGGGATACGCTCTTGGCTTGTTGTGTATCTCTTTTTCCCTTATACTTCTTCCAAGAGATACTTCTTTGTATCCCTCCGTCCTGTCTCAGCTTGCTTGGGGATACATCGCGCTTTTCGATGTATCCCCTTTTATCTTCTCCACCCTTTAAAGATATAACACATATATTTACTTCACAAGCTTGAAATCTTCTTTCTCCACAATTTCTTTCCTGTAATTGTCAAAGTATTTTCCCCAATCAGCCTTGCTGTCACCTGCATGCTTCTCGCTATACTCCTTCTCCAGCTTCTCTCTATATTTGATCTGTGGAAGAAGTTTCTGATATACCGTCTTCTCATATTTCCAATAATCTTCCGGTGAATCAAACTGTGCAATGATCTCATCAACTTGTTTCTGGCTGGATTCATCCAGTTTCTTACCTTCATACTCAGCACGCATATCACTTACATAATCTGCCACTTCTTTGTCTGTCGCCTTACAGCCTGCCTTCATTGCCTCTGTACATAATGCTGCGCTTTCTTTTTCATATTTATAAGCTTCTTTTTCTGCTTCTTCTTCGCTCATGCCTTTAGCCTTATAATATGCAATTGCTTTTTCCATATCAGTTTTTGTAATTTCTGAATAATTTCCCTTCGCATATAAGTTTTTTGCGGAAGCCTCTTCTGGATTCTTGTATTCTTTTTTCAGTACTTTTCCAAAGCCCTCCAATGAGACCTTGCCATTTGCCTGGGAATTATTCTGCACAACGCTTCCGGCAAGCGCCAGACATCCAGTAACTACGACTACCGCACTTATAACTTTTCCTTTTTTACTCATAATCTTTCTCTCCCGCGTCCATTAAATATCTGTGATTGTTTCATTGCTTTTCAGAATCCCTGCTATTACGACTTTCTTCTTTTTCTTTTCGGCTTTCTTCTTTCACTTTTTTTTTTTCTCATCCAAAAAGAACCCCGAACCTATCACCGCAGTAAGTGAAAACCATTTTAATGCGCATAATAACATATCCTGTGTTCCATATTTTCTTATTTCAAGAGATACCATTACCATCACTGTAACACATACAATAAAATGAACAATATAAAGTATTAATGGACTTTCTTTCATAGATATTCCTCCTTCTCTGGTCGTTATTTTTCTCCTTCCAGCATTCTATATTCTGATATTATCATCCAATTTTTGTTCCGTCAATATATATTTAGATATTCTATGTATTGTTTTTTCTTTTATCAACTATATAATGTATTTATAAATATTATTATGTCAAATTCGGAGGTATACAAATGAACAAAGCGTGTAAAACATATTATAAGAATCTCAAGCTTTTTCTTCCTATACATAAAGCAACGGAAAAGCAGTTATTTCAGGATATCAAATCCGCATTGACCAATCTGTCTGAAGAAAATCCCGCTATTAATTATTCTGAAATATGTGATGAACTTGGTAATCCCGAAGAAATCGTAGCTGACTATTATTCAAACTGTGATTCTTCTTATCTGACCAAGAATCTTCGTTTTACCTGCTATATCCGCAGAATGTTCGTTGCAGTTCTCATTGCGGTCATCATCGTAACGGGCGTACGCAGCTTTTATCTGCATGAATTATACATACAAAGTCAAAAAGAAATCCCAAATCTATATATCGAAACAATTGAATAACACAAGGAGAGATTATTACTATGAAAAAAATATTATCATTTATCATTATTTTATCTTTAGCTTTATTTCCTATTGATGTATCAGCAGCAACTTCGTCTGATGAAATTGAATACTTCTCTAACGGGGACTATATCATCTTCACCATTGAAGACGAATCTTCCAATTCTATACAGCCATATTCAAAAACTGTTACAAAATCTAAAACCGGTCGATACATCCACAACAACTCTGTACAATGGTATGTCAAAGTAACCGGTACATTCACATATGGATCAGGCACTTCCAAATGTACTTCCTCTAGTGTATCTGCCAAATCCAGCGCGGATGGATGGAAAATTGTAAACAGCTCCGCATCCAAATCAAAGAACACAGCCAGCGCTACAGCCACCGCAAAACACTATTATAATAACTCTGTCATCGACACCGTAACCCGCACAGTGAAACTTACATGCAGTTCAACCGGAAAATTTTCTTAAGATTTATTTAATTTTTCATTAATATTTATTGTATATGCAATGTAAAAATAGTTGTTTTCTTAAGGTTTATTCTTTATAATAGTTAGCAACGGAAGGGATTGACACTATTATGCGGGCACAGAATAATTTCAAAAAGGGCGCTGTAGAGATGCTCTTACTTCACATTTTAAAAGAGCAGGGAGACTGCTACGGATATCAGTTTTCCAAACTGATCAAAGAATTGTCGGACGATTATCTGACAGTTCCGGAGGGATCGCTTTATCCCGCCCTGTACAAACTTATCGAAAAGGGATATATCTCCGATTATAAGAAGCCTGCCGGGAAGCGGATGATCCGTGTTTACTATCATCTGGAAGCATCCGGCGAAGAACGGCTTGCTTATCTGAAAAATGAATTTTACGAAACGAATCGTTCTATCGAGAAGATCCTTGATTATGATTTTCCGGTAGAATCTTAACTCTAAAAGTCCCAGCAGATATACGCCTGCTGGGATTTTTATTTGTACATTATACTTTCTCCGAATATTAAACCACGAAGCGACTGTTCCACAGATTCATAACATCTGCGAAGCAGGCGCTTCTTTCATTCCAGTTTCTTATGTTCTTATTTTTGCCCTATTCCATTAATAATGCTTACTACTTTATTTTACCTTAATTTTCACACTTGCTTTCTTATTCGTTCCATCCAGCGCCATCGCCGTGATCTTCACGCTCGCACCTTTTTTTGCATTTTTCAGCGCCGTGACTTTACCGGAAGAGCTGACTTTTATGTACTTCGGGTTACTGCTTGTATAGCGAAGTGTCTTATTTACTTTCTTTCCGGTCGTCTTCACTGTCGTTTTCAATTTGCTGCTCTTTCCGCGGGCAAGTGTTTTCGTTCCTTTCATGAAAATAGATTTCACACGGTCTTTTAATATAGAAAGTCTGATGCTTGCTTTCTTCTTGCTTCCATCCTTTGCTGTCGCCGTGATCGTTACCGTTTTGCCTTTTCCTGCTGCCAGTGTTTTCACAAGTCCTTTGCTGTTCACAGTCGCATATTTCTTATTACTTGTCTTCCACGTTACAGCCCTGTTGCTTGCTTTCGCCGGTGCGACAGTTGTCTTTAACTGCACACTCTTTCCTGCCGCAATTTTCTTCGACAATGCGGAAGTGACTTTCACAGAACTCACTTTGATCTCTGACGGCTTCTGTGTGTTATCGTCCTTCTTGTTATCATCCTTCTTATCGTCGTCTTTTTTATCATCATCTTTCTTTCCGTCATCTGGCTCATCCACATAATCCATCTTCTGATCTGCAAATACATTCAATGCCGGAGCTTCTGTCACATTCTGCTCCCCATTACTGCAAACGGTTCCACCATAAGACCAGTTGCTCTCATCCGAAAGATCAATGATCAGAGACGGACGCACCCCAATATGATTGCGATCCACCAATTCCCCATAATTACGGATAAATCCATAATTGCATACATATGCCGCATAATTCTGGTACTGTCCCGGCGAGCGTGTCCACCAGAGACAGTTGCCGATAAATCCATCCTCATAATTGCTCCACACGCCCATTGCTTTCGCATAAGTGGAGCTCTTGGAGCGACGCGCCTCATCTCTCGCACCCGGATCACCGTCACGATAATTGGAAATAAATCCATGCGTCAGTGCCTGCGCACCGCCGTACACTTCCATTTCCGCAAGCAGAAAAATCCTGTCATTCGTATCAGATCCGCCGACCGTATCATAATGTAAATTTCCCAAATTCTGAAGCGAAGTATTTACAAGCGCTTGCTGCTCTTTTTCCCGGAAAGCTGTATCCTTAAAGTTCTTCTCTTTTTCCTCTCCATATCCATTCAGCCAGCTCCGGATCGATGACTGTTCCCATGTCGTATCTTTTGCTTCTCTATTATATAGCTGGTCATCCAATGAGACATCCGCAAGCAGAAGTGCATTCTTATCTGCTATATTTAACACACGCCAGCGGATCGGTTCATAACGGAAATAGTGATACGTCACACTTCTTGCCCAGAAATAATAATGTGGGATATCCTGTCCGCTTGTTGCAGGAAAAGTGCTGTCTTCCTTTCGGATTCGGCGATATTTTACACCATCTATGACCGTATCTCCATTTTTCGTATATTTAGCGTCTTGCAGTTGTTGATATACTTTATCATTAACTTCATAATCGGATTCTTTACTCCACTTCTGATTCTTCGCCGCACCACACTGCGTCTTCTCCGACACAATCTCCGTCTGTGGATAATATCCATAATAAATCGTATCCCACGTCACCCGCTGTCCGGCTTCCATCGATGTGTCCGTTTCTATCTGCGGCTTCTTAAGTTCCACCGCATCCGCCGCCTGTACGCACAGATTTCCAATAGATGCGGACTTTGCCGGTATACCCGTCATACCGATCATCAACGCTGCCGCCAGCAAAATACTGATCACTTTCTTTTTCATTTTCTTTTTCCTCCCATTGTAGTCCCCGGCATTTCATTCACCGGCACATTCACTTTGATACTATTATATTTCCTGTGTCACCTGTATTCAAATTCATAGATCCTATAAATACCCTCATTTATTATAATTATCGATTATGCAATCTTCCTTATAGAAAGTTATAATAAAAGTGGTCTGTTATAAATTTTTACTAATTTTAAAGAGAGGAAAGGAAAGTTATGAAAAAAAGATTTGCAAAACTTGCCGCAATTCTGCTCTCTTCTGCGATGACGCTGACGATGATTCCAACGAATTTCGTATACGCGAAAGACGTGGATACCACAGCAGTCCAGACAGAGGCAACAGATGACCAGCAGGACGAGTCCGGTAAGATCACAATCCCGGACACAGCAGAATCAGCAACAGACAAAAAAGCTGAAACTGTAACAGAAGCCAAAGATCAGAAAGATCAAAAAGACGACGCAAAAGTCGAAAACAAATCTGCTGATAAAAAGGCAGCCAAATCTAAAGCAGTAGAAAAAACAACTGTAAAGAAACAGGCAAAAGCAGCAGATGACACAAAAGATGATGCAAAAGACGACGGCGATAAGAAAGATGATGATGAAGCAGTCGAGAAAGTAACAATTAATTCTATACCTGTTACTTATGCTGATGGGAAAATGGTAGAAGATGGCGTTACCATAGATTTCTTCAACAGCGAAGACGGCGCGCAATCTTCTTATACAGTAAAAAATGGTTTAATTAAAAATATCGAAATGGTTCCAGGTGTATCTTATAAAGTTACGTTAAGCTGGAATGACTGGGATTATATTGAAGAACATGATATGGCTTACGCACAGGATGGCTTCGTCCGTGTCGCTGTAAATAAAGATTCCAAAACTTTATTACACTACGATATGACAGAGGGCAAGATTACGGACAAAATTGTCCGTAAATTAGTCATCAAAAAATACGACGCAAAAGATCCGGTTAAAGTTACCATTCCTTCTGTTCCGGTTAACTACACAGACGGTAAACCTGTAGAAAACGGACATGTTATTGAAGTCTCTTTCGCCGGTGAATCTTCTTACCCGGATACTTATACTGTGAAGAATGGTAAGATTTACAATGTTGAACTTCTTGCAAATGAACAGTATAAATTTGGTATCAGCCCTGATGAAGATGAAGATTTCTGGGCTGATTACGAAATGGCTTATGCTGAGGACGAATTCGTCCGTGCCGGTGTAGATGAAAATTCCAAAACATTATTCTACTATGACACAACCAACAACAAAGTTACCGGAACTCCAATCCGTCAGCTTCTTGTTAAGAAATATGGCGCAGATGATTCAAAACCAGAAAAAGTTACCATTCCTTCTTTACAGGTTACATATGCAGATGGAAAGCCAGTAGAAGACGGACATGTATTTGCTTTCTATAATACAGATGATGCAGCAAATGATACTGTTTCCTACACTACAAAAGATGGTAAACTTTCCAACTTAAAACTGGAAGCCGGTGTTCCGTATAAAGTTTCTATCGATGACTACGAAGATGAAGATTTCTGGACTGATTATGAACTGGCTTACGCACAGGACGGTTTCGTTCGTGTAGCTGCAACCCAGAATTCCAAAACATTGTTACATTATGACAATGAAACCGAGGCCATCACAAAGACACCTGTCAGAAAACTTACGGTTAAGGAATATGGCGCAAAAGATCCGGTAAAAGTACCTTACAATAAGGATGTAAACGTTGCTGATATCGACGTTGTATACGAAGACGGTACTCCGGTAGAAGATGGTATGGCATTTGACCTCATCAACATGCAGACCCTTCTGGATAGTAATAACTACTCTACACGTTATACGACCAAAGACGGTAAGCTCTCCGGTGTAAAGATGAAAGCCGAAGTACAGTACAAGATTGGTTTTGATGTAGCTAACAAATACTGGCAGACACACAATATCGTAGGTGCTTACAAGAGTGATAAATTAATGCGTATTTACGCACGTTATGACAACCAGGCTCCACTTTATTATGACTATGATGAAGGTATTGATGCTGACGAGCAGGTATGCACTAAGATCGTTGTAAAGAAACTGGACAAGAAACAGGATCCAAGCTGTATCGTTCCGGCTTCTTGCTGGATGAGCTTACTGCTCTCTGACAACGGTTATTACGCAGAAGGCGGATTATCCTTCAAGATGACCCGTCTGGATACAAATAAATCCAAAACTGTCCTGAGCCGTGAAGGTGAAGTTGTTGTTATGGGTGAAAGTTACACCGACTATCTTCTGACTCTGGATGAAAATGATACTTATGAGATTGATTTCGATACAAACCCATTATTCAAGCAGTACAAAGAACTGGGCGGTATTCCATTCCAGTTCCAGCAGGATAAAGCCGGCAAGACACAGGCTGTCCTGAAAGGCTATGATGTGGAAGATATCGAAGGACGTCTGAACTACAACTACCTGGATCTTAAGAGAATCGACGGTAAGGAAAATACAACCGGCAAGAAGTTCTCTGATGATGAATGCGGTGACAGCCAGGAAGTAAAAACACTTTATGCCGCAGACAAAGTTACTTTAAAAGATATGAAAGTAAATGAATACAATGAAGCTACAGAGAGCTCTGCTCCACTGGACAAAGATATTACATTTGTATTCTACAATTGCTCAACACAGACCATTGAAACTACTGTTAAATCTCACAACGGAGTACTTCCGGATGTAGAAATGTTCAAAGATCATCACTACATCGTATATGCTGAGGATTCCGAATACGAGATGCCAAATCATTACATCACTCTGTCTAAGACAGGTGACAAACCACTTTGCTATAAATGCAATGAAAATGAAAGCAGCTTTGATCTCACAAAGAGACAGACAGCTCTGGAAGATCCAAAAGATGCTGCACGTGTCAATGTAAGCCTTCCAGTATACTATGTAGACAAAGAAGGCAACATGAACACAGTTCCGGATGTTAACGTAAAACTGGTAAGCCCTTACGAAACTGTAAATGGTGTCAGTGATGCAGAAGGAAACCTCAACGTAAGCCTGATGGAAGATTACAACTACATGGTACAGGTAGAAAGCGACAAATACGGCGTAGAATCCTTCCCATTAACTGTAAAAGACAAATCCGAATATGGAGCAGGAAAATACACATTCAACCACTTCAGCTGCGGAAGCGTCGGAGGCATTTACCTCGTAGATAAAGGAACAGAACATGACCGTGACGTTGTTATGGTTGGCTCTTCAAACAACACAACAGTTACAGGTCTGAACTTCGGTAAAGGAAGCTACTACATCAACGATCGCGTATTAGAAGATTACAAAGTTGATGAATTAGAAGGCAAAGATTATGAAGTTGTTGATATCGATGCAATCAACATGTACAGAACTGAGATT
Source organism: Dorea sp. AM13-35 (assembly GCF_003473885.1). Classification (NCBI taxonomy): domain Bacteria; kingdom Bacillati; phylum Bacillota; class Clostridia; order Lachnospirales; family Lachnospiraceae; genus Dorea; species Dorea sp. AM13-35. The sequence continues at coordinate 202,832 of NZ_QUCZ01000002.1, forward strand.
TCCAAACTGGCAGCCGGTGATTTCGTAATCACAAGAGTGGTTCCGGAAGGAAAAGCTGTAAAAAATGTTTACTACATCGACAAAAACGGTAAACTCCAGAGACTGAACTTCACAGAAAGCAACGGAATCGTTACTTTCAAGATGGGATCCATCTCTATGTACAACAATGTTATTGAATACAAATCTGCAGATGAAACAACTCCGGATAAACCGAATCAGGATAAGCCTGCTAAGAAAACGGCTGTAAAATCCAACCAGGTTTCCTTAAGCAAAGTACGTTATACTTACAATGGAAAATCCATCAAACCGGCTGTAAAAGTTACTGTAAAAGGTAAGAAGCTGAAAAACGGCACGGATTATACTGTAAAATATTCTTCTAATAAAAAAGTCGGAAGAGCAAAAGCAGTTGTAACATTCAAAGGAAACTACACAGGAAAGATCACTAAATCATTCAAGATCAGCCCGGTAGCAACTTCTCTGAAATCTGTAAAAGCTGGCAAAAAAGCATTCAAGGCAACCTGGAAAAAACAGACCAAGCAGGTTACCGGTTATCAGATTCAGTATTCTGTTAAGAAAGGATTTGGTTCCAAAGTAAAAACTGTTACAATTTCTAAGAACAAAGTTACTTCTAAGACAATTAAGAACTTAAAGAAGAACAAGAAATATTATGTAAGAATCAGAACTTACAAGAAAGTCGGAGCGAAAAACTTCCACTCTGACTGGTCAAAAGTAAAATCTTTAAAAACAAAATAAGATGATACAATGGAAAAGGGATTCCGGCATTATGCCGGGATTTCTTTTTTATATAGTCATACATACGCATGTATGATATACTCATTTTATAGAATATTTATTCATCGGAGGAAAAGCTATGAAAAACAAATGGTTCAAGCGACTTGCCTGCGCAGCACTTTCTGCCGCTCTCGTAGTAGAGCTTACATGCTTCGCCGGCCCAACCACTTCTTATGCCAAGGCACCGTCAACCGGTAAGATTTCCCTTACTGTAACCCAGGATTACAAGCAGGCACAGGCTATTTTAAAGTATGTGAACAAATATCGTAAGAAAAAACATCTGAAAGCTCTGAAACTGGATAAGGATCTTACAAAAGCTGCAATCACCCGTGGCGCGGAACTGAATATTTACACACCGCAGACCAGCCCACACCGCAGACCGAACGGGAAACTTACCAAGACGTTGAATAAACGTATTTGCTATGAAGACTGTCTGGAAATCGGCGGAAGTTACTACATGGAGCCTTCCGAATTTGGTGCTTCAGGCAGCATAACCAGTGCAAAAGCAGTTGTTGATTCCTGGATTGCTTCTCCGCCTCACCGCAAAGGATTACTGCTCTCCAAGGCAAAGTGCGCCGGTATCGCCGCTACTTACACAACAACAGAGTACGGCTATATCACTTCCGTAACATACTCTATTGAGTTCAGTAATACCAAAGTTAAAAAAGTAGAGAAGTCCAAATCCAAGGTAAAATACACGAAAAATGTAGACACCAAGAATGAATATCTGAAAAAGAAATATTTTTCAATACGCTCCTCCATCGATCAGCTCTACAATGAAAATCCTTCCATGCGACTGTATACCGACTACAACAGTCCATACATGTATGCACGCCCAATTCTTAATCCATCCAGCTTTACCTGGACCAGCAGCAATAAAGATATCGCTACTGTCAATAAGAACGGAATTGTGAAGAAGGGCTCCAAAACCGGTAAGGTGAAGATCACTGCTAAATTGAAAACCGGTACGAAAGTAAGTTTCTCCAAGACACTTACAGTGAAATAAACTGCAATAACATAATTTACTATATCAAAAACGACGGTCGTAAGTGGCTGTCGTTTTCTATTATTAAAAAGCACATCCTAACGCTTCTCATCTTTGCGTCAGAATGTGCTTCTTATTTTTTACAATCTCAAATTTTCTATCCAGGCATTTTATATTATGCTTCTGCTGTTTCTCCGTCTTCAGCTTCTTCATCATCTGCTGATGCATGAACTTCTGTTACACTTACAATCAGTGCTTCCGGATCCGTAGATAATGTAATCTCCGGATTCTTGGCAATATCCAGATCTTTTACTTTGATTGTATCACCTGCATGCATATCGCCTACATTGACTTCAATCTTATCTACAAGGTCTTTCGGTAATGCCTTAAATGCTACTTCTTCCAGATGTTCTTCCAATACACCTGTTGTTACTTTCTCGGCATCAACCAATACGATCTCAGCTACAGAGTGAACAGCTTCGTTGCTTACCAATGCCTGAAAATCTACTTCGTTGATCTGTTTTTTAATCGGATCAAACTGAATATCCTTAATCAGTACGTTATGTTTTGTTCCGTCAACATCAAGCATAACCTGACTTCCTTTATTATTCTTCTTCAGAAGGCTTTCTACTTCTTTTTTGTCCATTTTTACCGGAACAGATTCTTTCATCTCGCGGCCAAATACATTGCCCGTAACAAATCCTTCTCTTCTTAATTTCTTTGCTTTGATGTCCATGCTTCTTTTTTCAGCTTTTAAAGTATTCATTTATCTTTTCCTCCAAAAATCTGATATGCTTAGCATCCTTCGACTTTGTCTTACAATACAAAGAGGTGTGTTAAGTAGGTTTTCTTGTTACGGTTTTATTATATCTCTTCTATAACAAACAGATTAACCAAATATACACTTTTTTTGAGGTGTTTTTTTGTGATTTTTTCAATTTTTCTAAATTATATAGCAATAAAGCCGGCGCCCCCGGAAACGGGAAGCGCCAGCCATGAAGTTCTCTATCTCTGTTAAATTGCTCTTGTGTATTTCTCAAGCCATGCTTTCTCTTCGTCATTCAGATATGGCGAAATCACTTCGTATACTCTCGCATGATAATCATTGAGCAGCTTCTTGTCTTCTGCTGTCATGATATCCGGGTTGATGGCATCTAAGTCCATCGGAATCAGTGTAATCGCTTCAAAATACATGAACTGTCCATATTCGTTCAGAGTTCCTTTCTTTGTCAGAAGTTCGTTTTCCAGACGGATACCATGGGAACCTTCAATATAGATTCCCGGCTCATCTGTGATGATCATGCCTTCTGCAAGCGGCTCAGTCTCGCCCGGGCGGTATTTCCAGCGGAATCCAGTCGGTCCTTCGTGGATATTAAGCAGATAACCAACTCCATGTCCTGTTCCGTGATTGAAGTTCAAATCTCTGTCCCAGAAAGGCTTTCTTGCAAGGATATCCAGAACCATACCTGTAGATCCCTCTAAGAATTTTGCATTGCCAAGCTGCAAGTTACTGATCGCAACCAATGTAAAATGGTCTTTCATGATCTGCGGCACTTCGCCTAATGCATAAGTTCTTGTTACATCTGTAGATCCTTCATAAAATCCGGCGCCTGTATCTGTTAAGAACAGCTGTCCCTCTTTCAGCTCAACGTCTGTCTCCGGAGATGATGTATAATGCACAATTGCTCCATGCTCTCCAAAGGAAGAGATTGGCTCAAAGCTCGGGCGGATGAAATTGCCCATCTCTGCGCGGAACTCATCCAGCTTGTCTGACGCACTCATCTCTGTGATCTTCATCTTTCCGACATTCTCTTTCAACCATTTCATAAATCTGACATGAGCTACACTGTCTTTGATCTGGGCTTTGCGGATGTTTTTGATCTCTACCGGGTTCTTCATTGCTTTCATAAGAATTGCCGGATTTCTCTGCTCAATTGTTTTCACATTTTCCGGAATATTATTGAAAATTGCATAGTTCAGTTTACCTGGATCAACCATCACAACTGTATCTTCTGTAAACTTTTTCACATCTTCATAAATGTCATTGTACGGATGAAGTTTCACACCATCTGCTGCCAGCTTTGCTTTCAACGCATCATCCAGTTTACGTTCATCAATATACAGCTCTACGCCATCTATTGTAACGATCGCATAAGATAATACCATCGGGAAGAAATCAATATCATTTCCACGGATATTGAGCATCCAGCAGATATCATCCAGTGTTGTCATTACATGTGTATTCGCTCCTGCATCCTTCATCTCTTTACGGATTCTTGCAAGTTTGTCAGCAACCGTCTCTCCTGCATATTTCACATCCAGATCAAATGCCGGTTCTTCTGACATTGCCGGGCGGTCACTCCAGATCTCATCGATCAGGTCTTCCTGGTAATTCACATGTGCGTCTTTCTTTGCTGCAATGTCTGCATAGCCCTGACCTTCTCCGACAGATACTACTCTTCCGTCAAATCCAAGTGTTTCCCCTGCCTGTAACACTTTCTCGATGTAAGCATTCATCTCCGGCACACCCGGTTCTCCCATCTTCATCAGCTCTACTGTAGATTCTTCCAACTGCTTTGCAGCCTGGATGAAATAACGTCCGTCCGTCCACAGTCTTGCCTCTGTCTTTGTGATGACTGCTGTCCCTGCGGAACCAGAAAATCCTGTGATGAACTTTCTCGCCTTGAAATGTTCCCCAACATATTCACTTTGATGGAAATCAGCGGTTGGCACTACATAAACATCAATCTTCTTCTCCTCCATCCGTTTGCGAAGTGCTTCGAGTCTCTCTGGTACTGTCATTTGTTGTTCCTTCTTTCTTATTAGATTTGTTACCCCTCTGCAATTACCATACCAATCCGTAATGCAGTCTTTTGGAAACTGTTTATAGTTTACAATAATCCTCTAATATTTGTCAAAAAATATTTTGTTATGTTATTATAAATATAACAAAAATAATCATAGTATAACTATTGATTTTCGTCATTTTGTCAGATACACTAGATATGATACTAGGGTTCAAAAGTCTAAATCCATATGAGCTTGCTCATATATGGATGACAAACTTTGGAACCCGCCACGATATGCAAACAGAATTTTTTCACTGAGGATAATTTACAATGAACATACCGATAAAGAAATCATGTTTTTACAGTGCAGTCATTATTATTCTCTCACAGCTTAGCATCAGCTTGTTCACCCGGAACTTTCAGCTATCTGTTGCTGTGATTTTTTTGTCTGCCATGACATTTCTGATCCAGGATTTTCCACTGATTCCGGTGACAGTGCTTTCAGCAGTCGGCGTCTGTTCACTCCGTATGCTGCTTGCATGGATCGTAACAGATACTACAGCACCGATTTCCCGGTATTTTCCAGAAATGACATTCTATCTTTGCTACGGGTTTCTTCTATATATATATGTTAAAAATATAACATCATGGAAATCTTCCGGCAAAAGCTTTTTCAGAAAACTGACGCAGCGAAAAGATATAGACACAACTGCATTTTCAGAATATCCGAACCGAAATCACACACTACTCGTTCTGACCGTAATTGACTATGTGGCAAACTTTCTGGAACTGCTTGTACGTCTGGATATTTCCGCATTTCATATCCGCCTGCAGACAGGTATTTTCCTGACAGCTTTTTTCCGCTCCTGTGTGGTCTGGCTGATTCTGACACTTTTTGAAAAATACCGGATGCTTCTTTTGAAAAAGGAACATGAAGAGCGTTATCAGCGCCTCGTTCTTCTCATTTCCAAACTGAATGGGGAAATGGTCTGGATGCAGAAAAATACTTTGCTTATTGAAGAGACAATGAATCATTCTTACAAATTATATCAGGAGCTGACGGAGGCCGATGTTCCGGCAGAATTATCTACTTCCGCTCTGGCAACTGCAAGAGATATCCACGAGATCAAGAAAGAATACCTTCTGATCATGCGTGGAATTTCCGAAGCACTGAACGAGGAAGTCGAACAGGACGGCATGTATCTGGAAGAGATTTTCACACTGCTTAAGACTTCCATGTTTACACTTGCTGATTCCATGGATAAGACACTGAATTTTAAATTTATCTGCAAAACAAATTTTTATACTTCCAAACATTATGAGCTGTTATCCATTTTCCGGAATCTTCTCATCAATGCACTGGAAGCCGCACAGGAACAGACTGTAACTCTTATGATTTCCATATTTTCCCAGGATGAAGCTGTCATTTTCAAAATTACAGATGACGGTCCGGGAATCCCGGTTGAATACAAAGATGAGATTTTTAATACCGGTTTCTCAACCAAAATTAATTTTGAAACCGGGGAAGTAAGCCGTGGAATCGGTCTTGGTCTTGTGAAAGATCTTGTCGAAAAACGTCTCGGCGGTTCAATCGAACTGGCATCCGTGCCGGGAAATACAACTTTTACAGTAAGCATACCAAAGAATCAAATTGAGGTGATCAAATCATGATGTCTTTTTATTTTATAGATGACGATAAAAACATTACAAACATTTTAAAACTGATCGTAAATACGCGTGGACTCGGTGTCTGTTGCGGAAGTGCGGAAAACGCAGCAGAGGCACTGGCAGATCTGCCTGTTATGCGCCCGGACATCGTTCTTGTCGATTTCCTTATGCCGGAGATGGACGGCATTTCTTTCATCAAGCAGGCGAAAAAAATTCTTCCGGACGCAGCCTATATTATGCTGTCACAGGTTTCTTCCAAGGATATGATTGCTTCTGCCTATGAAGCCGGTGTAGAATTTTTCATCCAGAAACCAATCAACAGCGTAGAAGTGGAATCCATCATCCGCAAAGTCAGCGACGGTCTTTCCATGAAACGGATGGTTCAGCAGATGCATAATATTTTTACCCCTGACACAAACAAATCCTCTGTTTCCAAGTCAGCAAATGAGCAGCAGATTGAGGCAAATCTGCGCACGATCCTTACACGTCTCGGAATTATAGGCGATACCGGTAGCAAAGATATTATTACGATCGTCAAATACATGTGTATGCACCCGGAAAGCGTGGATACAATGACTGTCAGCGAACTGTGCAGTAAATTCTGTGATAATCCGAAGTCCATGGAGCAGCGTATCCGCCGTACTGCGTTTAACGGTCTTGTCAATCTGGCACATCTCGGTCTAGATGATTACTCAAACGAGATCTTCGTTGATTATTCCAGTACACTTTACAATTTTGAACAGGTGCGGAAAGAAATGGATTGTATTCGTCAAAAAACTGTCAGACACGGTAATTTGAAGATTCGTCATTTTCTGACTTCTCTCGCTTTTCGTTGTCAAAATGCACAATGATTTATAATAATCGCGCTTATTTGTATGCATATTGTCACCTATTGAAACTTTTTGTAACCGTGCATATATATTATACCTATCAATAAACGGACGGACTTATAGAATTTTTAAATCAAAGAAAGTTGAGAGGTGTAACGTATGGTAACAGTTTTATCAGGTGTAGCTTTATTGGTCGCAACATTAGCAGTGTTTTCACTGTTCAGTCTTAAGATGCCGAAGGGATCGCTTGCAATGTCAGGTATGGCAGATGCAGCCGTTGCAACATTCCTTGTCGAGGCAATTCACAGCTATATCAGCGGAGATTTGTTTGGTATTTCATTTTTAAAACAGGTTGGAACCACATCCGGAAGCATGGGTGGTGTTGCAGCGGCAATCATGGTTCCAATCTGTATGGGAGCTAACCCGTTATACGGAGTAGTAGCCGGTGTAGCCGTTGCAGGTTACGGAATCCTTCCTGGATTTATCGCAGGATATATCGTAGGATTTGTTGCACCGATTATTGAAAAGAAACTTCCGGAAGGTGTGAACGTAATCGTTGGTGCTCTTGCAGTCGCTCCAATCGCACGTATTATCGTTGTAAGTGTAGAACCGGGTGTGAACATCTTATTATCACGAATCGGTCTTACAATTTCAGCAGCAACCGATCAGTCCCCGATCGTTATGGGATTCTTGCTCGGTGGTATTATGAAAATGATCTGTACATCACCGTTAAGTTCTATGGCACTGACAGCCATGTTAGGGCTGACAGGACTTCCAATGGGTATTGCCGCAGTTGCATGCTTTGGTGGTTCTTTCACAAACGGTATGATATTCCACAAATTGAAACTTGGTAACAGAGGTAACGTAATCGGCGTTATGTTAGAGCCTTTAACACAGGCCCCGATCGTAACTGCCAATCCAATTCCTATCTATTGTTCGAATTTCTTTGGCGGCGGACTTGCAGGTATCTCAGCGGCGGTATTCCACATTGTGAATAATGCGCCTGGTACAGCTTCTCCAATTCCTGGACTTCTTGCACCATTTGCATTTAATGCGCCGGGAACTGTTGTAATCTCTCTTGCATTTGCAGCAGCAGGCGGTTTACTTGCAGGATTTATAGGCGGAACAGTTTTCAAACGCATCCGCGAGAAGAAAGGAATACTTGTAAAAGAAATTATCGCAGAAACTACAGAAGCTGTTGAATCTGAGGAAGCGCTTGAGCCGAGCGTATAAAAAAGCCCCCTTATTTTAACAACAAAATATAGAAAATATCCCCATTGTGGCACCACACACAATGGGGATATTTTTATTGTTATTTTCTGCGCTTATTATGTCCCGTTCAAGAAGCTACGCAAGCAGACGGAACAGCTTCTTAAGATCGATTGGTTTTGATATTTCAAATTCATCTACCTGCATAATGATTCTCTCTTTCTAAGGAAAAATATATTTTGTTTATGATACCATAGAATATATGGCTTTTCTACCTCATTTTAGTAACATAACTGTTAAAAACAGGGGTTTCTAATTCTGTTGCATTTTAGCACTGTATGTAATAGAATAGATGTAATGTCCAGCAAGTCTTTCATCCGCTCATGAGCAATCTCATGTGGATTCAGGCTTCCAAATTTGGGTATCATTATATAAATATAAAATACATTATTTATTCAAAAATTTCAGAAAGGATTTCGTAAAATGGAATTATTAAAAGCTATTCTGATTCTCGTGATTGGATTTGTGTTACTTATCAAAGGAGCGGATTTTTTTGTCGAAGGAAGTTCTTCTGTCGCTAAGAAATTCCATGTTCCTGCCATGCTCATCGGTATGACGATCGTTGCTATGGGAACCAGTCTTCCGGAATGTGCAGTCAGCGTGACTGCGTCACTTGCAAATAACAACAGCCTTGCCGTCAGCAATGTCATCGGATCGAACATTTTCAATCTGATGGTTGTCTGTGGCGCCTGCGCATTATTTTCGCCTCTGACGATCCGCCAGGATACACTGAAGAAGGAATTTCCGCTCTCTATCATCTGTGCGGCACTGATGCTTGTACTCGGCTATATCGGCATGACACTCGGACACATTGACGGAATTATCTTCCTGGTTCTTTTTGTCGGCTATCTGCTCTGGATGATCCAGTCTGCAAAGAAAGCCCGTGCAGCAGTTCTCTCGGATCCCGCACAGTCAGGCCAGATAGAACAGGCTGAATTTGTAGAAGAAAATATTGCAATCCTGCCAACATGGAAGAGTCTTGTCTTTATTATCGGAGGTATGATCGCAATCAAATTTGGCGGAGATTTCGTTGTTAACGGTGCATCGTCCATTGCTTCCAGGATGGGACTCAGTCAGACACTGATCGGACTTACGATCGTTGCTATGGGAACCAGTCTTCCGGAACTTGTCACCTCACTGGTCGCCGCTAAAAAAGGCGAAGTTGATATGGCACTTGGCAATGTCATCGGATCAGATATTTTCAATATTTTATTCGTACTCGGAATTGCAACTGTGATCAGCCCGATCTCATTCCTGATGGAAAATGTCATCGACATTATCCTGCTCATTATTATGAGCGTGATCGTTCTTGCATTTGCATGGACCAGGCAGCAGATCAACCGCAAAGAAGGTATCCTTATGCTTCTGATGTATGCAGCTTATATGGTTTATATCTGCGTGCGCTAAATACTATTGGGTCATTTAATAATACAACTTTATAATATAGTTGCCATAATTTATTAATAACACTTCTATAACAATAATACCCCACAGCCTGTATCCATTCTGTTAATAAATCGGTACAAGCTGTGGGGATTTTTTTCTTTTATTATGATGCCATGATCATTATTCATAATCTGGCTACTACATCCAATTTTACACATATCTAAAAAAGGGCATCCTTATTCGGACTACCCCTTTTTTAAACTGTTTCGTATATTAAATATTCAACAGATCGCTGAATACTTTCAGTGCTCCGTCTGTCTCGTGTGCAAGTACACGTTTTGCGAGGACTTTTCCGAGCTGTACGCCTTCCTGGTCAAAACTGTTAAGGTTCCATACAAATCCCTGGAACATTACTTTATTCTCATAATGAGCAAGCAGCGCACCTAATGTCTTCGGATCAAGCTTCTCTCCGATGATAATGCTTGACGGACGTCCGCCTTCGAAGTTCTTATTGCGGTTTTCGTCAGATTTACCACATGCAAATGCGACAATCTGTGCTGCAACGTTTGCACATAATTTCTGCTGGCTTGTGCTGTCCTGAATCACAACATCTGTGCCAATCTGGCTGTTCTTGAATCCGATAAACTGAAGCGGTACAATATCTGTTCCCTGGTGCAGAAGCTGGTAGAAAGAATGCTGTCCGTTTGTTCCAGGCTCTCCGAAGATCACCGGTCCTGTCACGTAATCTACCGGCTCTCCGAAACGGTTTACAGATTTACCATTGGATTCCATATCCAGCTGCTGTAAATGTGCCGGAAAACGGCTTAAAGCCTGTGAATAAGGCAGTACTGCTGTTGCCGGATAACCAAGGATGTTTCTCTCATATACTCCGATCATAGCATCCAGAAGTGCCGCATTCTTACGCACATCTTTGTTCATTGCAGATTTGTCTGCTGCCGCTGCTCCTTCCAGAAACTGTGCAAATACTTCCGGTCCGAATGCCAGTGAAAGTACAGCTCCACCAACTGCCGATGTAGAAGAATAACGTCCTCCGATATAGTCATCCATGAAGAATGCTGCAAGGTAATCATCACTCTTTGCAAGCGGTGATGTCTCGCTTGTTACAGCGATCATATGCTTACTTGCATCCAGCCCTGCGTTCTTTAATGCATCTTTTACAAAAGATTCATTGGTCAGGGTCTCTAATGTTGTTCCGGACTTGGATACCAGTACGAAAATAGAATGTGCAACATCAATGGAATTAAGAACTGCTGCCGCATCATCCGGGTCTACGTTACTGATAAATTTAGCTTCCATTTTAAACAGACCGTTTTTCTTTGCCCAGTTTTCAAGTGCCAGATACATTGCGCGTGGTCCTAGATCACTTCCGCCGATACCGATCTGTACGACAGTTGTAAATTTCTCGCCGGCTCCGTTTACAATCTCTCCTGCATGTACTTTGTTTGCAAAATCAGCAATCTTCTCCTGCTGTTCTACATAGAATGCTCGTTTATCTACACCGTCTGCCACTACTTTATCTCCAAGCTGTCCACGTGTCAGATGATGAAGTACAAGACGGTTCTCTCCTGTATTAATTACTTCTCCGTTGTAAAGTGCTTCGAATTTATCAACAAGCTGTGCTTCATCTGCCAGTTTGGCAAGTGCATCGATCACAGTATCATCTACTTCTTTTGCAGCATAATTATAATTAAGTCCCTCTGTCATAGAAACGCTGTAATTTTTCACACGCTCTGCTCCCTGCTCACCGGACATTGCTTCTGCAAGATTCACACGTTTTACATTTGCAAGCTCCTGATAAGAAGCCAGGGTATCTGTGTTCTTCCAATTTATCATAGTGATAGATTCCTCCTTTATTCTTACTTGTTCTCTATCTTTTGCCTTTCTAGCATACCATACCGAATCTAACTTTTCAAATCTCCCATGAAAATGGTAAAAATTCTGTGATTTCCTCTCAAAATCCTCAGAATATGCTATACTTTTAAACGAACTCAGCGACTTATGAAGGAGCCTTATTTACTATGATGACAGAATTAGAAAAATACTATAATAAATTTAATGAAGAGAAGCGTCTGAATAGCCGGCACGGGCAGGTAGAATTTACAACTTCCATGAAATATATCCATGCCTATTTGCCGGATGATCCTCATGCGAAAATATTGGATGTCGGCGCAGGAACCGGACGTTACAGTGTCGCACTCGCCGAAGAAGGCTACGATGTTACGGCTGTCGAGCTCGTAAAATACAATCTTGGGATTTTAAAGCAGAAAAACAGTACCGTCAAAGCTTATCAGGGAAATGCCCTGAAGCTTTCACGGTTCCCGGACAATGAATTTGACATGGTGCTCGTCTTTGGGCCAATGTATCATCTGCTCACGACAGAAGAGAAAGTACAGGCTTTGAAAGAAGCGAAACGTGTTCTGAAAGATGATGGTGTCATGCTTGTTGCATACTGCATGAATGAATACAGTATCCTGACTTACGGGTTCAGGCAGAATCACATTCTCGAATGTCTGGAAAATGGCAAGATCAGCAAAGATTTCCGTGTACAGCCGGAAGCGGAAGATCTCTATGATTATGTACGGCTTGAAGATATGGATGCCTATAATAAAGCCGCCGGTCTGAAACGGATTAAGGTCATTTCAGCCGACGGTCCTTCGGATTATATGCGTCCGGTATTAAATGCAATGGATGAAGCCACATTTGAAGCATTTATCCGTTATCATCTGACCATATGTGAACGTCCGGAGCTTGTCGGTGCCGGATCGCATACTGTAGATATTCTCAGTAAATAATATCGAAATGCATCCCGGTACAATCGTTTAAGCCGGTTCCGTCCTATACATTTTCTGATATCTTGTCAATAAATTCAAGAATGCCCTCGGCAACACATGGATTTATGATGCTCCCGGAATTTCTGATGTAATTTATTGGCGGCTGTAAATGCCACTCGCTCGGATTCATAGTTGTGACTTCTTCCGGCAAGCACAAGTGCAACTTTTAATTTTAAACGATTCATTTCTGGTAAAATTTATACGAACATAGTTTCGTCATCTGTGGTATAATAAAACCACTACCATTAGTAAGGGAAAGGGGAGCTTACATGAAACTTATTATTTGCGTTGATGACAACAATGGCATGATGTTCAACCGGCGTCGTCAGTCGAAGGACCGCGAAGTGCGTCATGACATTCTTGCCTATACGATGCCGGAACGGATCTGGATGAATGAATACAGTCTTGAACAGTTTGAAACGGACGATACATCCCGGATCCAGGTTGCAAATAATTTTCTGATCCAGGCAGATGACAACGACTATTGTTTTATTGAAAACGGACAATATTTGATTGATGAATCGAGACTGGATGAGATTGTTCTGTATCACTGGAATCGTGTTTACCCGGCTGATTATTATTTTGACATTGATCTGCACGGCTGGACTCTGGCAGACCAGAAGGAGTTCAAGGGATTTTCACACGATAAGATAACGAGAGAGATATGGACAAGATGAAAAAATTAAAGTTATTACTTGCAAATATTATACTTGCCGGTGTGCTGGTGCTCGGTGGCTGTGCGGATGCCGGGGACAGTTCACAGTCTTCGTCTTCTAAAGAAACGACTACGCAGGAATCTGCTTCATCTGAAGATCAAAATACGAATGCCGAAGACAATTCGGATGATACATCTGCACAGGCGGATTCCGGTAATACTGCCGATTCTGATACCGCAGGCAAGACAAAGGCTGCCGCTTCTAAGGCAAAAACTTCGGCTGTAAGTACTTCTAAGATACCGAAGTACTCTGGTTCGCCTTATATCAAGGTTCATAACAATGTACCATTTTTTAAGAAGTCGGACCTGACGAAAAAAGTCTTTGAAAAGTACAGCAAATTAGATGCGCTCGGCCGCTGCCGCACTGCTTATGCCAATGTTTGCAAAGCAACCATGCCAACGGAAAAGCGCGGACGGATCGGTATGGTCAAACCTTCCGGCTGGCACACAGTGAAGTACAACAACGTAGACGGCAAATACCTCTACAACCGCTGTCATCTGATCGGTTATCAGCTCACCGCAGAAAATGCGAACGAAAGTAATCTCATGACCGGAACGCGCTATCTGAATGTAGATGGCATGCTGCCTTTTGAAAATATGGTTGCTGACTATGTAAAAGAGACAAACAACCACGTTCTGTACCGGGTAACGCCGATATATACGGATAAAAACTTACTGGCTGACGGTGTACTGATGGAAGCGGAATCTGTTGAAGACAAAGGCAAAGGCATTTCCTACTGCGTATATGTGTATAACGTACAGCCGGGAATCAAGATTAATTATGAGACTGGCGACAGCTCTGCGAAAGATTCACGCCGTACCGGACAGAGTTCCGCAAAAGGAACTTACATCATTAACGAGAACACGAACAAATTTCACAAACCGGACTGCCGGAGCGTGAAGATGATGAAAGATAAGAATAAGAAAGCATATACCGGAAAACGCTCTGAGCTCATCAATTCGGGGTATGAGCCGTGCAAGAACTGCAACCCGTAAAGATCAAAAGCGAAACATAATGATAAATGTCTAAAGATCACTAAGATTAAAATTTTTGACATTTCCACAAATGCATGTTAATATGATTATAGAAAAGGGTACTACCGATAGACGGTTAGTCCACATATTTATTACTTACAAAAGTAACCGCTTAGTTTGCAGACAGGGGCGGTTATTTTTGTGTCTTATTATTATCTTTGCCGAATGTGTATCCGGCACAAAAACAGGTGATGCCGAAGCTCACAACTGCAATGAAATCCACAATACTCATTGGCTCAGCCCTCCTTTCCACCAGATTCCTTTACAGGTTTCTATGTAATCAGAGAGTCACAGTCCCTCTGGAGAGGGACTAACCGCCTACCGTTATGGTAGCACCCATGTACCGATTATAACAGTCACTATGTGAATCCGCAACCGATAATTCAATAATCAAAAAAGTCTTTTAACTTAAGGTTAAATAATACTTATGAATCTTTTCTGCCATTAGCACTCTTCGCTTAGCTAAAAACTCTGGATAATCTTCCAAACTCATTGTACAAAATTCTTCTGGAATACAATTATCTTTCAAATTCTGTTTTAATGTTTCATGATCTACAATACCTCCATAGACTGGCTTTTTCGTTTCACACTGCTTTAATACCTCTCTCATATAAATAAACGGTGCATCGTCTTTAATCTTGATATTAATCTCTTGTTGAAGATAAACATAATTCGCCACTTGATTATACATACCTCTTGAAGTAATTCCATTCTTTTGAAGATATTTTTTGGGAAACAGGTGATGCACATCCCCTCTTTGTTCTAGCATAGATTGAACATCAATATGTGTAGATAAAAATCCCTTATCTTTGGCATTAACCTGTGCCATAAGATACACATTAAAATATGGATTACTTGCCACAGATGTATCTAAACGTTGTACAAGTACATGTTCCCAAAACGCCTCTGATAATTCGCCCGCTTCGACCATAGTCAAATACTCTTCTGGATTCTCATAATCCACAAACCGTTTAATATCATAATCAAAGCGAGATTCTGGCGATCCTGAATATCTTCCTGTAAGCATAGTCAGTACAAGCCATCTCCTTACAATACTTTCTATTCTATTTGCATCTATACCCTTTTCTCTTAATGTGAGATATAAAATATAGCCAAAATTCAACACATTCTGAGATCTGACAAGATGTGCATTTACAATACCGATAGATTTTAAAATCATAATATATCGTTTAAAGTTTGTTTCATTGACAACCTTTATCACACCATCATGTAATTCTTTGAACGAAGTCTCAGCAATTTCTTCTTTATATTCTCTGGTCTCAAAATCTCTGCCCGAAAGAAGATTTACAAGATCTGAAATACGCCCTCTGTGAAACTTATAAGTAAAAGCAACACGAAGAACATCTGTATAATCGGGAATATATAAGTCTTCTGTTTCCTTTGCAACCCATTCAATAGATGCAAATTCTATCGTTTTAGCAAATTCCGCATCATTCTTTTTGATATCAACATAATCTGTCGGCTCTTGTTTAAGATGGCAAAAATAATCAACCATTTTTCTAATATAATTCCCACCATAATTTTCATTAGATGATATTTTTGACATAGCAAAATCTGCCTGTGATAAAACTACTCCCTTGGAATTAATACGTATAAAGATTTCCGTTACAGTGTCAATATCCAATTCATGAGACAATGTAATCATCCCCAGATTATTATTCTGAATAGACATCAATTTAGTAATAATATCTGAAAGTTTTTTCTGTTGTTCCCAGTCTGTAATATTATTAGCCTGGCTATATTCATGAACAAACCCAAAAGCATTAAAACTCCCATCAAATACCTTTGAAATATCCGGTATCCAAATACTATCTTTTTGAATCGCTGGATTCAACACTTCAAATTTTTCTTCTAAAGGATTAAACGCAATCCTAATAGGAACACGTTTATAGTTACTGTTAATTACTTCATTTCCAACTATAGCTGCTGTCAAAGCCGTTATTCTTTGTTGTCCATCAATCAGAACTTTTTTCCCTTGTGAAATACGCCCATCCTTCAGTTTAACATCTGGATTCTGCCAAACAATAATATATCCTACAGGGAATCCATTATATAAAGAATCAATAAGATCTCTGACTTTTGTACTATCCCACACAAATGGTCTTTGAATCTCTGGTATTGCAATTTCTTCTGCCTTAATACTTGCCAGTAAGGAACTCACCGCGCAATTATTCACATCATATTTTGGCATACTTCATCCTCCTTGTGAGCAACCAACTTTATAAATATAACTTTTTCTAATACCGTTGGCTCTTTAGCAATATAATATCATGTCTTTATGTTTTTAAAAATATTAATTTTACAATAAAAAAGGAACAGCTCCTATCTCTTTGAGATAATCTACCATTCCTAAATTCTTCTACTTATTTTCATGCACTTATTTTCACCTGACTGATCTTGGCAACTACAAGAATATCATCAACCTTAACCTGCAAAAGTGCTGCCAGTACTACAAGATTGTCAATCGTTGGCATCGCAGTTCCGTGCTGCCACTTATAAATTGCCTGCGGAGTTGCAAAGCCAAATACATCCTTCAGATCCCGCACAGACAAACCTGCTGCCTTTCTCATTCTCTCGATATTCTTTCCAGTTGCCACCATATCAATTACTGGCATCGCAAACATAATTTTCCCTCCCTTTTTCGGTCTTCCGGGATAGAAAATCTCTTTGCTCTACTCGGAAGCCTTAAAATTATAAATCGGTTTCATAACATCTATGACATCTACAGATTCACGAATCACATCAATAATGTCTTCCAGTGACTTGTATGCCATCGGTGCCTCGTCTAAAGTATTTTCATTAACAGAAGTTGTATATACTCCTGCCATTTCTTTTTTGTATTGGTCCAGATTAAGCTCATTTTTTGCTTTCGTTCTGGACATAATCCTTCCTGCACCGTGAGGTGCAGAATCATTCCATTCCAGATTTCCTTTTCCTACCGCAAGAACACTTCCATCTCTCATATTGATCGGGATAAGCACTTTTTCATCTTTATGGGCTGCAATCGCTCCTTTTCTTAAAATCATTTCTCCTGTATCAATATAATTATGCACTGTATGGAAAGCTTCCCCGCCGGTCATACCTGTTCTCTCCAGAATAATTTCCGCCATTTTCTCCCGGCTTCTGCGCGCAAATCTCTGACATATCTCCACATCATGGAGATAATCCTCAAGATACTTTCCTGAGAGGTAACAGAGATCATCTGGCATAGACGGCTGAATCTCATAAGTCTGATGTTTAAGTTCTTTCAAAGCATCCTGAATTTCTTTTCTTCTTCCTCGCTCTTTATACGTTCTGATAATCTCATCCCGTTTCTCAAAATATGCACCATAGCCACGGTCGAGATCTACAGCCAGTTTCTGATAAAGTTCAGCCACCTGTTTGCCGAGGTTACGGCTTCCTGAATGGATGATTAAATATTTCGTACCATCCGAAGCCTGATCCACCTCTATAAAATGATTTCCTCCACCTAAAGTTCCAAGAGATCTCTCCAGTCTTCTGGTATCTTTAAGATTTCGATAACATCTAAGTCCTGTCAGATCAAATCTTTCCTGACGTCCGTCCCAGACGTGCATCCCTGACGGAATAAAATGACAGGCTTCATCCAGTTTTTCAAAATCAATACCTATTTTTCCGAGATCGACTGTATACATACCACAACCAATATCTACACCTACCACATTCGGTACTGCTTTATCCTTAATTGTCATAGTTGTTCCAATTGTACATCCCTTACCTGCATGTACATCCGGCATAATACGGATCTTTGAACCTGCAGTCATATCGTAATCACACATTCTGCGTATCTGCTCAATCGCCTCATCCTCTATAACTTTCGCATAGCAGATGGCTGTATTTACCTTTCCTTTAATTTCTAACATCTTCTTTTTCTCCTCCCCTGTAATCGAATATAGAATGTGCCTTGGCACATTCTAGCGCCTGCGGCAGTCGCTTGCGACATCATCCTTGTACGCCGCAGTGCACATCCTGCCGGAGCCTTTTATATAATGGAAAATACAATTTTCCATTATATAAAAAAGACCGCTTACCCTAACCAGATAAGCGATCCTGAAAATCTATGTATTTATTACACGCAAAGTCTTCTTATATCCTTACTCTCTGCGTTTTCTACACAAATCCCAATAAAGTTTCATCTGGTTTAAACGTATAACATCATAGCCCTGCGGAAGTATGCGCAGTGCTTCGTGTTTAAGTTCGCTGTTAAGATTAATTTTACTGATCATTGTGAACATATCTTTTTCCTTTCCGGGTTCTTCTCTTGGAACCGCTTTTTAGTCTTTATGCAATCTAGGATAACATCTTTTCCATCAATTGTAAATTATACTTGTAGTATAATCTGATGCCTACAATAAATCGGATGTGCAATGTGGGCATTTCACCGCATCAATGGCGATCTCGCTTTTACAGAACGGGCATTGTTTTGTAGTCGGTTCTGCCCCGTCATCTTCTATTTTGACCAGCTTTTTAGAAATTCCATTGATTGCTTTTACCATACAGAATACAACCAGTGCCGTGATCAGGATTTTGCTGTATTTTATGCTCGTTATAGCCATTCTTCATTTCCGCCTGTTACCGCAAGTGAAAGCAAAGTATCCATTTTCTCTACTTCATCTTCGCCCTGGATCACCTGTAATAATTTTGCCGATTCTTCTATCACAGGCATCGGCTCATCCGGGCCGATCTCCATATCCGGCTGTTCACCGCATGCCGGGCAAACCATCTGTGGTCCTACCGTAAGCGATAAGAAACGGTTCCCACACTCTTCACATTCATAATAGCCACACATTTGTGTGCCATCCGGTACATAATACATCTTTTATCCCCCTTTAAATAATACTTCTGTCTTTTGCTGATTTTTCTATCTTCTGTCAGAATCAAGCGCAAACTCTGTAATCACATTAATTGCAATAGCTGTAAGAATTCCTCATGTGGTCTGTCTGCATTCTTCTCATACCATGCAATCGCTCCGGGATCTCCACTCCGGTCTGAAAATGCTGGAAATAAAAAGCCAAACTGTGGCTCTCCCATTTCGTAATCTCCACTGACCGGCGCAAATACACCTGTCAGGAACGGATATACTTCTTCGGATTCCCACTGTTCTGTCTTGTCGTTGCCTTTTCTCGGCACATCATAGCAGCCATAAAACAGATAAAATCCATATTCCCTGTTTTGGTTAAGCTTCTCTCCCAGGATTTCGTAAAATGTTTCCAGAAGTCCGTCATTTTTGAGTTCACACTCTTTCAATGCCATCAGAAGCTGCCAAATACTTCCCGGCTTTTTTGCCGTCTCCGGAAATACATATTCTTTTAATTGCCTGTTTGTATCTGCAAACGGGATTGCCTTTGCAAGCTTCAAATTTTTTCCCTGATCCGCTTTTGATAATTTCAAGAAATGAATATTAAATGTACCATCCACATATCCTTCTTCATCAAAATACGCTCCTACAACTCTCGAAAAACAGTTACGGCTTATTGTCATGCGACGCGTCAGCTCCAGCATATCCTCCCGGTTTATTCTTCTCGTTTTTAACTCTTCTGCCATCTGTCTTTTTCCCCTTATATTCTCTATTCTTTATTATAAACGTAGCCTTTCTGCCTCGCAATCCTGTTTTTGCAAAAAAAGTTCTCCTATGATTTTTATTCGATCATAGAAGAACCTTTTAAATTCAATTCTTTTTCCTTTTTATTGCGGGGTTATAAATTTTTGTTACATTTCTTTATAGGAATCTTTACATTTTTTCAAGTTTTGTTTTAAAAAACTGAATCAAAGGTCCGTTGAAACATGCATTGATCACTGTACCAATTCCTGCAACAGCCCAGATTCCTGCTCCTGATGCGCTTGCAAATGCAATTCCAACAATTACTACAACCACATCTGAAAGTACTCTTGCTTTATGAAATGGGATTTTCTGATGTGTCAGCTTTTCAATAATGATTGCCACACTGTCATATGGTGCAATTCCCATATCCGCAACCATATATAATGCAACTCCCATTGATGCCATTAACTGGGCGAGTACAAGCGCAATTATACGAAGCGGAAGAGACATCTCTATCTGTACTACATCCTGTACCAGCCAACAAACAAAATCTGCGATATATCCGACAAAAATCATATTAATGATAGTTCCTGCACCAATGCAGTGCCTTGCCTGGAAAAATACTATTACAAGAATCACTGCATTCATCAATAACTGCCATGTTCCAAAACTCCAGCCGATAAATCCACTGATTCCAAGATTCATTGCACTGAAAGGATCTACGCCAAACCCGGACAAACGAAGGAAAGACACACACAGACCAATAAACAAGATTCCTAAAATCATCATCCCAGCCCGTTTTGTTATTTTCATTGTTCTTCTTTCCTCCTACTCCTTTTTCCCTTTTAACATATATATTCTTGATTCAAAATCCGTACACGGGACAGCATCTCCCGGCACTTCTCCTGCTGTTACATCAGAAGTGATAAGTCCAAAGTTCATCAGCTCATCTCCATAATTTTCTGTATGATTCCAGACATTTTCATAAAGCATATCTGGATTCAGTCCCTGTAAACGGACACGACTATACGGTTGATTAACTCCATTTAACACACGGTAATAACCTACAATCGCAAGTGTACGATCTTCATTGGTCACCATCCAGACGGTTTCATTTCCATCAAACGGACTCTTCAATCTGTAAAATGTTCCGAACTGCAACACTTCTCTGTATTCTTTCATAAATACAATCTGTTCTTTTACTTCTTTGATTTCTTCCTCTGTTAATTTATTCAGATCCAGCTCATATCCAAAGGTTCCAAAATATGCAACATTCGCACGGGTATGTAATGGAGTGTTACGAAATACCTGATGATTCGGAACAACCGATACGTGACTTCCCATACTGCTGAGTGGATAACACATAGAAGTCCCATATTGAATCTTCAGACGTTCAATTGCATCTGAATCGTCGCTTGTCCATCCCTGCGGAGCATAATATAACATGCCAGGATCAAACCTTCCGCCACCACTCGCGCAGGATTCAAATAATACTTCCGGAAATGCCATTGTCAGACGTTCATATAAATCATATACGCCTAAAATATAACGGTGAAATATCTCTCCCTGCCTGTCTGCCGGAAGTTTTACACTGTAACACTCTGTAATGCTGCGATTCATATCCCATTTGATATAAGATATCTTAGCTTCTGACAATAATTTTTCCATCATATTATAAATGCAATCCACAACTTCTTTTCTTGAAAAATCCAGTACATACTGATATCTTCCATGAGAAGTATTCCTTCCCGGGGTCTGAATGATCCAGTCCGGATGTGTGCGATATAAATCTGAATCTTTGTTTACCATTTCCGGTTCAAACCAGAGACCGAATTTCATCCCCAGATTTTCAATTCTTTCAGATAAGCCTTTTATCCCATTTGGTAAAAGATCCGGATTTGCTACCCAGTCACCAAGACCGGCTCTGTCATTTCTTCTTGCGCCAAACCATCCGTCATCCAGTACAAATAATTCAACTCCGCATTCTTTAGCTTTTCCGGCAATCTCAACAAGCCGATCTTCCGTAAAGTCAAAATAAGTTGCTTCCCAATTATTATTCAAAATTGGTCTGGTCCGGTCTCTCCAATATCCTCTTGCCAGCCTTTTGGCATATAATTTCTGAAAAGTCTGACTCATTCCATTCAGTCCCTGATCACTATATACAAGCATTGCTTCAGGTGTCTGAAAACTCTCCATAGGTTCTAATTTCCAATCAAATCCTGTCGGATTAATACCTGCTGTAATTCTTGTAACATCATGGGTATCCACTTCTGCCTGTATCCGAAAATTTCCACTGTATATAAGGCTAACACCAATGGCTTCTCCTACATTTTCATCTGTATTCTCTCGTTTCAATACTATAAATGGATTATGCTCATGAGAGGAATTTCCACGCATACTATCGATTGCTGTAATTCCCTGTTCTAAAACTCTGTTTTTCACATAACGCTCTCTTGACCATGCACCGGATAACTGCATCCATATATAATCCTTGTCCGGAAGATCCAGACTTAAGCTCATCATATTTAATATATGTAAATTCTGATTTCCACTATTTTTTAAACGTGCACTTCTTGCTATTGCACTGTATTGTTCAAAAATAGTATACAACAACTCCAGCTGAGCACCTGTCAAAGAATCTTTCAGGAAAACACGCAGTGTCTGTGCTTCTTCTTCTGCTTCTGTGTAAGTTGCCGGAAGTCCGGAAAGTTTCGGTTTCCCGGATGAGATCTCATATCCATCATACTGAAATTCACTGATTCTGCTTCCATTTTCCTGCAATAACTCTATTGCCGGATGTCTGTAATCTGTTGTCCCATAAACCGGATATTCCTGTCTGATATGTTCCAACGAGAAACTACGATCCCACTCATAAATATAAGATGTCATTGGTCGTCCACATTTTTCCACCAAATAGGAGAAATCTGCCTTATCATGAATTCGTTTACCAAAATACAGTTGTCCTAAATGTCCATTATCTAATACGCATAAAATATAGCTGATTTTGTCATTATATAAATGAAATGTTTTTGTTTCCTTATGGAAAATAATTTTTCTCATAAACTACCTCTTTTATATTTAAATTATGCATCCTGCTTTCTGGCATGCATTTCGTTTACTTTTCTTGTAACTTCTTCCATCTTCTCACCTTTTAAAATATAATATTTTTTGTAAATACCAAAACTAACAATTGCGAGAATAATCGGAATGATAATCATCAATACGCGGATTCCTAATACGGTTCCTGCACTTTGAGCTGTTGCTTTTGCATTGTATCCTACAATCTGAAGTCCGATTCCGGTTAATCCACCTGCAGCAGCTGTTGCTGCCTTCATAAGAAATGTCTGTGCAGAACAAGTTACACTTTCATTACGTACTCCGAATTTTACTTCTCCATAATCAATTACATCTGCCATACAGCAAGTTGTTACACCAAGTGAAAGTCCTGAACCAAAGAACAGCAGTGCACAGCAGATTACAACCAATACCTTGCTCTGCGGAGCAACATATCCTGCTATTCCAAGAAGGATGAAACCCGCAATCGGAAGTCCACATGCAAATGCATACACTTTTTCACGGCTGATCTTGCTGGCGATTTTCGGGAAAAATACAAGTCCGGCCATTTCAGCGATGATCGCAAATCCAAAAATAGAATACAAATATTCATCATGGCAAACGCATTTGAAATAATAAACAGCAAAACTTTTTGCAATCTGTGTACAAAGATTAAATGTCAGAAGCAAACCTATAAAAGCAAGCAGCTGATCGTTTTTCACAATTACGTGAAATGCCTGTTTCAAACTTGTTTTTTCTGCTGATGCACCAACTGTAGATTCTTCTTTTACATTGAATACTGTAATACCGATCGTAATGATAAATACGACTGCGATAATAATAGCAAATAAAGTGTATCCTTTTTCTGCATAAAGATTACTTTCTCCTGCCAGCTTATTCAGATGATTAATAATATAAAGACCAAATGTTGCTACTGAGAATCCTGCAAGACTTGCAAAAAATCTCGGAATGACAGATACTTTTTCACGTTCATGCGGATCATTGGTCAAGTTTGGAAGCCATGACCAATATGGAACATCCATAATGGTATAAGTCATTCCGTATAAAATATACATTACAGATACATATACATACAAGGCAGTTCCTGATAAATGAAAGCTATGGAACAGTAAAACAAATACAACAGAATTCACTAAAGTTCCGATCACCAGCCAGATTCTAAATTTACCAAACCGAGTATGTGTATTATCTACAATCATTCCCATCATCGGATCATTGATTGCATCCCAGATTCTTGCTACAAAAAACAGTACTCCGACGAATGCCGGTGCCAGATACAAAGTATCTGTAAAATAAAGCATTAAAAATGCTCCTACCAGATTACAGATGGCATCTTTTCCAATAGCTCCAATACCAAAACATAATTTTTCTCTCGTAGATGCGTATTTATACTGCGAATTTCTCTGATTTTCTTTTTGAGTCGCCATAATTCTCCTCCTCTAATATTCCTTTATTTATTTGTTATCTGAGTGAGGAATCTTGTGCACTTGTTCCTTTTTTCCATAATGCAAGTATAACGCGAAAAAAAAGACATCCGTTATACCATTTTGTTAAGAATAATATCCCAAATGTTAGGTATATGATGTCTTTCAGAACATTTTATCTATTACTTTCTTTATTTTTCTCAATATCTTTTACATAAATCGTTTTATGTTTTTGATATTCTTCCAATTCATTTTGTGCAGAAATCAGTCTTGTTCTCGCCTTCTTACGGTTACTGTTCCGATATACACTTGGTGTCATTCCTATTTTCTGTTTGAATACTTTTCCAAATGCCAGCGAATTACGATACCCACAGGAAACTGCAATGTCTTCAATCGACTGTTCCGTAAGTACGAGCTGTTCTTTTCCTCTCGAAATCCGAAATTCTGTCAGAAAATCTTTTGGCGAAATTCCAAGGCTGTTCATAAAAATTGTATATAAATAACTTCGGTTTAATGCCAGATATTCTGCTATGTCTGCAACTGTGATACCTTGCGAATAAGAATTTTTAATATAATCAATCGCTTCCTGTACATGCATGCTTTCTTTTGTATTATCTGCATATTCTTTAATCTCAATGCCTCGTGCCAGCACCGAAAAAAACTGGTACAACTTTCCCTGGAGATAATACAGATTTTCTGCTGTTGACTGGGTATGACGAAGCATTTCAAAAACGATTTCTTTTAATTCATCTCCATATTCACATTCACAGGTCAGCTGTCGCCCGTTTAGTCCCAAATCCCGCACGAATCTGGAAGCTTCTGTCCCCCCAAATCCGACCCATAGATATGCCCACGGTTCTTCCTTGTCTGCCTGATAAAACGTCAGACTTTCCGGTTCAATTAAAAATGCCTGTCCTTCTGACAGATGATACTTGTTTTCCCCCACCTGATAGATGCCTTTCCCTTTCATTACATAATGTAATATATAATTAGGCCTGGAGGCCGGTCCATAGCTATGCAGAGGTTCACATTCTGCATAGCCACAAAAACTTAAATGAAAATCTTTAAATTTGGGTTTTAATAATTGCAATACATAAGAATCTTCCATAATAACGTCCTCTTTTTACAAACACAAAATAACTGGATGTTCTTTTCATTTTTACAAACTGATAACACCGGAATGTTCTCTCCATTTTTTCCGGTATTCGCTCGGTGACATCCGGTAACGCTCTTTGAACGCACGATTGAATGTCCGCTGGCTTTCAAAACCGCTGTCCAGACAGATCTCTATGATCGAGTCCTGCGTATTTTCCAGTCGCGAACATGCATAGCGGATTCTCGCATCATTTACATACTGATTAAAATTGCTGTGAAATGTTCCCGAAAACACACGGGAAATTGCATATTTACTTACGCACAGATCCTGTGCCATCTTATCCAACGTTATATTTTTCCTGAAATATCCTGAAATATATGCTACTGTCTGATAGATCAGATCATCACTTCCAACCTTGGATTTTTCATCCAGATCCAGAAGCGGTACACATCTTGCAAGCACGATCTGTAAATACGCTTGCAGAATCGTGAACTCCCTTTCCTGCGTCAGCATCATACGGTACAGCGCATAAATAACCTCTTCTCCCAGTTCGCTCCTTTTGATCACTGGCATGACAGGTGCATATTTCTGTAACTCTTCACCGAAGGATCCGATACTTCCTGCCGCTATATTTACAAGATAAATTTTATGTGCATCTGCGCCAAATACCTGATAATGGTGGATGATATCCGGAAATATAATTCCCATGTCTCCTGTTTCCAGATGATAAAGCTCCTGTCCGACACCCAGCTCCAGCGTTCCTTCCGTCACATAAACAAGCTCCAGCGTATTGTGAAGATGCGGCGCAACGTGACGTGCCCTCTTCTGCACTGCCTGGATATTCTGTTTTGTATTTTTATATTGTAAATGCATAATCTCTTGTCCGCCTCTTTTATTTTCTGCTTTGCCTTACTCTGTATCCAAGGTTATCACTTTGATATTTGAAATGCAATATTTGTCTACTTTTTTGTCCGATTTGGCAAGCATTATCTGTATTTTCATCTTATAATGACCATGTAATCAAGAGAAAGGAGTGAAGCGATATGATGAAAAAAATTAAAAATTACTTGCACGAGGTTATGGATTTCTATGGTGCTAATTATTTATATCTCGCAGCAATGTACCGTCACTAAAAAAGGACCTGCGGACTGCATGGTCCTTTTTTCATGCTTATTTTTATACTTACTTTCAGCTTATAATCTTAAGCCTTTTATTCTCTGCGGCTCGTCCTCGTGATTGCATGAGGTGTGCTGTACCAGACTTTCTTATATTTTTTAGTATTCTCTTTTAAAATCGCCTTCATCAGCTGACAAATATGTCCAACCTGGTCTTCCATCTTGTTGTCAACCGTACCGTAGATCTCTCCTGTCATGATCTTTCGATTCATTTCCGGGCTATTGTTAATTCCAAGGATTACCGGCATCTGCAAATGATGTTTTTTATAATAATCGTAGACGCCCAGTGCCATATCATCATTGTTGCATATAACAGCTTCCGCGTTGTTAATTATTTCTTTATCCAGTTTGGCAAATTTTGTTTTCGCCAGTTCTCTCTTCCAGTCCGCTGACAGATTTGCTCTCTGATTCATAGGCATATCTTCGCTCGACTTAAGAAATCCATTTGTCCGGCGAATGGCATCAAAATGTGTTTCCTCTCCTTCTACAAGCACATAGTCCAATTTCCCATTTTTGTTCCGGTCAATCTTTCCTTTCTGTTCCTCCCAGATTTTCTTTAACATTTCTCCCTGCATGGCTCCGGCTGCTTTTGCATCTGTTCCTACATACCAGACTTTTTTTACAATTTTCAGATCCTTATCATCTGCTTCACGGTTAAATAATATGACCGGAATGTCTGCATCTTCCGCATCATTGATCATGCTTGCCGCAGAAGACGGCTCTACCAGATTGACAAGAATTACATCATACTTCTGTGCATACATGCGCTGTAGCTGCTTTTCCTGCTTCCGGCTGTTTCCTTTTGCATCGTAAATCTCGTAGGAAACTTTCTTTCCTTCTATTTTCATCTGTTCCATCTTATCCTGCAGATCCTTTATATAACTCTCCATAAAAGTATCATCCAGATCATACGCTGCAATTCCTACATGCACGTACCGGTCTTCCTTTTGCGGCATTTTCCATAGGATAGTAAGAATGACCAGGAACATGAAAAGTCCCACTAGTATCAGATTGTATTTATCCATTTTTGATTTCATTTTTGCTCCTTATCCGGCAAATAATGCATCATATTTACCGCTTTCCATCGTCTCTCTGTCAAGCTTTACCGGCTTCAGAGTGATCGTTTTCATCTTCATGCTTTCGTATCCGAGTTTATATGTATTTTCCAGCAGGATCTCCTTTTTCTTCCCGTTTTTTACCTGCTCCAGAACCGATGTCTTTACCGGAAGCCGGTACGCTTTTTCTTTACTCTCTGCAAAGGAAGCGTAATACTTAAATTCTTTTTGCATTCTATCTGTCACAGCAAGAACATCCTTATAAACATAGCCATCTGCTTGTTTCTCCAGATAGTTTTCCGGATAGACAAGCACGACACCTTTTGAATTATTTTTCTTTTCTTCTTTTATCAGCTTTTTCAGTTCTTCTGCTGACATCTGTTCTTTGTACCAGACATCTAATTTCACCTGATGATCGTATGCATAATCGCGGATTCCATCCTGTAATGCCGACAGATCTTCCGGTTCGTTTTTCGGAAAAACAACTGTCATTCTGCTTCTTTTTTCTATTTTGCTGTGCTTCGTCATAAGCCCGGTTGATACCAGTGCGATAAGCAGAAGCAGCAATATCAGAACTGCATGTTTTTTTCTACTCTGTCTCATCCGTTTCCTCCATCTTCGGAATTATAATTGTCGCAGTTGTTCCTTCGTCCAGCTCACTCGTGATCGTGATTCCATATTCCTCACCATAAATCAGCTGGATCCGCTCATTTACATTCCGCACACCGATTCCGGATCCGCGCTTGCTGGATACCACTTTATTGTGCATAATATAATCTATTTTTTCCTGCGTCATTCCAAGACCATTGTCTGCTACATCTATTCCTATATTTCCGTCCTTGTCATAAATGTGGATCTCAATCTCGCCATCCTCATACATGCCTTCCATTCCGTGATAGATTGCATTTTCCAGAAGTGGCTGTATCGATAACTTCGGACAAAGGTATTTCAATAACGCCGGATCTGCTTTTACTTTAAATTCAAATTTATCCTTGAAGCGGATATTCTGGATTGCGAGATAGCTGGTCGCATGCTCCAATTCCTTTTCCAGAGGGATCATATCTTTTCCCTGGCTTAAGGAAGTCCGGAAAAATTTTGCAAGCAATGAAACCATCTCGCCGGCACCTTCATATTCTTCACTGCGGATCATCCAGATGATCGAATCTAATGTATTATATAAGAAATGCGGGTTGATCTGGGACTGCAGAAGCTTCTTCTCCATCTTCTGCTTCTCTCTTTCATTCTCACGGATTTCTTCCATCTGCTTCTGTAATTTATCTGCCATAATATTGAAATGTGCACTTAAATTTTTCAGCTCACCGATTCCTTCTTCTTCTGCTTTTACTTCATAATTTCCTTTTCCAAATTCCTGCATCGTCCGAAGCAGACGGTAAACCGGATTCGTAAAACTGCGAAAAAGCAGAATATCAAGGAAGATCAGAATCACACCAACGAGCAAAAGTGTAAACCATGCCACGGAATAGAGATTCCGGGTTTCCAGATCCAGACTGGACATGGAATTTACAAGCACAACATTCCAGCCGGTATAACCGATCTGCTGCCGCATGAGCATCCATCTTTCTCCGTCTGCCTTGTATATTTTGTAATTTTTACTTGCAAGTGCCACCTTTATCGTCTTCTCCTTATAAAGGCCGGAAACAATCTGTTTTTCAAATGGGTGATATAATAATTGGTTATCTGCATCTAAAAGATAACAATATGCGGACTTCTGATTTTTATAATGCTGCAAAACAGAATCCATCGAATCCGTATAATAATCCAGCAGAAGAACTCCTGATTTCATACTTCCATGATCGATATATTCTACATAGCGGCTGATTTCGTAAATATAGCAGGACTCTCCATTCAGCAGTAATTTCTTCTGTCCATAATTTATCGTCTCTATGTTTTCTTTCGCCTGACGGAACCATGTCGTTTCGCGAATCTCTTCTTTCTGCATATTTTCCAGATTCTCTGAATGCCATAAATCTCTGCCGTTCGCATCATACAATGCTGCCGCATAAATCGTGTCTGTTTCCCGGTTGATACGCTGCTGCATTTCTTCACTGAACAATCTGCCACTCACATCATATTCCTTGATCTCCTGATAATATATAGAATTTGTCAGATCATTCATGTTGTCAATTTCTTTTTCCAGGCTCTGTGCCAGTGCATTTTTTTGTTTTCCTGTTTTCTCAATCGCATCTTTCTGAAAATATGTAGAAAAATAATAGGAAAATAACAGCATGCAACTAATAATACAAACTGCAATAGATGCCGACATCACAACCGGAAATACAAGTCGGATGCTTATTTTTCTATTTTTCATGTTCCGCTCCTTCCAGTTTCCTGTACTTCACCGGTGACATACCGCAGTTTTTCTTAAATACATAGCTGAAATAATTCGGCTCCGGATAACCTACCATTGCACCGATCGCATGGCTCTTATAATCCGTCTGCAAAAGCAGTTTCTTCGCTTCTTCCATTCTGCGACTGATCAAATAATTCAAAAATGTGCCGCCCGTCTCCTGCTTAAATATTTTTGAAAAATAGGATGTGCTGACATGCAGTTCGTCGCATACGGATTCTACGCTGAGATCCGGATTCTGGAAATTCTCTTCTACAATCTTTCTCGCATTTTCCGCCAGAATTACATTATTATCTATCTGCTTTTTCTGGATCAGCGAACGGATGAGCTGACAGTAATTCATCAGCCAGTGCTCCAGTTCTTCTCCTGTACTTAAGGAAAGGATCTTCACTGCCATCTTCTTGGAACCGGCAAATTCTGTATCGGATGTGATTTGATATTTCTTATAAAATCTTGCAAATGAAAAGGATATCTCCAGAATGACAATCTGATATTCATTCAGGTTATAATGCCCCTTATGCAGCCATGCAAGTAATTCTTCCACCTGATTTTTCAGTTCTTCTTCCGAACAGTGTGTAATGCTTTTTCCAATCATTTCTACCTGTGTGTTCCAGTCATCTTCCACTTCCTGAAGAGGCATAATATCATTGTAATAAGTATAACTTTCTTCCGGAAGGACGAGGTTATAATCCAGCGCCTCCACCGCCTGTTCGTATAACACCGGCATGTCTTTCAAGCGTTCTGCATTTCCACTGATCCCACAGGAAATCCTGCTGCCAAAAATACGCTCGATCAGCACAGCCGTCTCGTCGATCGTCCGGGTGATTTTCCCGATATCGTGTTTTTTGTTACTGCCAAGGATAAATATTTCTTTATCACTCATACCAAATTCATACACATTTGCAATCTTTTCCAGCGCTTCCTTTAATGTCTCTTTGATCGACAGTTCACTTAAGATATCCTTTTCCTCGCCTTTTTGCACTTTGACTGCTACTACTGAATAAACAAAATCTGAAAAATCAAGCTTTAAACTTTTGATCTGTTGTTCCCGCTCTTTTACATCCATTGGCTCGGTAACAAGACGGGTGAAAAACTGCTGCCTTAAAAGTGGGAGACTCTCTGCATAGGCATGTTCCAGCCGGGCGCGGTTTATTTTCTCATCGTATTCCCTGTCCAGTTCTTCATGCATATCTGTCAGAAGCTTTCGCATCTCATCATAGTTGATCGGCTTCATAATATATTCCGACACGCCATAGCTAATTGCAAGGCGGGCATATTCAAAATCATCCCATCCGGAAAATAGAATGATCTTCGTATTCATGTAATTTTCATGTATGTTCTTCGCCAGTTCCAGACCATCCATAAACGGCATCTTGATATCACTGATCACCAGATCCGGGTGATATTCTTCCATGAGTTCCAGCGCTTCTTTTCCGTTCTGTGCCGTTCCCGCAACTGAAAATCCAAGTCCCTCCCAGTCAATACCTCTTTCCATTCCATGAAGGATCTGCTGTTCATCATCTGCTAAAATAATTTGAAATGTCCTCATTGTCACACTCCTCATATTCATCTTATATAACCAATGGCTTTTTCCCATATTATAACACAAGACAAGCCGATTTTATCCCTCTAAAATCGACTTGTCTTATTTGTTCACTATGATTATTTTATCTATTCTTCAACCACAGAACCAGTGATCTTTGCTACGACTTTTTTCATAAATTCATCACTTAATTTGTATTTACTCTTAAATACAACATATGCAAGAATAACTCCAATAGTCGGTACAACACACATTAAAATACGGATGGAATTCTGTGTTGCAAATGACTGAACAGCATTCGGAACATATCCTGTAAGTTCCAGAACAAATCCAATTGCCAGTGATGTAAATGCAGCCGTCAGCTTAACGATTAATGTCTGCAGAGAGAATACAACTCCTTCATTTCTGTTTCCGAGCACATACTCGCCATAATCTACGACGTCAGCAAGGAATACAGTTGCACATCCAAGTTCCAGACCAGTTCCTGTCTTAACGATCACACCTGCAATTGCAGTCAGCGGAATATTTGTCGGGCATACAAAGCCAACAACTAACAGAAGAATTAATCCGATCGGCGGAAGTACACATGCCATTAAGAATGCTTTCTTTCTGGATAAAATTTTTGTAACTTTCGGGAAGATCAGAAGACCTACTACCTCGGCAACAGATGCACTGATCATAAATGCAGATAACATTCCTGCATCGTTACATACATAACTGAAATAGTATGTTGCAACTCCCATGATAGCCTGAATTGCTACGTTATATAAGAGGATCAGGAGAACTGCCCATCTTAACTGGTCATTTTTCTTAATGACTGTGAAAATATCTTTGAATTTCATCTTATCTTTCTTATCGACATTATGCTGGATCTTTGGAAGATTCAGTACACATACTGCCATTGTAAAGATAAATGTTGCTGCAATGATTAATGCAAATCTGTGGTATCCTGTGTAATCTCCACCAAGACCTTTGATGATCTGTACGCCAAATCCTGCGATGATCAGTGACTGACCGATACTTGCGAAAATACGTGGTAATACGGATACTTTCTCACGTTCCTGCGGATCAGAAGTCAGGTTCGGAATAACTGACCAGTATGGAATATCCATGATTGTATAAGTCATTCCCCACAGAACGTAAATAACGGATGCGAATACGCAAAGGCTTACACCTGATAAATGGAAGTCTGTAAATACGATCACAAATACGAATGCATTGATCAGAGTTCCGATTACAAGCCACGGTACGAATTTACCGAAACGGCTTCTTGTGTTATCAACGATCATTCCCATGAATAAGTCGTTAAACGCATCCCAGATCTTTGCTACAAAAAACATAGTTCCGATGAATGCCGGTGCTACTTTAATAATATCTGTAAAATAGATCATGGAAAATGTTGCGATCATTCCATAAATCAAATCCTTACCCAATGCCCCAAACGCAAAGGAGTATTTTACTCTTCCAGGAATCTTACCCTGGTAAACTACACTACTTTTACTGTTGTTGTTCTCCATTCCCTTTATCTCCTTCTTGTGCTTTTCTTTACATGCACTTATCTTTAATGTGACTAAAGTTTAACATTCGAAAGGAAATATGAACATTTGATATTCTACTCAAAAAATATGAATTTCTATTTTTCCTCGTTCTTGCCACATGAAACCCGGTATGCTACAATGCCTTCAAGCGAAGCTGGGAAAACGGTCTGTTTTCCGCAAACTTATATCTACGGCACAAAGTCTTTATTGAATTATGGCAATCGAAAGGGGATGTAAAAAAACTCGATTGAGTTTTTTCGCATCTCCCTTTAAATCGATAAATATTTTTACATACATGAGAGTTTTTCCCAAGATTGCAAAATCCACTCCTTCTTCGCACATTCGATTGTATATGTCAGCTCTTTCTTGCAACCGGTTTCTCTGCGCCTTTTTTCTTCCTGCATAAATATCTCCTGAATTTTCTTCCACTTCAGATTACCGTCTCCGAGTGCAAGATGCGCATCTCTATCACCATGATTATCATGTACATGAATGTGCGTAAGATAAGGATTTAATCCCTGCGCCCATTCTTCTACCGGCTGAGCTGAATAGCAGTTAGCATGTCCGATATCCAGACACAAGCCAAAATTATCTGCCTCTACCTGATCTGCAACCACTTTTAACGACTCCCATTTTGGATCTAATACATTTTCCAATGCAACTTCTATGTCTGAACGTCCTTCCAGAAACTGGTTCATAAATTCTGCAACACGCTCTGCCCATCCTTCCAGAAAATAAACCTGTGGATAATAACAACTATGATATATAATCTTTTCTACGCCCAGTTCTCTTGCTGCTTCATAGGACTGATCGAAGCGAAGTCTTGTCACCTGACGAATCTGACTGTCATACGCCGCCGGATTCAGATCCAGAAACGGACCATGCAGCGTAAGATGTGCGGCTTCCATTACGTGAAGCCTCTCTTTATATTCCGGCAAATGTTCTTCCCAGTGATCCAGAACATCTGCAATGGAAAAATCGATACTCTCCACGCCCATTCCTGTCTGTTCTATTATTTCTTGCATCTCATTATCTGCGATCAGGTGACTTGCGTATACCATAGTTAATCCTTTCTTCTGTTATAATTTTTTGAAAAGTCCCGGCTATTATGATCCCGGCTGATTATTTCGCAGTGTTATTTTACTCTCACAGTTTTCACTTCACTCCATCTGGAATGATATTTTTTCCCTTTGACTGTTTTATAAGTACAGGCTTTCACATAATATTTTCTGCCTTTTTTTAATCCGGTAATTTTCTTTTTTGTTGTCTTATTACTCGGTATCACCAGTTTCTTCTCCGTGCCTTTTGCGAAATTCTTATTTGTGCTATATGCAATCTCATACCCTGTTGTCTGTATACTTTGTTTCTGCACTTTCACTGTAAATGCTTTCTTTCCGGCAGATATTTTCACAATCTTTGTACCTTGCGGCTTAATGATAAAGGACAGTTTCTTCGTGAATCTGTACTTATTATATCCATTCACTTTTACCGTATAAGTACCAACATACTGTCTTCCTGCAGAATATTTTAATTTATAGTCGCTGTCTTTCTCAAGTACTTTTCTCTTTCTGTCTTTTACGATAACTTCCGGTGTAATCTTTTTACCGGTATACACATAATTTTTCTTTTGTAAATATATGGATTTTATAAACGGAATTTTCTGATCTCCTGCACTGTCTACGTAATCTCCACAACCACTGCAATAAATTTCATAACTACATTTTCCATCCTTTTTCAGTGTAGCCATTACAATATCATCCGCAACATAAACTCTTCCCATATACATATGATCGCAAATGACATCCTGTATTACGTCCGGATCAAAAGCTTCTTCATCCACACCCGTAGAAGACATGATGGTTACAAAATCCAGTTTCGGGCAGTTTTTAAATGCATATTTTTCAATTATTCTTACAGATGATGGAATCCATACCCGACTTAAATTTGGCAAATTTTCAAAAGCTCTTGCTCCAATCTTTGTTATATTATCCTTTCCTTTCACTGATTTGATTTCCACTTTCTCAATCTGATCCGCAATTCCATTCCACGGTCTGTCTTCCGGATTTTTATAATCTGGAATCTCTCCTTTCCCGGAAATCACAAGCGCAGTCTCCACCTGTTCCTTTTCATCGACTACATCCTTTTGTTCTTCCAAATACCATTTTAATGTTCCAACTTCTCCACTTATTTTGTCTGATGCATATGCAACCATCCCCAATTTTCCTGACATGAATATCAATACAAGGAACAATGTTGCAGAAAGTATAACTGTAGTTACATGTTGTTTCCAATGTTTCTTTTTCATACGCGTCTCCTTTCTGTTGATTGCTTCTACTCCCCTAGTATATTATCTACAATAAGTATAAAGGATATCTCTCATTCATACAACTATCCAAAGGTCATAAAAACCTCCAGAGTAATATTTCTTACCTTTAACAGTCTTGTAAGTGCGGACTTTTACATAATAAGTCTTGCCTTTTTTCAGCCCTGTGATTAGGTATGCAGCGGATGGAATTTTTTTATATAACTTAACGCGATCACAAAAATTTGACAATATTCTTCCTGTTCATTTATTAACGATTGTGCTACAATCTTTGTTTGGAAGGTATTTCTATATAAGAAAAATGAAGGAGGTTTTTATTATGACAATACCAGAAAGAATCTCCGCTCTTCGCAAATTAATGGAAGAACGTGGTTACGACGTTTACATGATTCCAACCGATGATTTTCATCAGAGCGAATATGTGGGCGATCATTTTAAAGTAAGGGAATACATGACAGGTTTCACTGGCTCTGCCGGAACTGCCATTTTCACAAAAGACCAGGCTGGTCTGTGGACTGACGGAAGATATTTCCTGCAGGCTGAGCAGCAGTTAAACGGCACAGGTGTGAAGCTTTATAAAATGGGCGAGCCTGGTGTACCGACAGAAGAAGAATTTATCGCTTCGGTACTTCCGGAGAATGGAACACTTGGCTTCGACGGACGTGTTATCGCTATCGAAGAAGGTACTGCACTAGAAGCAGCCGTTGCAGCTAAAAATGGTAAGATCAACTATTCTGAAGATCTGGTAGATAAGGTGTGGACAGACCGTCCGGCACTTTCTGAAAAACCGGCATTTGCTCTTGGCGAAGAATACACCGGTGAGAGCACAGAAAGCAAACTTGCTCGTGTTCGCAAGGCTATGAAAAAAGCCGGCGCTGATGTGCATATCATCGCAGCTCTTGATGATGTATGCTGGATCACAAACCTGCGTGGAGATGACGTAGATTTCTTCCCGCTGCTTCTTTCTTATGCCATTGTAACAATGGATGAGATGAAGCTTTACATTGACGAGCGCAAGCTGAATGATGATATGAAAGCGGCTCTTGCAAAGAATAACATTACACTGCATCCGTACAATGCAATTTATGAGGATATCAAGAACTTAAGCGCTGATTCTACTGTTCTTGTTGATCCAAACAGATTAAACTATGCATTGTTCAACAACATTCCGGACGGAGCAAAAGTTGTACAGCAGGTAAATCCGACAATTGCTATGAAAGCAAAGAAAAATGATGTCGAGATCAAAAATATCATTAATGCACATAAAAAAGATGCCGTAGCCATGACGAAGTTCATGTACTGGCTGAAAACTAACATTGGTAAGATTGAAATCACAGAGTTAAGCGCTGCTGCCAAACTGGAAACTTTCCGTAAAGAGCAGGAAGGTTATCTGTGGCAGAGTTTTGAGCCGATCTGCGCATCCGGCGAACATGGTGCGATCGTGCATTATGAGCCGACTCAGGAAACAGATATCCCGCTTACTGAGAACGGATTATTCCTGACAGATACAGGTGGCGGATATTTAGAAGGATCTACAGATATCAGCCGTACTTTCGCATTTGGTAAACTGACACAACGTATGAAAGAAGATTTTACAACTGTTCTTCAGTGTAACTTCAATCTGGCACATGCCGTATTCCTGGAAGGAACAACCGGTTACAATCTGGATGTTCTGGCAAGAATGCCTGCTTGGAGACGTGGTATCAACTTCAACCACGGAACCGGACATGATGTCGGATACCTAATGAACATCCACGAAGCATCCTGCGGATTCCGCTGTGCAATCCGTGAAAAAGAGCATGCACCTCTGATGGCTGGTCTTGTAATCACAGACGAGCCGGGTATTTACATTGAAGGAAGCCACGGTGTCCGTACTGAAAATGAACTGCTTGTAAGAGAAGGCGAGAAGAATGAATATGGTCAATTCTTATACTTTGAACCGATCACTTACGTTCCGATCGATCTGGATGCCATCATCCCTGAGATGCTGACAGATCAGGAGAGAGAACAGCTCAATGACTATCATAAGAAAGTTTATGAGATTGTTGCTCCGCACCTGAACAACGATGAGCGTGAATGGTTGAAAGAGTATACAAGAGCCATCTAATGTAACGAGACCTTGAGTCACTATGACTTAATCTAACTACTAATAGCAACACGCATAAATGCTGTCTCTAATGATATGTTCCCAGTTTTCTGAATATATCATTACGAGACAGCATTTTTTATGATAATGCTCTAAGCAGGAAGTTATCCACCACCACCGGCATCACTCTTTCAATATTTCAACTACTTCACAGTCACATTTTTCGCTCCTGCTTTTTTCAGGCGCTTCTGATAGGTTTTCTGATCTGCTTTCTTCGCTTTCAGCTTCATTTTGGAATCCGTTTTGGCAAATGCCTGTTTCCCGAATTTCGCTTTTCCGGCTTTAAACTGTACAGTTTTCAGATTCTTACATCCATAAAAAGCTTTCTCTCCAACCCGCTTCACATTTGCACCAAATACAACGGATTTCAGTTTTTTGTTGGATTTAAATGCTTTTGATGCTACTGCTGTAACTGTGTATTTTTTCTTTGCGATCTTAATCGCTGACGGAATCTTAAGGCTTGTTTTCTTCGCATTTGAAATTCCGATTGCTTTCACAGTTCCGCCTTTTACAGTAACGCTGCTGACTTTGTATGCGATTCCTCCGGATACCACTTTCATTCCCGGCTTCACCTGTTTCTGAGTAGCAGTTCCAACCTTCACTTTACAAACCCGGATAACCGTTCCGCTCTCCTGCATAGTAGAAACAACTGTAATCTGTGCCTCACCGTCCCTAACACCTTTTACGATACATTTATTTCCAAATGTTTCCAGCTCTACTGCCGGATCGTCACAATAATATTCTACGTCAAAGCTCTCTGTAATATCATCCGGATATGGAATTGCATTTAATACCGTATATCCACCTTTTTTCATTTTCACATCCGTTTTGTTCAGATCAAATCCGTTACAATATATCTCATCATCAACCGGCTCTATAATATGTACTTTACAGCTTGCTTTTACTTTACCGTTTTTTGTAGATGCTGTAACTACCGTATCCCCAACACCAAGAATCTGTATCTCGCCATCCCCGGAAATTTTACCGACTTTTGAATTAGAGCACTTCCATATAAGCTCCTCGTTCTCACCGCTTCCTCCGATTACATAATATGGAATAGATAATGTATCTGTCTCATCATCATCTAAATAATCTGAATCTGTCTGGTAATACGTTTGTGTGATCTTATCATAGCCAAGTATAATCTTAGAGACTGGTTTTATTCTATCAGCACGTGTCCATTTGGCTGTGATTGTCATATCATCGTAAATTTCCATTTTCTTATCTACACGGTACGTCTCTCCGTCGTCGTTTGCGTACCAGCCACTGAAAACGTAGCCTTTCTTTGTTCCCGTTTTAGGAAACTCAGCACTGTCTCCATCTGCTACATTCTGTATGGAAAGAACTTTTTTACCATCCATGAATTTTACCTGGTGGTATTTTGTCTGTAAGGTATTTATATTTTCATTCACCCATTTGATACGCGCCTGAATCCAGCCTTTAAGCTGATCCACACTCTGCTGGAAAGTTTTATCTTTTTCGTCTACATCATAGTTGCCGCCATACTGATAAGCATTATATTTCATAGAATTGCGGATTTTTTCTGCATACTGATCGATCTGACCGCCGTCTTTGCTGGCTTCTTCCATCACTTTGCGGATCTCTGTCCAACGCGCAATCATTTTATCAGCAAAATCTTTATCCCTAAATAACCGTCCAAACCAGACATTCTCCTTCATTGCCCAGCCTTCGCAGTTATATTCATTGTATTCATTATTGCCCCACGCTACATAATCGAAATCCCAGAGCGGTCCCCAGAATAATTTGCCATTCCGTGGTTTGTATAAATAAGTACTTGTGCTGCCAAACGCATCACCGTTCATACTGAATTCCTGCATCCAGTAATAATCAATCGCTGCATCGACATCCATATATTCTGCGTAAGATTTTCCGTCCTTTTTGAAATCTTTTCCATATATCGCATCTTCTGTATCCTGCACATATTTAGAAATGTAATTATACTGCGCTTCATTTTCATAATCTTCGAAAGAAGGTCTTTCGATCAGATAATCTGTGCCTTGTTTTGTATGAATGATCTTTCCATCTTCATCTTTGTATGGAGACATTGAAAGCAGATATCCGCCTGTGATCGTCGGCTCATCTGTTGCAGCTTTGGATTCGTCATCTGCCTCCAGATCATCGATATCTACACGGGAGTTTCCGACGCGCACCTGTTCAGAGAGCAGATAACTTCCATAATATTGTCCATTCATGACAACATCAACATATACACACTCCGGTGTGTAAGCCATGCCAAGTTTTTTGCCCATCCAGTATGTAATCTTATTACGGATATGGCTCGGATCATAATAATCAGCTAACAGAACCCAGTGCTTGTTTTTACCCATATTAAACAGATTTGCTTTTTTATCCAGCTTGATCTTGTATGGATTCTTCCCGGTGCCCCATGTGGAATTTCCACGTCCGCGGATATATTCCATTGAATAGGTTTCAGTCTTCAGATTGTTCGTCTTTCCTTTATCGTTGGCATATTCGCAGGTGTATCCATTCGGGATCTCCACCTTCATATCACCGTAGCACTCTGTATCATGCTGCTGGTCGCCATTCATCGAATCAATGCTTCCTTTTGTCTCATCGATATTAAAATATATGGTCGGGACCGTACTTTTCGTAAATGTAATCGCACGCAGTGCCATTCCGGTTGTTGTCTCATTTTCACCCGGAACAATCTTAAACGATACTTTATGCTTTCCGGTAATTTTCTGCTCGGATACACTTGTTGTCTCGATTTTGGTGTACCATTTTTTTGCACGTTTCTGCTCTGCAGGTTTTACTTCTGCAAATGGAGTTGTGTTGTCATCCAGATAAAATTCCAGTTTTGCTTTTGTTCCTTTTACTGACAATGCATCAACATCCACTCTTCCGATCGTTCCGCCGGAGAAATCAAATTCATCCGCAAATGTAAATGTGTTGTCTGCCACATCCGTCGAATTGCCGGACACAAGAAGTCCTTCTGCTGCCTTGCTGTACGCGGCTTTTACCTGTTCCGGATTAGACAAAGTAATTTTCTGTTCATTGTAAAGACCTGAAATATTCTGTATGTCAAATGCGTCTTTCGATTCTGTATCCGCATCAGACACTGTGCCATCTGCCGCATCATTACCCGCGTTACTTTCTATGCCTTTTTCATTCTGTCCTGCCTGTGCTGCCACCGGAAGCTCCGTCATAGTCGCGCACAATGCTGCTGCCATTGTTGCTGCCATAAGCCTCTTCACGAATGCGTTGCTCTTTTTCATCGCTTCTCCTCCTCACTCTTTGTTCGGGATTGTATTTTCATTTATGAACTTAGAATACTGCATCAAAAAAGCGAAAACAATACACCTCAAAGTATCTTAAGAAAGCATTCAAGAAATCTTAAGAAAAGCGGACATTCTGCTGAAATGTCCGCCTTATTATTTCTGTTATTTTTTAACAATCATTATTTGATTGTAACGCTCTTTCCTACTACTGATTTCTTGAAAATCTTCTTATAAGATTTCACCATCTTCTTATTCTGTTCTTTTGTTCCGACTTTTACATAAACTGTTTTTACTTTAGAGCTTTTCATACAGTCTTTGATCTGAGATTTCTTTAAGCTCTTTGTCTTCAGAACAACTTTTGTTGCTTTTGATCCTGCGAATGCATTTTTCTTCAGTGTTTTAACATTTTTTCCGACGGTTACTTTAGCGATTTTTGCGCCTTTCAGAGATTTTGCTTCAACTTGTGTAACTTTAAATGTTTTACCTGCAATTTTAATTGTAGAAGAAATGGTATAACTCTTTATATTCTTTGCTTTTACAACAGAAACTGTCTTTGCCTTTGGTGAAAGCACTTTGTATACAGAACCGGCAATTGTATATTTTGCGCCTGCTACAATCTTCTTCTCCGGCTTTGGTTCTGGCTTTGGTTCTGGCTTTGGTTCCGGTGTCGGTTCTGGTTTTGCCGGTAATTTTTCGATTGGAACATTCTTCACCTGTGTCTGGAACTTATCATTTGTAAATGTTGCTGTATAAGCAGTATTTCCTTCTT
This sequence comes from Dorea sp. AM13-35, assembly GCF_003473885.1. Classification (NCBI taxonomy): domain Bacteria; kingdom Bacillati; phylum Bacillota; class Clostridia; order Lachnospirales; family Lachnospiraceae; genus Dorea; species Dorea sp. AM13-35. The sequence goes on from NZ_QUCZ01000002.1 coordinate 244,506, forward strand.
CCTGCTCTGTTGCTTCCTTTGTCACTTCTGAAGTAACTGTTCCTTTTTCATTAATTCCGTTGCCGCAGTTTTCACAAATTGTACATGCTTCACAGGAACTGTTGTCTTCTGACCAGATGTACTCCGGTTCACCATATTTATGTCCGGTATCTTCAACATTAATGCTCCATGTTGTTACGTCTTCATTGTCAGATTTTGATATGCAGATATCTTTTGTCAGATCCATATAAAATGCAGGGCGAGCCCATTTTGTATTGTCCATGATATTCGCATTGCCAAGTGTTCCACTTTCACTGACAGATCCGACACGGTTTACCATCTTTGCTGTTGAGCGTGTCCACCATGCATTGGCATATTTTTCTCCTGGAAAATATGCCATTCTTGCAGCATTATCTTTGAAATATTCTGCATTATCTGCTTCTTCTGCTGATAAAAAGAATACTTTGTTAGCTTTAGATTCTCCTTCTTTATAAGCTCCATCTTTATATGCCACATCAGAAATATCTGTTTCCTTTACCAAATCGGATTCTTTTAAAACATTTTTGTAAAAATTTTCACACCATGTTTTCACATTACTGGAATCCCACTTATTTCCTTTCCCCATCTGATTAAAGATCAAAGTATCTGATCCCTCTTTATCTTTCCACAGATATTCTGAAAGAAGGTATGCCTTGTCGGCAACTCCATCCCCGTCTGTATCTGCTGTATCCAGTACAATCCAGCTTGGAGTTCCTACATAACTATCATCAGCAACTCCCATAGATACGTGATCGCCTTTCTTTATCTCCGCACTAGGTGCCGCTGCCTGAACTTCTTGTGCACCTGCCATACCCAGAACAGATCCCCCAAGAACAGTTGTTGTGAGCATTGCAAGTGAAAGTGTGTGCGCAATGCCCTTCTTTGTAACAATTTTTCTTTTCATGTTTTCTTTCTCCTCTCTTGGAAAATTGTTTATATCTAACACAGACTATCCTACTGTGCTTGATATTCCCCATTACTGTAAAATGTTATGTATTTCTATACAATCTTTACTTTACGACCAATTACAGATTTCCGAAAAAATTTTTTATATGATTTTAGAACTTTTTTATTCTGTGCTTTTGTTCCAACTTTTACATAAACCTTTTTTACTTTAGAGCCACTCATGCAACCTTTGATCTGAGATTTCTTTAAGTTCTTTGTCTTCAGAACAACCTTTATTACCTTGGATCCCGCAAATGCATTTTTCTTCAATGTCTTAACATTCTTGCCAACTGTTACGTTATCAATTTTTGCTGCTTTCAGAGAGTTTGCTTCAACCTGTACGACTTTAAATATTTTACTTTCAATTTTGACAGTTGAAGAAATTATATAGCTCTTTACATTCTTTGCTTTTGCGACAGAAACTGTCTTTGCTTTTGGCGAAAGCACTTTGTATACAGAACCTGCTACCGTATATTTCGCTCCGGACACAATCTTCTTTTCCGGTTTTGATGTCGGTTTTTCTGGTTGTTTTGCAAGCGGAATATGCTTCACCTGTGTCTGGAATATTTTGTTTGTAAATGTTGCGGTTAAGGAACATACACCTTCTGTTTTCTCCGTTGCTTTCTTTATAATCTCTGACACGCCAACTACATTTTCTGTTACTTCTTTTCCACAGATAACGCAACTCGTCACTGCGGTACATGTTTTTTGATCATCTGACCAATAATACTCCGGCTCTGCATAGCTGTGCGGATCTTCTGCACCATCTATAAACCAGATCTGCCTCCCTTTGTTTTCTGTTCCGGTTATAGATTTGATCGAAGATAAGTCCGCCCAGAATGCCGGTCTTGCTGCACTTATCTCATACACAAAATTCTTTCCCAGATCTCCATAGCTGAAAACCCGTCCCGCACACACATTACTGTTTTCACGCGGTGAACGGAGCCACCAGCTCTCTGCCTTTCCTGCATTTTTCCCGTCATGCAGGTATGCAATTCGCTGATTTTTCTCCGGCATATATTTTGCCACTTCTTCTGCCGATAAGAAAAATACTTTATCTTTATTTAACAAATTCTCCTGCTTTGAATATTGTATTGTCACAATATCCGGAGACTGAAAAAATGCGTCTGATTTTGTCGTTTCTTTTATTTTTAAGCCAGCGACGTCTGCCAACACGGCATTCTCAAAATCTGCACACCACTGTTTTGCTTCACTTTTCGTCCACAGATTTCCTTTTGTTTCATCTGTATTAAAATGAATCAGCTCTCCGGCTTCGGTTCCGTCCCCTTTCCAAAGATATTCAGATAACAAGAGCACACTACCGTCACTGTCTTTTTCAAGCACCCTCCAGCAAGGTAATCCCGTATAACCTTCCGCATTTTTCCCCATAAAAAGAAGATCCCCTGTTTTTATATCCGCTATCCTCTTCGCATTTACTGTTTCCGCATTTACTGTTTGTGGTTTCCGGAAAATTAGACCACATATACAAATCAGTACGATCGATAGAAAAGCATATATCCATCTTCTTTGTATTTTCTTCATTTTCTTTCATTCCTTTCCCAAACTTTTGCTTTATACAACTTCTTCTCTCTAATCAATTTATTAAAAAAGTCTTACGCTTCGTCCAAGAACTGATTTCTTGAAAAATTTCTTATATGCTTTTAATATCTTCTTATTCTCTTTCTTTGTTCCGACTTTTACTTGTATTGTTTTTACTTTTGATGATTTCATGCAGTTTTTAATTGTTGATTTCTTCAGATTTTTTGTCTTTAAAATCACTTTTGTTACTTTTGATCCCGCAAATGCCTTTGGCTTTAAAACTTTTACATTTTTTCCAATTGTTACTTTAACAATTTTAGAATCTTTGAACGCTTTCGCTTCAATCTGCATAACTTTAAATGTTTTTCCTTGAATCTTAACTGTAGAAGAAATGGTATAATTCTTTACATTCTTTGCTTTCACAATTGAAACCGTCTTTGCCTTTGGTGAAAGCACTTTGTATACAGAACCGGCAATTGTATATTTTGCTCCTGCTGTAATCTTCTTAGATTTTGTCTCTGTCTTTGATGGCAGTTTCTCAATGGAAATATTTTTCACCTGTGTCTGAAAACGTTCATCCGGAAATGTTGCTGTATATGCATCCATTCCATTTTCTTTCGCTGTTGGTTTTTTTTCACTTGTTACAAATACTGTTGCTTTCTCAACAATACTCTCTCCACAAATCTCACAACGAATCGTTCCTGTGCATCCCCGATTGTCCTTCGACCATTCATATACCGGTGCACCATAAGTATGTCCCAGTTTATCTGCATCCGCTTTCCATACAGTTACACCGTCTTTTTCTGTTTTCACCGCACAAATATCTGATGGAAGCTGTAAATTGAATCCAGGTCTTGCTGCGATCAGATGCTCGATGGAATAATTATGAATTGATCCATCATTATCCACCACTCCAATATAATCATGATATTCACTACAGTCTGTTCCCGGGCAACGAAGCAGCCATTTGTAACCACTACTAAGATTCGCTCCGGTTCTGTATGCATCATACTCTTTAAACGATAAGAAAAATACTTTATCTTTATCTGTTTTCGTTCCGTCAATATTACTTACATCCAGCCATGCCGATCCGCTCTCTGTATCCGTTGTCCTTACGCCAATCACTCGATCCTTAACTGTAACCGGAAGCTTCCTGTAATACTCTGTACAATATTTCTGCGCACTGCTTCCTTCCCACGCGTTCGATTCTCCCTTCTCATCGAACATAATCTTATCGTAATATCCATTCAACATTACAAATGTTCCACTTGTCCCGACATTCGTCTCCGTTGGATTTAAAACCACATAATCTTCTTTCCAATCGCCGGATTGCAATTCTAAGATATTTCCCTGTTTCATATCTTCTCCGAGAACTGCCGCATGTACGTCCCATGGCTTAGCCAATCCGGCCAGTGTTAAACATGCCGCCATACAAAATACCGATTTCTTAACAGATGCATGCCATTTTTTTTCTTTATTCTTTTTTTTCATACTTTTTCCCTTTCCCCAAACAAATATGTGTTATTAGTGTTTTCTATAAGTCCTCCTCATATATTAATTTTTTGTATATATTGTATATTATCTTGTTGTATTCATTCTCATTTTTGTTTATTTTTATAATTGGATTATATCTGTCATATATATCATTGTCAATACGATAACACCTCTATATTGCCAAATCCGGTATCCGGAAATTTTCCGATGCGGAAATGGAAGCGTTGCATGTTATTGAATGTTTGAAAAAATCAGGATTACAGATCAAAGAGATCAAGCAATTTATGCAATGGTGCACGGAAGATCCTTCCACTTACGGAAAACGTAATCTTGCACACGGAATCGAAAAGTAAAATCATGAGGAATCATTATGAAGAAAAAGATATTTAACATTATTCAGATTGGCGACAAGAGCAATCGTATCAGCCGGGCTTTTGATTTTTTTATTACGATTGTGATCATTTCCAATATTCTTGTAACTTTTTTGGAAACCTTTGAACAGTTGTCCTTTTTATCCGGCTTCTTTTGCGGCATGGAATATGTAACCATTTTTATTTTCTGCATTGCTTATCTCGGCGTCGGTGTTGTCGCTATTCCGACCGGTATTATCAGCGCCGGTTTCGTCGAGCAATACCAGCACAAAAGCAATATTTCCGATTTTTTAGTATTGCGCGATCATTTGTCTGTGCTTCCCCAGAAAAATATGATATTAAAGTTAAATGATATTATTGTGATCCGTACGCAAGAGGAGGATAGCAAGCAAATTATTCGTAATCTTTAATCACCTGATCATTTCTGAGCAAATGCTTACAACAGGTAACTGAAAATATCCTCAAAAAAGCCACCGATAACTTTTCATCTGTTATCAGTGGCTCCTTTTTAACGCTGTCATCGTTGAAAGCTTTCGCCCCAGCGTCCTTATTTTATTTCTGCAAGACAGATGTCTGCTCCTTCTGCCTGTACATTAATGTTGTACTTATCCGGGTAATATCTCGTTGAAAATACATATTCTCCGTCATTTACAAATACTTCTACGGAAGAGACATCCGCAATAACACGGATATTCGTCACTTCATCCGTTTCTACATACCGGCAGTCTCTTCCGGCAGAAACGCAAGTCTTTCTATTGTCTGTAAAACGCATCCTGAATCTGCCATCTGTATATTCCAGAAGCAATTCTTCAGCCAATGCAATACAGAACTGGTTGTTCTGTATTTTATCTATTTTCAGATCATATGCCTTGCAGGAATCTGCCTGCAGTTTATTTTCTGCAATCTTTGTAATCGCTTCTTTGTAATCCAGCTCTCTGATCGGTCTTTGACAGATTTTTCCATCTTTCACATAAATCTCTCTCGGCAGAGTAAAACAATGCTGCCATCCATCTGCGATTGTCAGGTTTGTATACGCTTCGCAGTCCGGCATTCCCATCCAGCTGATGTGAATCCGTCTTCCATCTTCTGTCTCAAAACTCTGCGGTGCGTAATAATCAAATCCATAATCCCAGAGTTTATATTCTCCAAGTTTATAAGAAGATAAAATATCTCCCTCTACTTCAAAATATCCGGACTGATATACGTTACGTTCTTCCCAAATACCGCCTTCTAAGCCTTGTACAGAAGCAGACAGGATTTTCTTATCTCCAATCGTAAAATAATCCGGGCATTCCCACATATATCCAAATGGTTCCTTCGATTCAATTCTGCTCTTAAACTTCCAGTTTACTTTATCTTTAGATGTAAAAATGAGTATCTGCCCTACATCTTCTTTCGTACGCGCTCCCTGCACCATATAGTAAGTGTCCTGCTCTTTCCAGACTTTTGGATCACGCACATGACAGGTCAGATCATCCGGATAATCTGTATTTCTCATCAATTGCTTTTTATGTCCGAAATGGATTCCGTCCTCGCTTGATACAAGTACTGTATTTCCTTCTCTTCCGGTTCGGATATAGTCATACTCACCATCTTCCAGTTTCACATTACCTGTGTAATAGAGATACATTTTTCCGTCTTCCACAAGCGCACTTCCAGAATACACTCCATGACAGTCGAACGGCTGATCCGGATACAAGGCAACTCCCTGATATTTCCAGTCCAACATATTGTCACTTATGTAATGTCCCCACATCTTCACGCCGCCTTCTGCGTCAAATGGCGAATACTGGAAAAATGCATGGTACACACCTTCAAACTGGCAGAGTCCGTTCGGATCATTGAGCCAGCCCACTGGCGGCATCAGGTGGAAATGTTCCCGGAATAAAAGCTTTTCTTCCTTTTCAGCCCCCTGTGTTTCTGCGATATCTGTTAATTTTATAAGATCTCTTGTTAATGCGTTCATCTACGTTTATCTCCATCTTATCTATGTCTGAATCTGATCGCTTTTATCTCTGATTGCGAATCATTCAATTATTATTTAACCAGTCTGCATACTTCATCTGTAGAAGTAACTTCTCCCGGTTCTGCTTTTTCAACTTCGCTGAAATCATCTGCATTCGCCAGGATCATCATTGTCGTTGCCGGATGGCCAGCTTCTTTCACAGCATCCAGATCAACTTCAACCAGCACGTCTCCTGCCTTTACCTGATCTCCGTCTGCAACCTTTTTCACAAAACCGGTTCCGTCCATCTTCACTGTGTCGATTCCAATATGAATCAGAAGTTCACCACCGGTTTTTGTTGTTAAGCACACAGCATGTCCGGTTTCAAAAATATTGGTGATCTCGCCGTCACACGGTGCTGTCACTTTCCCATCCTCCGGTTCTACTGCAATCGTTGTTCCCAGTAACTCTCCTGCAAATGTTTCGTCTGCCACTTCAGAAAGTGGAACTACTCTTCCTTTTACCGGACTGTATAATACTTCTTCTGATACTGAATCCACAGCATTTTCTGATACTTCTGGGTTTGTTGTATTTTCTGTTTCCATCGAGTCTTCTGCTTTTGCTGTGTCTGCTGCTATGTCTGTATTTTCAATCGCTGTTGCTTCTATATTACCAGTTGTCTGTGTCTCCGCTTTCTTATCTGTATAGATCACAAATGAGATCACAAATGCCACACCGACAGAAATGATCATTTCTATCAGATACTGTAATGGCTGGTTGAGGCAAAGCAGGATTCCGAAAATACCGGTCACTCCTGTTCCTTTCGCGCCAAGATGTGCAAGTGATGCATATAAAGCGCCACATCCTCCACCGATACATCCTGCGATAAATGGTTTGAAAAATCTTAAGTTGACACCGAAAATCGCTGGTTCTGTAATTCCCATAAACGCACTAAGTGAAGATGGAAGTGCAAGAGATTTAATTTTCTTATCTTTGGATTTTACACCAACTGCAAGTGCTGCGGCACCCTGTGCAACGTTTGCTGCACTTGCAAGTGGAAGCCAGTAAGTTACGCCATATTTTGCAAGCTGTCCGATATCGATTGCGGTATACATCTGATGAATACCGGTAACAACTGTCGGTGCATACAGACTTCCCATGAGCAGACTTCCAAGTCCGAGAGGAAGTGTCAGCATCCACTGGATGAGTCCAAGTACTGCATTTTCTGCCCATACGAAAACCGGGCCTACAATAGAAAGTGTTAAATAACCGGTCACAAATACACTGACAAGCGGCGTCACGAAGAGATCCAATATTTCCGGAACTATCTTATGCAGCTTCTTCTCCAGTACGGACAAGATCCATACCGCAATAATTACCGGAATGACATGTCCCTGATAGCCGACCATATCAATATGGAACAGTCCACCAAATACGCTCTGTGTCTGCTTGACACCTTCTGTTGCCACTGTATATGCATTCTGCAGAGACGGATGGATCATGATCATACCGATGACCGCTCCAAGATACTGATTGGCGCCAAATGCCTTCGCAGCTGAAAATGCAATCAGGATCTGCAGAAATGTATAAGCGATATTACTGAATAAATTAGCAAATACATAAATAGAACTGTGTGTATCAATATGCAGAAAGCCATTGCTGTTCATAAAATCAAGTGAGTTCATGATTCCCATAAGGAAACCACTCGCTACGATCGCAGGAATGATCGGTACGAAAATATCACCTAATAACTTAATCGCACGCATAAACCAGCTCTGCTTGTCTGTCGCTGCCTGTTTTGCTTCTTCTTTTGTGCTTGCAGTAATCCCGGCGATTTTGATAAATTCATCAAAAACTTTGTTCACGGTTCCCGTGCCGAGAATAATCTGAAGCTGTCCGGATGCCTCAAACACCCCCTTTACTCCTTCTACATTCTCCAGTACTTCCTTGTTCGTCTTACTGTTATCGGCAATTACAAGCCGAAGTCTTGTTGCACAATGTGCGGCAGATGCAATATTCTTACTTCCGCCAACATGTTCTAAGATTTCTTTTGCCGTCTTATTGTAATCCATCTCTTGCTCTCCTTCCTCATTCATTCCTATAATGTGAAATCGTTTTCACATTTCATGGTTTTATAATAAGAAAAAAAATGCCATTTGTAAAGATGGCATTTTTACTGATATTTCTGATTCAATTTTGTACACTTCTACCTATAAAGCCTGTTTCTGGCAACCAGTCCTTCCTTAAAACCTGCCCCTGACAACTACTCCTTATCGTCCGGCAGCTCATCCAGACCGATCAGGCGGAATCCCAGTTTCATCTCCACGGATACATTTTCATCCTGTTCAATCCGGTCAAGCAACAGTTCCGCACCTCTTATGCCACTTGTCATATAGCCGAAATGCACCGTTGGAATTCCTCCTGTAACCGCTTTCAGCAACTGGTTATCACCAAACCCTGTCACAAGGATCTCTTTATCCGGGCAGACACTTTTCACTGCCTGGATCGCTCCTGCAGCAATCGTATCTGTCGCGCACGATATGATATCGATATCATGTTTTTCTTTTAATAATTTCACACTCTCCTCATATCCGGATTCCGTTGTAAATTTTGCCGTCCTCCGGTACACACTTTCAGGTTCCCTGCCTGCCGCTTTCATGCCTGCCATGAATCCGTCTTCTCTCGCAGCTCCAGCCGACTTATCTTCTCTCGTTACTCCGATGTATCCGATCCGTTCCCGGCTTCTTAACGCAACTGCATGCCCCATTGCCTTTCCGGCACCATAGTCGTCATGATAAATGCAGTTAGCATACTTCGTATACTGTCCGACTACAACAACCGGAACTCTTGCTTCTTTAAAAAAACGCCGGTGTTCTGCTGTGATCACTGTTCCTATAAGAATAATGCCATCCACCGGATAATTCTCGAATAAACGCATATAGGATACTTCTTTTGACGGCGTATTGTCTGTTCCTGCGAGGAGCATCTGGTAATTCCGTTCTGATAAAATCTTCTCAATTCCTGCCGTAGCACGGCTGATCGACTCCGAATTAATCTTCGGAACGACAACCCCCACAAGACTTGCTTTTTTCGTCCGCAGGATTCTCGCCTGCGCAGAAGGCTGATATCCCGTCTTTTCTATCACACTGCGTATCTGTTCTTTTTTCTCTTCACTGACATAGCCTCCGTTCAGATATCTGGATACGGCCGCACTTGATACGCCTGCCAGTTTTGCTATTTCTTTAATTGTCAACGGGATATCCTCCTTTTATCTCAGTAATTTTCTCTTGATTATTCTTTCTGCTTCATCGAATCTTAGTAATTTTCTGCATGTACTTCAAAATATGCCTGTGGATGTGCACATACCGGACAGACTTCCGGTGCCTTTTCGCCAACTACGATGTGTCCACAGTTGCGGCACTCCCATACTTTTACTTCGCTCTTCGCAAATACTTCCTGTGCTTCCACATTATGAAGCAGTGCACGGTAGCGCTCTTCATGTGCCTTCTCGATCGCTGCAACCATGCGGAATTTCTCAGCCAGCTCCGGAAATCCTTCTGCTTCTGCAGTCTTGGCAAATCCATCATACATATCTGTCCACTCGTAGTTTTCTCCTTCTGCAGCCGCTGCCAGGTTCTCTGCTGTATTTCCGATTCCTTCTAATTCTTTGAACCACATTTTTGCATGTTCTTTTTCGTTATCTGCTGTTTTTAAAAACAGGGAAGAAATCTGCTCAAAGCCTTCTTTCTTTGCTTTCGATGCGAAATATGTGTATTTATTTCTCGCCTGTGACTCACCTGAAAATGCTTCCATCAAGTTCTTTTCTGTCTGTGTTCCTGCATATTTGTTTCCCATTTTAAAACCCTCCGTCTCTTAAAATATTTGTCCGGAAATGCCGTTCCCTCATTTCCGATACTATCTATATTATACAGCTTTTTCCAAAATATAAACAAAATTTCTTTACAACAAATATGTTTCAATCTTTTCTTTCTGAAGATTCTCACCGATCACAATAAGCACTTCCTGCCCTTCCGCGACATCCGCTGTCAGCATATGGTCTCTCGTTGCATTAATCTGTTTCCAACCGTCTTCTTTTGCAAATCCTTTGATGCGGAAGACATGTCCGCATGCCGGATCTGCCAAAATCTGTCTGGCAGCTTCACCCAGTTCCTGCACATTTTTATGAAGTTCCAGAAAATACAAAGACGTGAAATCTTCTTCTGTTGCATCCATCTTACGGTAACTTGCCTGTTTATATCCCACTGCCATGATCCGCTCAAAGTCCGTATCTGTCATACTGTCCGCTGTCTTTTCCAGTATCTCGTCTCCCTCCAGCACTCTCTTACACCCAATACCGGCAAGCGCATGGTTCAGATGTGCGATCGTATTTCTCTTATCTTCTTCATTCGCCAGATCTGTCTTGCTTAAAATGACACAGCCGGCATTGGAGACCTCCGACGCAAGCAGATAATCTGCTTCTGCTGATAAATGTTCCTCCAGAGCCGCATCTGCCACTGCAATAACACTTCCGATCTCATACCAACGGTCCAGGGGATCGTCCCGCAAAACATCAAAGAATTCATCTACATCATAGATGCCCGACGGTTCCACGATCACCCGGTCATATCCACACATTCCCATGGAAATTAACTTTGTGCGGAACCGTCTGCGGTGCGTCTCTTTATCGCAGCCACCGGAAACCATCTCCAGTTCACATTTTTCTCCCATCAGATCTTGAAGCAGCATCATATCAACGTTGACAGCTCCATAATCATTTTCCAGAATCCCGATATTCATCCCCTGTCCGATCAGATACTCTGCATATTTTTTTATAAATGTTGTCTTCCCGGAGCCTAAAAATCCGGTAATCAGATCTATTTTTACCATTCTATGTCTCTCCTGCTATTATTTTCCTATAATTATCTCAGGTTTCATTCTTTACAAATTCTCTGTTTGCTTAATATGACATATATAAAATTCTCAATGATTTGCACGAACGCATATGCTCGGCAGTCATTTGCATTTTCTTGATTCTAACATAAAATCTCTCTCTCCGCTATATCCGCATATGATCAGCAAAGAAAAATGGTGCCGGAAATCCCGACACCATTTTCCCGTAAGGTATATAAAGAGAGTTTGCCAAGAAGGCATTCTATGTTATTGCTTTACGAACTTGCATTTCTTAAGTCCGTAAGCGCATAACAGCTTTTTGTACGTTGTATATCTGCTCCTTGGCACATATACTTTTGCATTCTTCACATTAATAAATACATGTGGCTTCTCCAACCTCATCCGTTTTGTTCCTTTAAATACAATCTTTTTCAACTTCTTATTCTGACAAAACGCATGTGCAAACATTTTTGTTACATTCTTTCCAACTGTAAGTTTCTTAAGATTCGAACACCTGTAAAATGCTTTGTATCCAACTTTTTCGATAGAATCCGGAAGTACAATCGTTTTGATTTTCTTATTTGCTTCAAACGCACGCTTTCCAATCGCAGTTACATTATATTTGACCGAATTCCATGAAATGCTCTTTGGAATCGACACATTTTTACTGCTACATTTTTTGGCAAATCCGATAACTTCCACTTTTCCTGTTCCGTCTGTTTTCGAATTTGTCACCCTATAACGATATATCCCTTTCGTAATAACATCGCCTTTGTGTATGTTCCGCTTTCCTGTTACATTTACTTTGATCATGGCTGTGGCGTCGAGTTCTGAATTTTTCACAGTTACAGTACTGTTCAGGCTTTTATATTTGTCTTCATCAATAATATATTTTAAGTAAACTGTTTCTTTTTTATCACTGTTAAGACTACCTGCCTTCAATACTTTTTTCTCTGTCGCTTTATTTTTTTCTATAGATGCCACTTTACTTTTTTTCAGCTCTTTGCCTTTACTGTCTGTAAGAGCCCAGTGCCCATGGGCTTGATTAAATCCATAGTAATCTACGCCATTTTTATTTGTTCCTTTTACTGTAATCTTTTCCAGTGCAAATTGATCTCCACTTCGCATGTTCAACGTCTTCACACCATTTGTAACAACCACTTTTTTAAGAGGATACAGTGGGATGAGCCCTTTGACATCCGAATGCGTACTATTTGCATCATAACGGAGCACACCACCGGTTACTGTCATCGGACAATGGGACGACAGCCATGCTACCTTATCTTTCAATGTTACTTTTTCACTGCCTGCTGACTGAGTCATTGTACCGGAAGAAACATTCTCTTTCGCCTTCTTCACGATATTTTTACTATCATCCGTACTCTGTGTTCCATAGATAGAGGTATCTTCTGTATAATAAAAATTCACACTGTTAATCGATTGGAGCATATAATTCTCTATTCCTGCAGCCTCTAGTGCTTCTTTGTCTGCCTTTCCGATCGGCTGTATCCATTTCCTGTATACTCCGGAATTTTCATCATAGCTCCATTCATTTTCAACTTCTTCTCCGTTGCTGTTCTTCACAACTTTATCATATAAGTAATACGTCTTATTTCTAAGTTTATATATACCGCTTGCTGTCATCTCAGTCTCATAAGAAACCGGACGTTCTTCTTCCAGATCCTCTACGTCAAATGTACTCTGGATTTCTCCGTCGTCACTTACAAGGATCCTGTTCACACGTACTGCTGCCGTCTCTGTTCCGACCTCATCCTCGTTGATCGTTCCGTTTAAGATTCCTGTCCAGTCCAGGCTATTTACTTTATCTGCCGGTCTTTCATCATTTCTTTTCTCAGACCAGCCAACAGTCTGTCCATAAGTCTCTTCGTAATTTTGTGTGTTTACATATTTTACTGCACGATTATACAGATTATCCATCGCTGTCGTGCCGCCTTTTTCTGAATCCGTTCCAAAAATCGTACTGAAATGCCCCTGCCGATATCCAGATGTATGGAACATCTGCACTTTATCGTTATCATCATACACCACGCCCGATAACGAGAAAATTGCTGTTTTAAATGTCACTGCCACGGGACAGTCATAACCTAATTTTACATTCGTTGCAACGCCTGAAGATTCTACTCCGGCTGCTGTCTGTGCCGGAAGCGTTATATTGGTGGAAACTTTATTTTCCTTTAACAGACTATACTCCTTCTCCCCGGAATAAGCGGTAGGCAATGCCTCTCCGCATGTAACTTCCAGTCCCGACTTTTTTTCTATCTCGCCCAAAAGCGGAATCCCCGTTGAAAGTCCGATATCCGGGTTGATCATCTCACTGTAAGAATACTTCTTTCCTGCCTCTAAAGTGTTGGACGTTGTAAGCGAATGAGATTGTTTTAACTCCATTCCCACATTTTTTGCCTTTGTTGATTCATTTTTATAATAACTGAGTTCCGGATCTTTCTTACTACTTGTTTGAATAGATACCCCGCCGGCATTATTTTCTGCCGCTTGCTGCAGCGACTCATACTCCTGTGCTTTTGTAATATATTCCAGTCCGTCTCCGGCAAGCACCGCTAACTTAAAATCATAAAATGCAATTCCAAATGTATTATAGTTATACTTAAATGTTCTGCCTGCGCGGTCCACACACGTAACAAGCGAAAATACTACATCCTGTCCGGTATCATCATTTAACTGTTTTAATGTATTTTCTGCACTCTCGGTCTCTTGTAGCACATCACTTCCTTTGATCTTATGATGAATCGCATCTGCGATTTCATCTGCAGCAAGTTGTCGTACCTCTTTCAGACTGGTCGTACAGGAAAGCCCACTCCACTTTGTATAATCCTTTCCTTTTGTTCCATTCACATGCTCTTCCGGCTGTGCAAGCGCATCGGAAATATCTGCATATCCTGCTTTGTTCCGTGTATTTTCTGTAGTAAAATTATTCTCAAATCCGCCGTTTGCATTTACTCTTGCCGCAACTTTACTATGCGTTCCATAAATCTGCTCTGCAAGAGACGACCACTGACTGATCACACTATCTGTGCCACCATCCATATCTTTTCCACTTTGCAGAACCGCTTTAAATAAAGCCTTCTGATCTGCCAGATTCAAGCGCTTTTCCGGATCTCCATCATGGATATCATAATATATCTTGTTATCTATATTCACCGAACGAATCCCTGTCCGGTCTTTTACCGGGCCGCTTTCCGCATTGTTTTTATACCGATATGTCACACTGGCGTCAGACGCCGCTTTCACCGGCAAAGGAACGGATAATCCGAGTACAGACGACATAGCCAGTACTACTGCGAGGGTCCCTGCCAACATTTTTCTTTTTCTGTAATTCATCCTCTGCGCCTCTTGTATTTATATTGATTATTTATTCACTGTAAATATTGTTTGCCTTCTTTTTCCGAAACCGCATACAGATAACGGTGACAACCACACCTGCCACAAAAGCAGCAAGACCGATCAGTACATAAATATCTGCTCCGTTGCGCAGGAGAACAGATCCGTAGCCGGATGCTACCGTCGCAACTCCAGATATGTGTGTCATACGAAACATCCTCCCCATACATACAGCCAGTACAATAGCTATCGCTATTAATCCTGAAATAATCCGCCTGTCATACCGGCAGCGCAAAAACAGACTCCGGCGACGGATCTTACATTTTCTGATCTCCTTCTGATCCATTTTCCGACCTCCTTTCTCGATTTTATATACTTTTTTCACTCTCTATCTATACGAAAGACACAATAAAAAAAATCCTTTCACTTATTTTTCCTAAGTGAAAGAATTTTTTTCTTCTTTTAATTTTATTATGCTCTTCCATCCGGCAAACAGCCCAAGTATCATGACTGTCGGGAACAGATATCCAAATGCTCTCCAGTTCCCTTCTGCAGAAACAAGAAGATTATAAATTGCATGAAATACACTGCACGCTCCAAGAAGTCCGACCATTCCGGTTATTGCAAGAGTACGTCTCCGGAAAATATAAGTAATCCCGAATCCCATAAGAATCCCACACAGGATATGCAACGCACCGGAAGCAAATCCACGGACTACAAGGATCTCAAAATCTGCTGCTCCGTTCTCTGTCAGATAGCATATATTTTCAAATGTTGCAAATCCAACCGCAATCGCAATCGCGGTTCTTGGTATTTCTTCTTTCTTCGGTTCAAAAATCAGAATGTAAAACAGAAGCGGAAATAATTTCATCACTTCTTCGCAGACCGGCGTAATCTCAATTGCCGCCTGTACTGCATCTGCTCCATAATAATTCATAAAAAAGCTGTTCACATATGCCGACAGCATACACATTCCCATTCCGGTTGTAACAAAAAACGTATATTTTCTCGCCTCACCCGGTATAAACAGAAGTGACAACAACATCGGTACTGCAATACAGATGAAAATATTTTCAATGTACATCATGTTTCTTCACCTCCGAAACTGTACACGGCAGCAGACCGGCGACTGAAAAAGTCAGTACAAAATCAATCAGGAAATACAGATTAAATTTTGTATAATCATTGAAAAAATGCGAGCTTATGTATAGAACAAGCTGAAGGATCACACAGATCAGCGGCCACACATCTGTCAACCGGATGTCGTCTCCATACTGCATATGAAATACCGCTATATACGTAATTGCTCCGACTGTCACTGCAAATGCTCCTGTAGACAGAATTGCCGGACCGAATATCTCACTTCTCATTGCGACTATAAAAATCACAGCCGCACAGACTGCAGGGACAGGCGCAAAACGGGATTTTTCCCCGTCTCTGCGCACAATCTGATAAGTATGCAGAAAGAGATAGCTGGAAATCCATGAAATCTCTGCTACATAAAAAATCTGCGGAACGTCACCGCGAATGAAGAGGTATAACACATAATACAAAGTCCCCATCATAAAACAACCATGTTCCAGCGCCAGAATAATATAGATCCGATCTTTTTGCCGGAACCAGAAAATAATATCTGCCACTGCCGCCACAAGCATTACACCGACCTGCATAAAATTGTCAATCAACTCAAAATTCATCTGTATGCTCCCTGCTTCTACTCTTCATCCTTTTTCGCCTGTTCCGCACTCTTTTCATATTGTTTCTTCTCCTGCCGATGCTCCTCTGCACGTTTCATCCGATATAACAACACTGTCACACACACACCAAGTGCAAATGCCAGTATTCCCATACATATATATCCGAGCGCATCATACTGTCCGAGCATGCTTGCCATTCCGGGACTGTAATTCATCTTACCTGCAGCGTTCTGCTTCATAACACTCGGAAGATACATTCCCAGACCGACTACAGCGATCAGACATGCGGCAATACTTATTCCACTGATCATATACTGTCTTTTCTTACGCTCTTCTATCTTAATCTCCTGTGTTCTTTTATGAATCAACTGCTGACGCTCTTTATTCGTCCGCATATACAAATCCCTCCTGTTCCAGAATGATTTTCAGACTTTTTTTGCCTCTATGTACCAGATTCGTAATCTGCTGTTCGCTCTTTCCGAGAATCTTTCCTGCTTCCCGGTAACTCATTTCTTCCAGACTCACAAGATACAATGCTTCCCGATACTCTGTTTTTAACTTTGCCATCGCTTCATAAAGCTGACGTTCTCTCTCCGTCTGTCGAAGTTTTGTATCTACCAGTTCCTCACTCGGCAGATCAAAAGTCAGATCATCCAGATGCAAAAACCACAGTTTATGCTTCTGGTTATGCCGGATTGTCAGATTCCTTGCTGTCTTATATAAATAAGCCCTAAAACTTCCATTCCCCTTAATCGGACGCTCCTTTGCAAAAATCTTAGAAAATGCTTCAATCATCAAATCTTCTGATTCATGTATATCATGGATATATCCATGGATGTAATAGGTAAGCGCATCCCCGTATCTATCTACCAGAATGTCGGCACCTTGTTCTATGCCATCCAGATATTGCCGATATGCCTCCTCGTCTGAGATCATACGGGTTCCCCCTTCCTTTTTCTTTTATTGTATCCGAATCGACTATATTTTTCAATCTTTTCAAAATAGTGCTGACCGCTAATTCCTATTTTTATCTTTGATTTTACATATATTATTTAATTATTATCCTATAATATCCTTTCTTTTTCAGTTTTTGCTTGTTATAATTATGCCACCATTTAAACCTAATCCCTTTTCGGATACTGCGATAAGCTATGGTAATTAAAATGAGACAGAGAACTGTGGTCAAAGCTCTCTGCCTCTTTATAAGATGATACAATTATTAGTGAATTGTCTTTGCTATAAAATATATTTCCTGTAGCGATTATTTGATCTCGTCTGTCTCGATGACGAATTTTACTGCTCCATCCATAGATTTGTCTCTTCCGCTGTATGTCTTGTAAGCACACTTGTCAGAAGTCAGTGCATCGAAACGATCCAGAACATCACCGAGTTCATCCTCGAATGTGCTCTTTAACTTGCCTGTTCCTTCTTTCTGGAATTTATCTGCTCCGTTTGCAAGCTCCTCTGCTCCTGAGCTTAACTTATCAGCTCCTGAGCGAAGCTCATCGCTGTTAGAAGAAAGCTTTGCAGATCCTTCACTTAACTGTGAGCCAAGTGTATTAAGACCGGTTGCAAGCTTATTCGTTCCACTCTGCAGTGTGCTTACTCCGGCTACCAGTGTCGGGCTGTTCTTCTTTAATTTCAATGCACCGCCTGTGAGGGCATCGTTATAAGAGCTGAGCCGTGTAAATCCGTCGTTCAACGCAACGATTCCCCGCTGTGCTTTTGGGAAAGCGGCTGAAGTCTTACCATCTAACTCGTTGATTCCTCCTGCCAGAGTATTAATTCCGGCATCCAGTCCCTGCATACCTGCATTTAATGCATCGATCTTTGTTGTAAGGTCTTTCACATCATCCTGCGGAAGCGCACCTTTACTAGCTGAAATCTTGTTCAGTTTTTTCTGCATCTCCGGAAGCTGTGTCTGAAGTGCCGTAGCTGTTTTTTCGAATGTTGTACCCTGTTTCTGAATATCAGCTGCAATCTTCTGAATGTTTGTCACATCTACAGATGGCATTGTAATGCTGACTTTATCCTGTTTCTTTAATGCATCGATATCTTTTGTTGCGTCTTTCGCATCTTTTAATGCATCGATGGACTCATTCAGCTCTTTCTTCTCTGCGTCTGTTGCATTTTCTTTCTGTTTCTCTAATGCTGCAACAGAGCTGTCGATCTGCTTCTTGCTCTTCTCGGAAGCTGTCTGTGCTTTATCTACCGCATCATTGTAATCTGTAATGGATTTATTTAATTCTGTAACTTTTGCTTCGCAGGCTTTCTGTAAATTACCAAGCTGCGTATTGATTGTACCTAATTCTTTCTGTAAGCTTTCAAGATCTGTACCAATCTGCTGTACCGGTGCAGCAATTCCTGTATTCATTGCTGTCTGCAGGCTTTCTGTCTCTGCGATCATCTCATTACCGGTTTTTACCATTCCGTCAACCTGTGCAAGCAATGTCTGTACTTCTGCACTGCCAAGAGCTTTCTTTAACTGCGCTGTTCCGGCTGCAAGCTGTGCGGAAGCAACCGTTAAGTCTTCTTTTGCCTCTCCCTTACCGTCTGTAGAAGCTTTCATTTTGTCGATCGCTCCCTGAATCTTTGTAAGGCCATCGCTCAATGTTGTAAGTTGTTTTGCTCCTTTGGCAAGCTTCTTCTCGCCACCTACATAAGATGTAACTCCATTTGCAAGAGTTGTTGTTCCTTTCGCGTAGTCATTGACACCTTTTACAACTTTGTTGACACCATTTACATACTCTGTAACACTGCCGCTTAATTCTCCGTCTTTGCTTAAATATTTCTGGATTGCATCATTTAACGTATCTGCACCTTCTGTGTAGCTGTCCACTCCGTCTGCAAGTGTCTTTGTTCCATCGGAAAGTGTGTTCGACCCGCTTACGAGCTCCAGTGCTGCATCATCGAGCTCGTCGAGTGCATTCTGAAGGGAATCCATATCTGCAATATTATCGAGATCTAAGTCCTTTGTAAGGTCACTCAAGCCTACTGTAAATGTAGAAGACATCTCGAAATCGGTTACGTCTGCTTCCACTTCCAGGCTTTCCGGAATTGTAAGATCATCTGCATCCTTGATATCATCCAGGTTCAGGCTTTCTTTTAATCCCGGCATACCAAATCCAACAACAATACTTCTGTTTCCATCAGAAATAACTTTTCCGTTATCGATCGTAACATTTGTGAAGTTGTCATTTGGAAGAATCATACCCGTCATCATTACGAAAGCTGTATACATGTTTTCTGTCTTGCCATTTACTTCCACATTCTTCTTGGATTTATTTTCATAGTTTACTTTAATTTTCAGATGTCCGCTTTTACCTTTTAACTTGTTCGGCTGAATCTCTTTTCCATCCAGGTAATAAGTGAGTTTTACGGATACCGGAAGTTCTTTGTCGGTTGTTCCCTGATAATAAATGTCTTTTCCGTCTGTATTCCATGTAATTTTGTCACCGTCTGCTGTATATTTCTCATCACCTTTGACATTCTTAATGTCATTCAGTGTACTCTTGTCTGTAAGTTTTCCGGAAACATCACCGGAATTTTTCAGCCAGTTGGATACAGTAATTTCATCTGTATTACCGGCTGCATCTGCATTTACATACACAGTTTCTTCTTTATATAATTTGTCATCGTTATCTTTTTTATCAGAGCTTGCAGCATATACCGGCATCGCACCTACCATAACCGACATTCCTACAGCAAGAGAAGTTGTGAGTCCACGTTTAATCAATTTACTATTTCTATTCATGCTTCTTACTTCCTTTCTACCTTACTTCGCCTCTGCGGCATACACATCATTTCCTACCATTTTCTTATCATCAAGGAAACCAATGGATGTCTTGCAGATTACTTTGTCAAAAATCATAAACATTGCCGGCAGTACAAAAAGTACGACTACCATACTGATGATAGCGCCTCGCGCTAACAGTGTACAGATAGATCCGATCATCTCAACCTTTGAGTAACATGCAACACCAAATGTTGCTGCGAAGAAACTCAGTCCACTACTGATGATAGATTCCATACTTGTCTTGTGCGCAATACTGATTGCTTCCATCTTCTGCTTGCCGTGCTGTCGTTCACGCTGATAACGGGTTGTCATCAGGATCGCGTAATCAACGGTTGCTCCTAACTGGATCGCTCCGATAACGATGCTGGCAACGAACGGAAGACTGATTCCCTGATAATAAGGAATCGCCATATTTACCATAATTGCAAATTCAATAACAGATACCAGGATGATCGGCAACGAAATGGATTTGAAAATCACCATAATAATGATGAAAATGGCCGCAATGGAAATTGCATTTACTCTTACAAGGTCTGTATCTGTAACATCCTGTAAGTCTTTCATCAGTGGTGCTTCGCCAATCACCATTCCTGATTTATCATATTTCTTAACGATCTTATCAACCTTTTTGATCTGTGCATTTACCTGATCGGTTGCTGATTCATATTCAGAACCTACGAATGCAAGTTCGTAATTATCACTTTTAAGCATCTTCTTAATGTCCTTCGGAATCATAGAATCCGGAACGCTTGGTCCAATCAAGGAGTTCATGCTGATTGTCCATTTAACACCCTCGACCTTATCGATCTCATCAAACATCTTCTGCTTATCCCGTGAATCCATGTTCTTATCCATCATGACGATATGCATGTTGTTCATATTAAAGTCTTTCTTAAGTTCTGCATTCGCTACGTTACTGTCCAGTGTAGACGGCAATGAATCAGCAATGTTGTAATAAATCTTTGTATGATTGTTACCATAAATAGCCGGAAGCAATAATACAAGGAAGATTACAATCCATGCTTTGTAATGCTTGGTAATAAATGCGGATGGCTTATCCATATGTGCCAGCAGCAGCTTGTGCTGTGTCTTATCGATCGCCTTATCAAAGAACAATACGAGTGACGGAAGCACAGTTACACAACAGATAACTCCGATCACAACACCCTTTGCCATAACGATTCCAAGGTCACGTCCAAGTGCAAATGTCATAACACAAAGTGCAACAAATCCGGCTACGGTTGTAACAGAACTTCCCGCTACAGACTTGAATGTGTTGGAAATGGCATGCCCCATGGCACGTTCTTTCTCACCAGGGAACCTCTTCTTATTTTCTTCGTAACTGTTCAGCAGGAAGATAGAATAGTCCATCGTAACTCCAAGTTGCAGTACCGCTGTCAATGCCTGCGTAATATAGGAAGTTTCTCCGAGGATAATATTACTTCCCAGGTTATACAAAATCGCAAGTCCGATACTGAGCAAGAATAAAACAGGAACGACAAAAGATCCACATGTCAGCTCCAGAACAATCAGACTCAGAACTGCTGCAATGACCACATATACCGGCAGTTCCTGCATTGCTATGTTCTTAATATCTGTAACAATTCCTGTCATACCGCTGATGAAGCACTGCTTATTCGCCACATGACGAAGCTGTGTCAATGCATCCATCGCATCATCTGAGGATGTTGTATTATCGAATAATACTAACATCATTGTTGCATCGCCTTTGAAAAATGACTCTCTTAAATCCTTCGGGATCATCTCTACCGGCAGGCTAATATCTGCAACATCATCATACCATAACACGTCCTTTACGTGTTTGACCTTACTGAATTTTTCTTTCATTTGCTGGACGTCTTTCAATTCCATGTCCTTCACAACCACCATGGAGAATGCTCCCATGCCATATTCATCTACGAGAATATCCTGGCCTT
The DNA here is from genome assembly GCF_003473885.1 of Dorea sp. AM13-35. NCBI lineage: Bacteria > Bacillati > Bacillota > Clostridia > Lachnospirales > Lachnospiraceae > Dorea > Dorea sp. AM13-35. The sequence continues at coordinate 266,495 of NZ_QUCZ01000002.1, forward strand.
TTACCGTCTCCAGATGTTCCGGAAGATAACTCAGCAGATCATAATTAACTCTCGTCTTCACTACTCCGATTGCTGACGGGATTGTCAGCAGCAACGCGAGAATCAGCACAATTACTCGGTGCTTTGCAATCCACTTTCCTACCTTAACCATTGTTGTATCATCTCCTTAATACTCTTCATAAATCTCTTTCGTAGTATAGTATACACTAAAATGACTTTTAGTCAATCTTTTTTATATAAAAAATGAAAAAAAGTCATTTTTCTTGACATGCAAGTAAAAATAATCTACCATATAAATGTAAAACTTACGTAAAAGGACAAACAGTTCCTATTAATATATGTAATTAGGATAAGAAGGAATGATTATGGGAAAAGTAGACGATAATAAAAAGCAAAAAAAACATACTCTGTTGCGGGCGGCTTTTCAGTTATTTACAGAAAAAGGATTTTCCAAGACAACTGTCGCTGACATCGTAGATCGCGCCGGGCTTGCCAAAGGTACTTTTTATCTGTACTTCAAAGACAAGTTTGACCTGCGCGATAAACTGATCGCATACAAAGCTACGCAGCTTTTCAACGATGCGCACTTAGAGTTGGATAAAGCAAATGTGCCAACATTTGAAGATGAAGTATTATTTATGACAGATTACATTATAGGAAGATTTATGACCGATGAACCGTTGATCCAGTTCGTTGCGAAGAATCTATCCTGGGGAATTTTCCAGGCAGAAGTATCGAACGGTGCCGGCGTACTGCCACAGGCATTTTTCGACCATTACTTAGAATCACTGGAACTTTATCATGTCAACTGTACGTCACCAAACCTTATGCTCTATACGATCATTGAGCTGATTGGCTCCACAAGTTACAGCTGCATCTTAAAACAGACACCGGTATCAATGGCAGAATATATGCCATATCTTCACGAGACATTAAAGAAGATCATCGAAGTATTTACTGTAAAAGAAGATGCCGAATAACACACCAAATGTAAAAATCGCTTAGACCTTTTTTCTCAGGCCTAAGCGATTTTTCTTTGGTAGCTTCTTTGCAAGTGCCGAAGTTGGCCAGTGATATGTCTTGGCACAACTGTTATCTTCCCGGGAGGGAGTGCATCCATCCTAAGAATGCCTTCCGCAATCCTGTCTCTGACTATCTCAACTTATCTTCGAAAATCTCTACGATCGTCTTCTCTGTCGCTACCATTCCCGGCGATGCAATAAGTCCCATGTTGCGCATCGTCTCTTCCGGTGTCGTCCCGTTGATACCATGAGCCTTGTCGATATGAACGCCTTCAAGTGCAAATTCTACTGATCGAAATGCTGTGTCACAGGCAGCCACACCTTTCATCGTACAGCCCTGGTTTCCGCCATCGCAGATCATACCGGTAATGGAAGATGCCATATTGTTGAGGGTATATTCCAGTTCCTTTAATCTGCCACCCTTCATGTAGCAGACTCCGCAAGCCATACCAGATCCTGCCGCGATCGCGCATCCGCAAAATGCAGACAATCTTCCGGAGTACTCTTTAATATAAGTGCAGACAAGATAACTCAACATTGTCGCACGATACAAACTTTCTTCACTCAAGTGGTTAATCTTATACACACCATAGAGTGGCATTGTAGCGATAATTCCATGTGCGCCGGAACCGGTAATACTCATTGCCGGTTTGTCGAGTCCGATCACGCGTGCCTCGATGGCTGCATTGCAAAGAAGAGACGCTGTATTCTTCTCATCGTCGGAAATCTCTTTGCCACCATTCATTGCAAGAAGCGTTCTTGCAAATGTCGTGCGTGGATTTTCAAGTCCTTCGTGGAATAATTCCAGGTTTACTTTGTAAGCTTCTTTTACAAATTCAATCTCTTCTACCGGAACAGTTTCTACATATTCTAAGATTTCCTTCAATGTATAACCATGAATAGAATGTACCTCTTCCTTTGCGTCCGCCTCTGTCGTATCTGCGGCATGCTCTGCCTCACTCTCCTCCAGCACCTCATCATTTACTTCAATCTTCGTAATATTCGTGTGAGAATCACGGATCGTAACTATTGCCTTATCGCTTTCCGTCTCCACTGTTGCCTGGATAAAGATACGACTTGTAATACCACTTAACTCAACGGTGATCTTACCTTCGTCAATGAGCTTTTGTGCGGTAACATTGTCTTCTGGTTTTACATCCGCCAGCGATTCCAATCCTTTTTCTGCATTTCCAGCCACATAGCCGAGTGCTGCAGCAAACACATTGCCCACTTCATTGGAATTCGGAATTCCACACGTAAATGCATTCTTATACATTCCACTGTTCATTGCAACATTTACATGTTTTAATTCTCCTTTTGTGTAGGAACGTGCCTTCGCTACACTGAATGCGATCGCTCCCGGCTCCGTCACACCAAGTGCCGGAAGCATGTCCGCTTTGATTAATTTTGTCAGTTCATTCATTTTAAAATTTACCTCCTTTATATGTTGAACCATCTCTTAATCGCTTTATGTTCTCCGATTACTAAAATTGTCGCATCCTGCTTCAAAAGCGTATCTGTGGAAAGGGCGATGTTCACCCCGCCTTTATCTTTCACTGCAATGATATTGATATTATATTTTCTTCGGACATCCAGCTCTCCGATTGTCTTTCCAAGCCACTCCTCCGGCACTTCCGCCTCGAAAATTGCGTGGGATGCGTCAATTTCCATATAATCCAAAATGTGGTCTGCCGTGTACCGGATAGATGCCCACTTGGCTACCTGGCGTTCCGGGTATACGACCTGATCTGCTCCGTTTCTTAAGAGAAATTTCTTCTGAATATCTCGTTCTGCCCGGGAGATAACAATCTTTGCTCCAAGCTCCTTTAATAGCGAAGTCGTCTCCAATGAATTTTCAAAATTTGCCGAAATTGTTACAAAACAAATATCAAAATTTCCAATCCCAAGTGATTTTAAGAAGTTTGCATTTGTGCTGTCTCCAATCTGCGCATTCGTAACATATGGCAGAATTTCATTTACTCTGTCTTCATCATCATCAACTGCCATAACCTCATGGCCGAGCTCATTTAACTCTACAGCGAGATGTCTGCCAAATCTTCCAAGTCCAATAAGTAAAATATTTTTCATGTTTATTTCCTCCAAACTATCCAACTGTAATCTGTTCTACCGGGAACTTTGCTTTGCTCTTATTTCTGGATGAAAATACAGCATAGATCAATGTAAGTCCTCCGACTCTTCCAAGATACATTAACACGATAAGGATCAACTGGGACGCCATATGAAGGTGTGGCGTAATTCCAAGTGTAAGTCCCACTGTTCCAACCGCCGAAGCCGTCTCATAAAGGCATTCGGCCAATGGCAGACCTTCATACATGCTGATCGCGATTCCACCGCCAAAGAAAAGCATCACATACAGCATCAAAAGTGTAACTGCATCGCGTATTACATGATTATCAATTCGCCTGTGAAATGCACTTACCGTATCTTTACTTCGAAATGTTGCAAATGCATTTAAGAGCAGCACTGCAATTGTCGTTGTCTTCATACCTCCGGCTGTAGAACTCGGCGATCCACCGATCAGCATAAGAATGATAATAAGTGTCTGTGCCGGTTCCGCCATCTTTCCGATATCTACGGTGTTAAACCCGGCAGTTCTCGGTGTCACCGCCTGGAAAAACGATGCAAGCAGCCGTTCCTCCATTGCAAGATTTTTAAAATTCCAAAAGAAAAAGAAAAGGCTCGGCAATAAAATAAGCACTGCCGTCGTCACGAGAACGATCTTGCTTTGCAGTCGATAGCGCCGGAAATGATATGTATTCGTACACACATCTTCCCATGTAAGAAAACCAATGCCGCCAATAATAATAAGCAGCATAATCACTACATTTACAAGAGCATTTCCCGCATACTGCAGGAGGGACGGAAACGTATTTTTCGTCGTTCCGAGAATGTCAAATCCCGCATTGCAAAATGCAGAAATAGAATGAAAGATTGACATCCAGATTCCCTTCACGCCAAAATCTTTTCCGAAAACCGGCAGCAGTAATACCGCTCCGATAAGCTCTACCAGAAATGTTCCTTTTAATATAAACTTCGTCAGTCGGACAATTCCTCCGATCCTTGGCGCTGCAATGGCATCCTGCATTGTCGTGCGCTGCATAAGAGAAATCTTTTTCCCGGACAACAATGTGACCGAAACCGTAACTGTCACCACGCCAAGTCCACCGATCTGGATCAGTATTAAAATAACAAGCTGTCCAAAGAAAGACCAGTAGCTCCCCGTGTCCAGCACTGCCAGCCCAGTCACGCACACCGCCGAAGTAGAAGTAAATAAAGCCTTGTGAAATGGCGTAAATACTCCCTCCACCGAGGAGATTGGCAACGTCAGCAAAAACGCGCCAAATAAGATAACTGCGGCAAAACCCATCGTGATCAATTGAAACGGTGTAAAATGTCTTCTTATATTTTTCATCATATCAAATTCCTGATTTCTTCTATTAACAATTCAAACAATGTCTACGTATAGCTGTAGTATAATACTACACCTGTTTGAAATCAAGATAGCAAAAAAACTGCCACTTTGCGATTGATCCATCGTAAAAGCGACAGCTTTTCAATTTTTCCTATTATCTAAAATAACAACTGAAGTCCCATTGCGATCATCCACATGTAAGCACATGTCTTTACTATGCAAAAATGATAGCATATGCCCTTTGAATAATCACTTCAAATCAAACGTCTGTAAGACTTGGCGCGTGATGTTTCTTACGTTCTTTTTTATATTGATACATATCCTGATCCGCTCTGTCTTTGACGACTGCAACATCTTCACCTGAAAATGGAGCTGACCCGTAAGAAACGGTTGGGAAAAATGTGGACTTCCTTCGTTTCTCTTTCCACCGCCGCAGAAATTCCTGTTTGCATTCCTCTTCTTTCGCTCCGTTTTTCAGTAATACACAAAACTCATCCCCACCTATCCGATAACAATATCCAAAGTCTGCATATGCTTTTTTGATACATTCCGCAATATCCGCAAGGCAAAGATCACCTTTCACATGACCATGACAGTCATTGACCTGTTTGAAATCATCCGCGTCAAACACCACCAGCACTCCTTTGTTGTATTTTACCTCCCTGGTCTGTTTCAAATAGCTGTTCTGATTCAAAAGTCCTGTGAGTGCATCCAACTGATTCCACATTTCATTGCAATAGATAAAATATAATACAGAAAGCAACGTAACACATAACCATGTTACATGAAGTTCAGGCAGTGCAACCTGAATGACTGTTTCCGCCATCACAAAAAGAATCAATGGATAGATCAGCATCCTGCTGCGATTCTGAAATTCTCTGGCTGTGATGATCGTAGATATCGAAAGATACAAAATTGCCCCAAAATACATGATGACATATATGTAAAAATGCGGACCACGTGAATAAATATTATCCACACTCACGGAGAATACCATTCCATATGGAATAGAAATCAACAGAAACATAAGATATGCGATCTCACAACACACTGCAATTCTGATCTTTCGTCGGAGAGCTGTTTTTCTGTCCAATACATACACAAGACAGATAGACACCGCCGGCGACAGGCCAAACCCCAGATAATTAGACACAATATTCAGCCATCGGTATCCGGACGGCAAGCCGTCCACAACCACTGTTATAACCTCCAGCACTGAAATTCCTGCGATCATAAGATAAGCCAGAAAAAAACCACGCTTTTGTTTTTCGCTAAGCGATTCACTCAGATATGTGAGTATGCACATAAAGCATAAAACAAAAAGATCAATTGTAGTTAATACATAAAAATATCCATCCATTACAAAACTTCCCATTTTTTCATCTATCACTGCTTTTTCACAAATATTTGCTTTGTTTATCTGCCGCAAAAGATTCTGTTTTCGAATTCATAAACCTTAAACTATATTCTAACAAACTATGCATGAAAAAGATATACACTTTCACATCTACATGCAAAATCCATTGTCAAAAAAATAGATGCATAAGATTGTTCTTTTCTCATGCATCTACTTCATAACAGGAGCATTCATCGTATTCTGCCGTCACAACAGACATTGAATGTTACCTTTTTTATATCTCTTCAGCTTTCACTAACGTAATGGTCCCGTTATCCAGGCATTCCACAAATTTGTAGACCAGATCCGGGTCAAATTGTTTTCCTGCGTCCTGAAGAAGTTTCTCTCTTGCTACACTCAACGAGAAGGCTTTCTTATAACAACGTTTGGACGTCATGGCATCAAAGGAATCTGCCACACACAGGATACGTGCTGTCAGAGGTATATCCTCTCCTGCGATCCGTCGTGGATATCCTTTGCCATCATAACGTTCATGATGACCGATAACAGCCGGAATAACATAATCCAGAGAAGGCAGATGACGGATAATATCGATAGACGCTTCCACATGTCCCTTGATTGTTTCATACTCATCGTCTGTCAGTTTGCCGGCCTTATTTAATACATACTCCGGGATACCAATCTTACCAACATCATGTAAAAGGGCTGCCTGGCGAATGATCTCCACCATATCTTCATTCATGCCAAGTGCTGTTGCAAGCGCTGTTGCATAATAGGCCACATTTGTGGAATGGCTGAATGTATAATGATCTTTTGCATCGATTGCTGCTGTCAGTGCATAGATGGTTGATTCATATTCCTGATAAATATGTGCCCGGTTTGTTGACACTATATTCTTGTTGGCATTGCGGAACATGGTATCAAAGACCTGGATCCCGTTCTTTCCACTGTGTTTCACATGGTAAACTGCAAGATCCACATTCTCCAGCAGTTCCTTCACATTTTTTGCCGCATAAGGCGCCGCACTGATTCCCGCACTGACCGTAATTGCTTTCAGCTTCATGTCTGTCCTGCGATTATTCATAACAGAAATCTGCTTTTCAATGGATTCCACCAGATTTCTGGCTGAGAAAAGATCATATCCCGGCAACAAAACAGCATATTCTTTTCCACCGTAACGGGCAGCATATCCGTTTTCTCCCACACTGCTCTGGATGATTTTTGCAATGCGCTGGAGACACAGATCACCTTCTTTTAAACCATACAGCTGATTATATAACTTAAAATCATCTACATTGATAATTGCAAGTGCCAACGAGGCATCTTTATTCTTTTCAAATTCTTCATAAAGTACTTCATGGAAATATTTTCGATTCAACAAACCAGTCATCTCATCCGTTCTTGCCTCAATACAAGCTTTTTCGTACATTCTTGCATTTTTAATAGCAATAGAAGCCACCGATGTGATGTTTGAGATCAGTTCCACTTCATCATAGACCAATCTCTTTTTCCCGGAATCTGCTGTGATCAATATCACCCCTGCCAAAGTATCACCGTCTTTTAATCCGGCACAGTAGCGCGTGTGCTTCTTATCCAGATGATGTTTTTCTTCCTCCCACATGGACTTATATTCTACAGAATAGCGAAAATCCCTGTAAACCAGCGGCTCTTCATGATCTTTCAGCCACTGTATCATCGGATTTTCTTCTTCCAGAGAAAATGCCAGATCATTAAGAGGCTGGTCACTTGCAACTCCACAGTAAGTCTCTCCGGGTGCTTTTTGCATACATATATAGATATTGCCCACATCCATCAATTCTTTCATCACCCGGATGGTTCGATCCAGAATTTCCTGAAGATCCAGGGTTTTTGAAATTGCTGAATTAAATTCTCTTAACTTCTCCGCCTGATGATTCTCTTCCTTTACAAATACACTGCGGATCAAAAGTTTCCACAGATAAGTAAAGATTGCATAGGTAATCAGAAAAACAATGGCAAATACAAGGGTGTACATGGTGATATTCTTATCCGGCTGCATATGGAGAATTTTTTGCAGAAACGGCATGATATTTAAAAATACAAAAATAGAAAACAGCAATCCTACACCATAACATAAACTGGGAGATGCCAGCATCTGGAGGCGGAATAATCGTCTTCGGATCAGTGCATAAAACAGTAAAAATACATTTACTACACCACTTAAAATATCGATCGGAAAGCCGCTGAAAAAAGGAATTCCAAGAAATGCATTGCCAAGAAACAGTACAAGCACTCCCATCATCACCGGTTCATACTGAACTTTCATGGTAGGATTTTCTTTACAGATCCGTATAAGAATTACGAAAAGGTGGATCAGAAAAAATCCTGCCGGGATAAAAAATGCAATAATAGATGGCTTAATCTCATATACAAAGCTTTGTACCCCTCTTTTTTCTACCATCTCAGGGGCTTCCAGAAAAGCTCCAAATTGGGCATTTACCCAAAAGCAGATCAGCATGATCACCAGGTATATTCTACCGGTGGATCCGTTCCTGACTCCGCCAAAGGCAAGAATAAAACGGTAATACGCATATGGCAGTAATAAGATTCCCAACAAGGAAACCTGATACCAGAATTCGCATCCCGGCCAGAACTGTGCACGCATAAAGGCAGAACCTCCGGTCCAGAAAAGTAATCCCGTCAATACCACCAGAAAACTGTTTATTATTTTATTTTTCTTTGCTGTCAAAAACATCAACAGCAGAAAGCCATAGCACAGCATGGCTATAATTGATATATATCCGTAGGTTCCCATAAATTTCCCTTATCCCATTCTTTGCTTCACTCATAACTGTTCCATGCCTGCACAGTTATCTTACTTTATTTAGATATTCCTGCACATCCAGTAATTCCTTCATATCGTAATGAGAAGGATTCATCTGATGTATCTTTTTGCCTGTCTTTTTCTCATAGGCTTCAAAGGTTCCACAAGTGAAAATTGTCACCTGTAACGGATCCATACCCAGAATCTTTTTCAGATCCCGATAATCCTGATCAATATATTTGAAATATGTACTCAGTAAATCCTTTAAAATATTGGCACTCATGGCATTGCTAAGAAGTGCCTCCTGTTCCAGTTCCACATACATGTGAAGATACGGTCGATTCTGTTCATTGTATTCTTTCGTTGCCACCCAGTTGGTGATCGGAAGTTTGGAAAGGCTGATTACACTTCGAATTCCATTTTCCGAAATTCTGGTAAATCCTGCGATATCAATGATCCAGGGTACCCGGTCCACATATTCAAAACGGGGAATCCTGGTCTCATCTTCCCGGTTTTCCAATCCCACACAGCGATACATATCTCCACAACGATAACGGGCAAACGCACCGCCCTTCAGAATCGTAAATACCAGCTCGTACTTTTCACCAGGTCTCACTTCATCCATCAGATAGGTAGGCGGAATATAAGAAGGATCGTCATAATTCCTCATCATATCCTTCTCTGTGATAAACTCATAGAACGCAGTATCCGGGAAGAAATACATTCCCTTTCTTGTCCATGTCTCTGTACCCATAATGGAAGGCTCCGTACCGGCGAACAATTCCATGGGACGAATGCCCCAAAGTTCTTCCAGATCATCTTTATAACACAGGTTATCCGTACCTGCCACCATAAATCCTTTTAGATGAAACAAATCCTTTGGGAGAAATGTTCTGTTTTCTCTCTTACACCGGCGCTTTGCCTGGATCATACGTAAGATCATATGAGGCTTGCATTTCATAAGGCTTGACAGTTTAATGCCGCCACCTCCGCCACTGGTCAAAGAAGAAAGACTCAGACTCACTGCATAAGCCACACTTCCAAGGCCAAAGAAAAAACCAAGATCCTTCTGCATGGCCATCTTAAATCCCAGTTTATTTCTTTCGCTGAAGCTCATATTTACTGCTTCATCAACTGCCGGTAAAAATTCAATACCGATCTCCTCACCCAATGCCAGCGGAAAAAGTCCGGTTGCAAAAGGCAACGGTGCCAGGGCATACAAAAATTTGTCTGTAGCTGCCACATCAAAAGAGCCCTTTTCTTTACTGGTAGAAAGAATCAGACATGCTGTCACGTTGTTGCGATAGGTATCCAGCATGCTTCTGGTATAGGGCGCCACCTTAATGGGATGCTTTCCACCCTCCCAGGTCGTCTGGATCCAGATAACCGGATTGCCCGGAAGCATATCCGGCTGTTTGGTAAGCAGCACATCTGCATAGTCTTCATAGGTTGTCAATGGTACCATTTTTCGAAATTCATCCAGATTGCTCGGATGCTTTCCCTTCAAAATAGACTGTCCCAGACCACAGTTACTCCATAACCGGATCTGCTCCTCCATCAATCGCCGTTGAATTTTCATATATCCATCCATGGACAAATCAAGAAATCCACAGTACTGCTGCCAGATTTCTTTATACTGTTGTTTCTTCAATTTTTCTTCTAAATTCATAGTCTGTCCGCTCCAGATCGATCATTGTTTTCTGACACTATAGAAACATGCCTGTATGCTTTCTTTATTTGGTATTAAAAAAGGTGTATGTTTCTGATATTCCCTATAATTAAAAAATGTCTGCGGAAAAGTCCACAGATCCTGAAAAATGATATACAGATAATTCCAAAAAATCATAAGTAAAAAATAGATTCCCTGTTTCCATCCGCCAACCATTCCCCACATACAAAGATATGCACCTGCAAACCACAAAACACCGGGATGCCGACACAATCCATACACACCTTCTGTGTATGCAGCCCGTAACCTGTTTTCTTCACAATAGGTTTCCTCAAAAGGAAGGGCGAAAAACAAGGTGTATATGAGAAGTGCCAAAAAGCACATCGCTCCGATTCCGAATCCAATCATTCTTCCAATCCTGTGACTGCCCTGTCCCCATGCAAGCCAAAGTTCCATGAACAGTGACAAAACAACCAGAATAGTGCCCACTGCGAAAAATTTTTGTAAATATCTGTTCTGTTTTCTAACACTATTTATATCGTAAATAAAGTACAGAAGAAATCCTGCACTGCCTAAAATAATCTGCTGCATGTCCATTCTCCGAATTTTGTGTACAATAATATACAGACGCATAACCATGCACTTTTAATTATAATAAAAGTCACTATAAATAGCAAGAATAATTTGGCTTTGGTGTACAAAGGAGATTTTATTTTCCACACATATACTATGCATAATGCATAATCCCATTACTGTTTTGTTGGTCAGCTTGTAGCTGTCACCGCTTAATTAATGTTATTACAAAAGCACTATAAATCGTGATCAGCAAACGATTTCAGTGCTTTTTTACGTGTTATTCTATTAAATTTTACCTATTAGCTTATATTCCAACTTTAACTATGGTGTTGTGAAGTTCAATCAACTTTCAGCATCCGATACCCCACGCCAATGTGTGTTTGGATATATTGTGGAGAGTTCGGTTCTTTCTCGATTTTTTTACGAAGTGTTGCCATAAACACACGAAGGGAAGCAATATCATTATCCCAGCTACTTCCCCAAATGCTTTGCGTAAGGAAAGTATGGGTCAGAACTTTTCCTATATTTCTTGTCAACAGGCAAAGCAACTTATATTCAATAGGTGTTAAATGCAACTCTTCTTCATTCAAATAAGCACAACCTGCAGCATAATCTACACGAAGTTTTCCGTTTACAAAAACAACCGCTTCGGCAGGGGATACTTTTTGCATCATCGATAACCTTCTTTGCGTGACTCGTAGTCTGGCAAGCAGTTCCTCAACAGAAAATGGCTTTGTTAAATAATCATCTGCGCCAGCATCCAACGCATCAATTTTATCGGTATCTTCACTGCGAGCACTGATTACGATAATTGGCATGTTTGACCAAGTACGGATTTTTTTAATAATCTCAACACCATCTATATCAGGAAGTCCTAAATCAAGTAAAACAATGTCAGGATTGTGTGAAGATGTTTCTAAAATTGCCGATTGACCATCGGGTGCCGTCAGATATCGGTATTCGTGCGCTTTTAAGGTTGTTGTAATTAAATTTCTGACAGATGTGTCATCTTCTACAACTAATATTAGTGACTTATTCATATACTTTGACCTCCCCTGCCGGTAATGTAAATGTAAATACTGTTCCGTGCGGCAGATTATCTGAAACAGTAAGTTCTCCGCCGTGGGCGTTAATAATGGACTTGCACAAAGATAATCCGAGTCCTAAACTTCGGCGGCTGTCTGCAATTTGATTTGCACCGCTATAGAACATGTCGAATATCCGTGGCTTTATTTCGTCAGCAATTCCGTTTCCATCATCCGATATAGATACGATTGCTTGTTTTCCCCTCTTTTCTGTCCGAATAACAATATGAGAGTTTTTAGGTGTGTATTTGATAGCATTATCAACAATATTGATGATTACCTGAACAATAAGCTTTGCATCCATTTTTGCAAGAAGAAATTCTTCTTTGCTTTCAACGGAAATATGATGTTCTTCACTCTTTCGGTTAATATGATGTAACGCTTCTGTAATCACGTCATCCATCAAATCTTCCGTCATACGGAGATTCAACCGTCCTTCTTCAATCCGGGTTACAGCCAGCAAGTTTTCTACAAGGTTAATCAGCCACATGGAATCATCATATATATCCATGTACAGCTGCTTTTTTGTATCATTATCAATGGAATCGCCGTTGGACAAAAGATTGCTAGCATTCCCGGAAATGGATGTCAGCGGTGTCCTCAAATCATGTGAAATAGCACGCAGCAGGTTCGCTCGCAACTGTTCATTTTTTGCAAGAATGGCCGCCTCCTGTTTCTCACGGGCATTTTTCTCATTTTCCAAAGCCAGGGCACATTCTCCGAGAATGGATAGTAGAATACTGTTTTCAAATGGATCAAGAGGTATTTCCCCCATCACGATTCCAATAACTCCATATACCATACTGCTGCTGCGAACAGCATGGTACAGGCATTTTGCATTGGAAAGCGTTCCTGTTGTAGCTCCGGCACGTTTATTGTTTTTCAATACCCAGCCGGCAACGGCCTTTTCATTTTCGGAAATACACGATTCCAAATTTTCTTCAGTTACAGAAAAAATATGCGGCGTATCCAACACTTCTCCATCAGCTAAATAAAAAACGATATCTTTTCCCAAGAGTTTAATGAGCTGATTTGAGGTTGCAGATACAATTTCATTTTTATCTTTTGCCTGTTGCAATAGCTGGTTTGTATCAAATAACACTTTGGTACGGTAAGCAGATTGTGCCGCCTGTTTTGCTTGGTTTTTAATCCGTATAGCAAGAGAACCGGTTAAAAATGCCGCCAAAAACATGATAATAAAGGTAACAGGATAACCCTGATCATACGCCTTCAAGGTAAATTGAGGTTCCGTAAACAAGAAATTAAAGACCAAAACACTTACAATCGAGAAAATTAGGCTGTATATCTGATGTTTCGTGATGACAGCGGTGACAAGAACACCTAAAACAAAAACAGTAATGATATTTGCTTTGTCAAATCCAAATTTCTGGAAAATCATTCCGACTAAACTGGATAAAATCAGAATCGCAGTAGATTTTAATGTATCAGTGACAGAGAATACGATATGGTTCTTTTCCCTGCCCCCTCTTAACTGATACACTGCCGCATTAGAAACCGTATCCGGAATAATATGCACATCCAGGTTAGGGGCATAATCAATCAATTTTTCTGTCAGGGTCGGTTTGCTGAGCAAATGCCGTTTTGTAGCAGAACTACGTCCGATCACAATCTTTGACACACCGGACAAACGAGCAAATTCCGCAATCTGAAACGGAACATCTTCTCCGTAAACTATTTCTATTTTTGCCCCAAGCTGCTCAGCAAGACGAATATTTGAACGCAGGCGTTTTACATTTTCCTCGCTCATCACCGAAAAATCTGGGGTTTCTACAAACAGAGCCGTAAACTCCCCTTTAAAAACAGAAGCCATTTTTGCGGCGGTACGGATAATTTTCGCATTGGATGGAGAAGAAGATAGACATACAAGAATATGTTCGCCTGTGTGATAATCTCCATGATTTTTTATGCGGGTATTTTCTGTGAGGATATTCACCCGGTCCGCACATCGCCGCAGTGAAATCTCCCGGAGAGCTGTCAAATTTTCTATTGTAAAAAAATTTTCTACTGCCTGTTTTGCCTGTGTCTGTCTATATACATTTTCTGTATTCAAACGGTTGATCAAATCCTGTGGTTCAATATCTATTAATTCAACCTGATCTGCATTATCAAAAATAGAATCCGGGATGCGTTCCCGCACAACAATTTTCGTAATGGATGCAACTGTATCACAAAGGCTTTCAATATGCTGAACATTGACAGTCGTATAGACATCAATCCCTGCATTCAAAAGTTCCTTAATGTCCTGATACCGTTTTGCATGACGGCATCCTTCGGCATTCGTATGCGCAAGTTCATCTACAAGGATAAGCTGTGGTTTTCTTTTCAACGCCATGCCTATGTCGAATTCGTCCAGTATCATACCATTATAAAAAACTTCTCTTGTAGGAAGAACTTCTAAGCCATTCAAAAGAGCTGCTGTTTTGGGATGTGCGTGGGGTTCTACATAACCAGCTACCACGTCAATTCCCTGCTGTTTTTCCATATGAGCTGCTTCTAACATGGCGTAGGTTTTACCCACACCAGCTGCATATCCGAAAAAGATTTTCAAATGTCCTTTATTACGTTTTTCTTCATCAGCTTGGATTTCCTTTAATAACTGATCCGGATTGTGTCTGCTTTCACTCATACGGTCATCTCCTTGTACAAAAACATTATATAGAATAATACGTAAATTTCAGAAAAGCATTTTAGCACTGACATTAAAATCGCATAAAGATTATACCACCTTTTTTTCTTTTTTTCCATTCGGGCGTGTAGCCGAAAGCAGAAAACGCTCCAAAAAATCACGCAATTTTTCGACAAATAGACCCTTCATACAATTAATGTCATTTTGCCATATCACTCTCGCTGGTTTCTCAATCGTGTTGACGGGATGTACCGCAATGTCTATAGAGCCTGGAGTAATGACACTTTGCTTTATTTGAAAGGATAAGGAACAATACTCATCTTTCAAAATATCGTTGGAATTTTCTATGATAAAGCCAAAATCAAGTTTATTATTTTCCAGCCCATTTATTATTTCACTTATAGAACCGTAGAACAGGTTCAGCTCATAGTTTGAGTATTCGCTTGAAAATTGTTCTAATAGATCTGCAATAGAATCTATGATTGCAGGTGTTTCAAATCCAATCCTGAGCTTAGAATCTGAAATAAGTTTTTGGGATTGATTTTCCTTGAGAAATTTTTCCAGCTTTTCCATAAGAAAATAGCCATAAATAAATGCTGCCAATACCACTATAAGTAAAACAAAGTCTTTCATATCACCAACTTCTTTCAAAAATTAAATATGAAAACATTTTTGAATATGTTTCGTCTCCCCAAGAACAAGCATGGTACTGTCCTTTAACAACTGCGTATCGGAACTTATTTTCAAATTCATAATATCATTTGTTTTCAGCGCCATAATATTGATGTTATATTTTTTTCGTATATCCAACTGACCGATTGTTTTTCCTATCCATTCTCCCGGTATAGATATTTCAAAGATTGCATGTTCTTCATCTAGTTCTATGTAATCGAAAATATGATCAGCACTATAACGGATCGCAACCATATCGGCAACCTGCCTTTCGGGATAAACAATTTCATCTGCGCCGTTTCGTAAAAGAAATTTTGCATGAACATCACGAGCGGCACGAGACACCACCATTCTTGCACCGAGTTCCTTCAAAAGGGACGTTACTTCCAATGAATTCTGAAAGTCATCTCCGATAGCCACAATACAAACATCAAAATTTCCAACACCAAGCGAACTTAAAAAATCCTCATTAGTCGCATCCCCAATCTGAGCGTTGGTTACAAAGGGGAGTACAGCATCAACTCGAGTATCTTTTTTATCTACCGCCATCACCTGATGATGCAATTCATCTAATTTTATAGCAATATGCCGTCCGAATCTTCCCAGACCGATAAGTAATATTGATTTCATTTTTTTATTCTCCTTAACCTACTGTAATTTTTTCCTGAGGATATTTTGAACCGTTAGGCTTTTTTTCAGAAACGGTGGCAAAAATCAAGGTCAATCCTCCCACTCTGCCAAAAAACATCAAGCAAATCAAGATTATATGGGAAAAACCTCCCAGATCAGGAGTTATTCCCAGCGATAACCCTACCGTCCCAATTGCCGACGCCGTCTCAAACAAAGCGGTCATAAGTGGAATATCTTCTGTTCTGCAAATTACCATTCCTCCGACAAGGAATAAAACGATATACATTAAAAAAATCGTAGCTGCATTTCTGATAGTGCCATCCGGAATTTGTCTGCCGAAAAAATGGGTGTGTTCCTTTTTTCTAAATACAGATAATGCCGATGAAACGAGAACTGCAAGAGTTGTCGTTTTCATACCACCTGCAGTGGAACCAGGCGAACCACCGATGAGCATCAGCATAATGATAAGCATTTGCCCAACTTCACTGAGTAAAGTCAAATCTGCCGTATTGAATCCTGCTGTTCTCGGCGTAACGGATTGAAACAAAGAAACCCATACTCTTTCTGTAAGAGGCACATTTGAAAACTCAAAATAAAAAAAGTAAAGAGCCGGTAAGAATATCAATATTCCTGTTACCATAAAAATCACCTTGCTTTGCATCCGGTATTTTTTAAAATGCCATTTATGATTCTTTATATCCTCCCAGGTAAGGAATCCAATACCTCCTGCAATAATCAGCATCATAATTACAAGATTTACAATCGGCTGTACAGAATAAGAGGTCAACGAGGAAAAAGGAGCTCTTATACCGATTAAATCAAATCCTGCATTGCAAAAAGCAGAAATAGAATGGAACAGTGAATACCATATTCCTTTCCAAAACCCAAAGTCCCTGCAAAAAACAGGGGCTAAAAGAACCGCACCAATGATTTCGATAAGAATAGTAGTCCGAATAATAAATTGCGTTCTCCGCACAATACCACCCACCGTTGGAGCCGAAATTGCCTCTTGCATGGTACTTCGCTGCATCAACCCGATTTTGCGTCCGGAAACAACAGCAATCGCAATAGCAATCGTAATAATTCCCATACCTCCGATTTGAATCAGCAGTAAAATAACTCCTTGGCCAAATAAAGACCAGTAGGTTGCCGTATCATAAACAACCAGTCCCGTCACACAAACCGCAGAAGTTGCGGTAAACAAAGCATCCAAAAAGGAGGTACACTGACCGCTTTTTGTAGCAATCGGCAGCATCAAAAGCAGACTGCCTAAGAGAATCACGGATAAAAATCCTAAACTAATCACTTGAAATGATGTTATATGTCGATGTCTTGATCTGTTTGTCTGTTGCATAACTATATCCTCATAATCTTAATTTCTTTTTTATATTGCTTTATTCTATCTTTATTTGTATTAAATGGGCGTAAGTAAGTTTGTTTTGAAATTAAGATTGTATAAAGATGAGCAGAAGTTACTCTTTGATTCCAATTAAAAAGACGATAATCAATTCAATGTGTGTAAAATGATTATCGTCTTTCTTTTTTCATAAACACCACAAACTTCGTTAAAGCTGATTTTTACAAAACCCCTAAAAAGTTTATAGAGCCAAAATTATTCTCGCTACCGCAAGTGACAGCGGGCTAAGTGATATTCCGTATAATTATCTAAAGCGTTCCATCTTATTCCGATTCCGTTTTAAATGAAGTTATTTAAATTCAATAAATGCATTGATATTATTCTTCTTTCTATACCATTATGTCTTTTATCATAACACTATAATAAAAAAGACTTGAAACAATCATTTCTCTATGAAAACATAATTCGCACTTATGCTTTTATATATATGCATGACACACTGTATTAGTCTAGCTCTATTGAATCTGAAATATAGTACTTAAATTTATTGTTATTACAATACTTTTTAATCTTAGATATTAATTTTTTATCCTTCGTATATTCTAACAGATACACTCTCATTCCATCTTTTTTGCATAACTTTACATAATTTGAGAAATATTTATGTACATCCTTCGGTTGCTTACCGAATGTGTTTTTGTTAAATAGAATCCTACTCCAGACAGACTCCTGATTAACATCTGTCATAATGCTCTTCATAGTTCCGTATTGACTTTTATATTTTTTTACGAAAACATCGCCACCATTAATAATAACTTCTTTTTTAAGTGACTTGATATTTCTTAATATTTTAACAAGACCAACAAAATTTTTCTTTGTTTTAGCATAGCAATAAACATCGCAATTATCTATAAAGAACCCATCCACGTCTTTTTTTAATAACTTTCCAGATAATCCTTTTATAAACTTCTGCCATTCTAGGCTAGAAACATTGATCCATTTCTCTTCATCCCAGTTTTCATAATCACCTATCGCAAGATGCTCATAATCCTTGTAATACTTTCTAAAGTTCTCAATAGAGCCGACATTCAAATACGTATTAACCTTAACGCCTTTTTTATGCAAGGTTTGAATATCTCTCTTTGAAAAATATTGAGCATCTATGACCACTTCTTTGTAATCATAGAGTTTTTTCATTTCTGATGCATCTATGCTCAAGAAGACACCATATTCTTTTTTCTTTTTATTAATATTTGAATGTTGCTTATTCCTTGCAGTTACCGGTACTTTAGTTATCACTGTGCTTGTTGAGGCTTCGGTTGTAGCGAACAATTGTGTGCCCTGTGGTACTGCGTTAAGAACCAGGATCATTGTCAATAGAAATATCAATATTTTCCTACGCATTGTACTATCCTTTCTGTTTATTTAACCTCGCCCTGTAACTCTGCGGCGGGACGAATTTCCATATTTCCCGAAATCTTCTCGAAATTACGGGAGGATCTGGCGATTCGCGGGATTTCTTCTCGGAGCAATCTTGATTTTGCATGCAAAATAAGAGGCTTTTGACCGAAATCTTCCGGTACTCAAGCGGAGAAAAATCTGATGCTGAGTGAACACCGGATTTTATCAATGTGACCTCGTCACAGAAAAATGATTTGCCCTGCGGTGTGTGTGAAAATACCTGTTCACTAGGGGCTGTCAAGGTGCTTCGTCTCTGCGGGAGGCCATTAATCTGTTCTGGACATTCCGTGTGCCGTGGGACTGGACTTATACAGCCGATACGGTCACCGACTGGGTGGCGCAGTTCAGCTTTGGATTTTATAGCCTCATGCTGACATCTCTGCTGCTGGGTCTGATCGTTATGGTTCTCTACAACCCCCGTACATGGTGTGCATTTTGCCCGATGGGAACCATGACGCAGGGTATTTGTAAGCTGAAAAACAAAGAATCATAAGAGACAGTGAAATAATCATCGTTGATCATAGATGGAGCATATCACTACGCTACTTCTCTCTATTTATTTTTCTACCTTCGACAGCAGACATATGCACTCAACGGTACTTTCGTTGTCCCAACAAAGTTCCTGTGTTTCCCTGTCTCCAAAATACACTGGAAAACGGAACTTTATGTGCTTCAGGAATCTGCCATCTGGCTGCTCCTGCTCATAAATATCCACCTGTTCCACAAAACTGTTAAGAAATTCTTTCTTCTCCAGGTCGGTGAACTTATCATATAGTTTATCAAAATATAAAAGAAATTGATAGACGTTTTCTTCTGATATTTTCTGTTGCCGGATATTCAGCAGGCGATTCTTAACTTCTTCTATACTGTTCTCCACGCCTTCAATCTCATCATACAAACGGTATAAGCGTGTCTCCATATCCTGATATTTCTTTTCATAAAATTTATCCATGCTTCTATGTTCAAACCTTCCACCTACAATTCTTATTATCTCGTAACATAACTTCCATTTAATGTCCCAACTATTTTCAATACTTATTTTTCTTATTGACGCACTTCTCTGTCAATCGTATAATTAATACACAAAAAAGCGAAAAGAGGGCGGTGTTCGTATGGCTACTTCAAGTATTACTCATAATTTTGTCATATCCAATCCAAATAGCGTAAAACATTTTATCGCAGCGATTGATGAAGCTGACCGTGACCGCACACCAAAGCAGACACTTCCCGGACGTCAGTTGACAAACCCACAAGAAATCTTAGCTTTAATGTCAAAGAGGAAAAAACAAACTCTTAAATATTAAAATTCTTCAATAAAAAATCCTCTAAAACAATAGGTATTTCACTATCTCTTAGAGGATATTTCTTTACTTTAAATGATATTTGGTAATACTTTTCCAGTTTTTCGGGAAACCCATTTTATTCAATAATTCAACTTCACTTATATGCTCTACTTCTCTGTTTACTCGGTCAATCTCTTTTATGAGCTTTCTTTTAAATTCCAGAAAATCTTTTCCAGGTAATAGATATCTAAAAGCAATCACCACAGCAAACAAATCTTGTTTTCCTTTTTCGTACTGATTACCGCTCTGTGGTAATGAAAGTTTTTTATGAAGCGGTGTATCCCCAATAGCATCTACTGTTCTGTATGTAAACAGTCGTTCCCCATGGGCACATACATTCCTATACTTAGTGAGAACAGATAGAAACTGTTCCATCTGATGCTGATTCAAAGGTTCAAAGTTTTTTGATACTTTTGATTTTAAGGACTGCGGAAACACTCGGAACATTTTTGATAAGTTTCCAAACGTAAGTACATTTGCCAAAACCCATAATGGAATTTCACCATATGTCTTGCGGTAATAGTTGATATATGTATAATCTGTGGTCGTTGTTGCCCGTTTCAAGGTCGCTATCAACTTTACGATTGTTGCATGATTTCTTTTTGTATTATTATAATTATTAGCATCCAGGTACTGCTTCTGCTCTGCTCCATACATTTCAGTAAAATAGTATGACATCAAAGAACGCATCTGTCGCTCAATCTGCAGTAAATATTTAAAGAACAACTCTCTAAGCTCTGCATCAAACTTATACAGACTGACTATTTCTTCAAAACTTGTTCCTACTTTATATTTCTTTGTATTCGATATTCTAAAAAGATGTTTATATCCTCCCATAAGAGGAAAATATCCTATTTGACGTAACATCTCTTCCGCATATTCTCTGTCTTTTATTTTTATTCCCTTTTCATCACTGATCCAAGAAACCTGGTCACTAAAAGAAGAGAATTTTTTCGGTGTCTGCATATCATTTCTCCTTAAAACAAAAGAGGGAGAGACCCGCAGGCTCTCCCCCGCCTGTAGGCTTCGCAAGTTTCTACAGAACGATCACTGAGCTTAGTATACGTCATTTTAAATGTCCTGTCAATACGCCAAAACATTCTTAGCCATACCCGCTCAGAAGTATTCTATGCTGTTTTTTCTTCCTTATTCTGTTTTTCTTCCTCCAACTCCCGGAGGACTTCTTCGCCGTACTTATCAATCATCCGTACCAGAAAATCAATGCACCGCTCAAATTCAATATTCTGTTGCATAAGCTCCTCCCGTTATTGTTTGTTCTGAGCTTATTTTACAGAACCTGCCTGAAAACCACATTGAATAGAAATTGATTGTAAATTGACACAATCAATTTAAAAATATCCGCATTTTCTTGAGTCGAATATATGTTCGTGTTATGATAGATATACTTAATCTTAACTACGAAAGGGGAATTTCTATTGAATCGATGCGATTTTTCTTCTATTAGCACTTGCTTAAAAAATCATATCAGCGAAAGTAATCAAATGAGTCAGCCTGATTTTTTATACGAATTATTTGAAGATTTTATGGATGATCCGGCAAATCAGGATTATTCAATGGATAACGGTCTGGTTTGCCGCTGGATGACTGGTCAGGCTAAAATCAGTCCTAAAATATCCGCTTACTATTCCAAGCCATCCAATCAGGAAAAATTAGCCCATACCATCCACCAGAATCTTCTTCCACTGATGTCTGACTGTAATATGGCTATACAAGATATTTACACTTTATTCATTTAAGATGACAGCATCTCAGATGCGAAAAAGAAAAATCTGACTCCCTTATATAAACCAGCCAGTTCAAGACTGCTGTTTCTTGCAAAACTGATTTCTTTTGGCATGGAACGCCAATTCATCAAACGTAATACCAAAAATCAGAAGCTACTCGCCGGAGGAGCTTTATCTCCCATTGTGCTGGATTATATTATGGACAGTGAGGTTCCGAAACCATGCCGTCATTTTATCGGAAGAGATAAAGAACTGGAAGAATTATATACCATGCTTGAGGAAAACCGTCATGTTTTTCTTTGCGGAATTGCCGGAATCGGAAAAAGTGAACTTGCCAAAGCCTACGCAAAGCGGTACATAAAGCAATACACCAATAATGAAATACTTTCCCTTTTCTCCTGGAAGCAGGAGCGCTTTCTGTAGGCTCTGCTCCCAACGGATAACCCAAGGATCCAGGGTGTATTTCACAAATTCCAGTGACTGCTGTTCTATATTTGAAAAGCTCGATTTTTCCAAATCACCAACCATATGTGGAGGAATACGGTATAATCTAGCGATTTCATTGATCTGAAATTTCCTTGTTTCAAGAAACTGTACTTCTTCCGGAGGAATACCAACCTGCTGGTATTTCATTCCTTTCTCTAATACCGCAATCTTATGGGCATTACTGGTTCCACGATACACAGCATTCCAGGAATCTCTAGCCTTTCATCATAATCTTCCTGTTCTATTTTACCATCAATCAGCAGATCTGTTAACCTACTTTTTTGATTCAATAGTGGAAATGTCTTTCCAAGAAGCACATCACCTTTATACTTCTCATTTTTAATCATTCCCATAACTCCATGATCATGCCATTCCACCGTGCCACGCTTATTTTTAATCCCGAGTTCTACCAGCCTTTTGGCAATCGTACCACTGCCAATTCCCTGCAAATACATATCATATATGAGTCGGACTGTTTCTGCTTCTGTTTCATTTACAGTAATTGTCTTTGTATCCTGATGATAATCATAACCAAAACAACCATTAAAGCCTACCAGTTCTCCACGTTTCATTTTCATCTGTAATCCCATTTTCACGTTACCGGAAAGAGATTCCACTCCAGGATACATGGGGTGTTCTGATGAGGAGAGATTCCTCTATAATAATGAGGTCGCATTCCACGACCTCATCACCTTCCTTTAAATCCAGATATTTGCTGTGAATTCCTTCTCTTTCAAGCATATCCAGACTTGCCTTCATAACTGTAACCGATGTCCTGACTTTCATACTCCTCAAATTTTTTACTATGGAAAAACCATCTATAATTAATATTTTTATCATAGTCTGTTTACGTTTCAAATCTCCATTTCGTAATTTTCCTACATTTACTATACTATCTATTTAAAAACTTGATAAGAATAAAATTATTCCTGTTTTGTTCTACACGAAAGACTTGTGCCATTCTACCCCACTTCCTTTCCAGACAAAAAAGACGCAAGCCACATTTCTATGACTCACGCCTTTCTGCATAACTTGTTTTACTATTATAAATACTGACTAAATTCCACTTTTTCCTTATTTGGTCCTTCAATCGTAAAGAATTTAACTCCGTTTTCCCAGAAAGGCAGGAAATGTACGGTATCTTTCGTTGTATTTAAACCAGCCTCACTGATCATTTCATACACTTTCTCAATATCTTTTACATCGATTGCAATATGGTCAATCGCACCGTCTTCCATTTTAGCAGCCTTATTCTCATATGTCTCGATTACAAATGTATTCAATTTTAAGAAAGCTACCTTCTCGTCTGCCCCTTCATTTACTGTCTGGAAGGCAACCTCAAATCCCAGTGTCTCATAAAAACGAATGGTTTTTTCAATATCATTTGTTGGAATTCCAACATGCTGAATTCCATTCAGCTGTTCTTTTAACTTCATTTCCATTTTGAATCCTCCAATCTCTCTTCTACCTGTGAAAGCTTCGGCATAGCCGGGATTGCCCCTTTTTTCTCCACGCAAAGACTCGCCACTGCATTTCCAAACAGGGCATACTCTGCTAGTTCTTTCTGAGTCAGTTCATCTAATTGTTTATCCGACTGACTGATCTTATATAAGAAGCCACCCCAGAACGAATCACCTGCTCCATTGGTATCAGCCACATGCTCTACCGTAAATCCCGGAACCATGCATCCGCCTTCTTTATTGTAAATATAAGCTCCATTTCCACCAAGAGTAACAGCTATGATTTTTACACCCTGACGATACAATTCCTCAACTGCTTCCATCATATTCTGATATCCTGTCAAAAGTTCTATTTCTTCATCAGAGATTTTCATGATATCGACATATGGAATCAGACTTCTCATATTCTCTATCGCTGTTTCTTCATTTTCCCACAGAGATGCCCTGTAATTTGGATCATAGGAAATAATGCTTCCCTTATTCTTTGCTCTTTTTACCGCATAGAATGTGGTATCTCTCGCTGGCTGTTCTGTAAGTGACAGCGAACCCACATGGAAAATATACGTCTGATCCAGAATATCAATATCCAACTCCTCTTTCTGAATCTTTGTATCTGCTCCCGGTTTTCTTGCAAAAGCAAATGTACGCTCACCGCTTTCACTCACTTCCACAAACGCCAGTGTCGTAAAATACTTATCATCCATAAGCATGCCTTTTATATCAACATTTTCTTTCTCTAATACAGAGCGCAGAAATTTCCCTTGCATATCATTTCCGGCTTTTCCGATAAATGCAGTATGTGCTCCCAGTCTTCCTGCCGCCACCGCTACATTTGCCGGTGCTCCTCCCGGGTTTCTCGCATACAGCATCTGTCCATCCTCATTTTTTCCCTGAGATGTAAAATCAATCAGAATCTCCCCAAAAGTTGTGATGTCATAGATTGACCGACAAACTGCATCGTTCGTATCCATCAGAAGTCCTGCCTCTAACAGTTTAAACAGAATCTCTTCACATTCCTTAGCATTATCTGTATGAACATGAAGTTCGCCCGTTTCAAAATCCGGCATACTCAAAACACCAAGCATAGATTTTGCATTTACCACATAACGTCCAGCGCATAATTCCGCATCATATGGAATTGCTTCCACAATGCTTACCAGCTTTCTTGCATTCTGCATTGTTTCCAAAACTACTTTTGCAATCATCTGTCTCCCCCTAAGCAAACAGGCTGATCACAATTGCACAGATCAGACCTGTAAGTCCTATAATCGTTTCCATCATTGTCCATGATTTCAATGTTGTCTTTTCATCTATCTCCAGCAGAGAACTTACCAGCCAGAAGCCAGAATCATTGACATGGCTGAATGCCGTAGCACCGCCGTTAATCGCACAGACCATAGCCGCCAGATAAACCGGAGATAATCCTGCAACTCCCGGCATAGCCGCCATAATTCCCGCTGCCATCGTCATAGCTACTACCGCCGCACCTACAGAGGCACGAATCAAGGCCGCAATCAGAAAAGCTACAAGTATCAGTGGAAGTCCACTTTTCTCAAGTGCAGGTCCAATGATATCGCCCATGCCGCAATCCTGTAAAATCCAGCGGATAATTCCTCCTCCAGTGATAACCAGAAGAATCTGACCTGTAGGACGAAGTGAACGGTCCATGATCTTCTTTAACTGTTCTCCATCATATCCCTGTCTTTTTCCAAGAAAATACATTGCAAATAATACTGCAATAATCAAGGCTACAAAAGGTGTTCCGAGGAATTCCAATACCGGACGTACTGCATCAATTCCCGGAACATAAGTGGAAATGGTACTCAGAAGGATCAAAACCAGCGGAACAAGAATGATACATAATACTGTAGAAAATGCCGGAAGATTTGCCTCCTCTTCCACCCTGACTTCCTGAATATTTGATGGAAGTCCTGTGCTAATACGACTGCCGATAAAATTTGACCACAAAATTCCGGCAAAGAGCAGGGAAAGGATTCCTACAGGTATACCTACTGCGATCATAACTCCCAGGTCAACATTCAGCATATTTGCAACAAGTACAGACCCGGCTGATGGCGGGATAAATGCAAAGCCTGTTGCAAGACCTGCCAGCAACGGAATTACATAACATAAGGTAGATTTCTTTGTTTTCTTTGCAAGCCCAAATGCCAGCGGAATCAAAATCACAACGCCTGCCTCAAAAAATACCGTAGTTCCAACTACCAGTCCTGTGATTCCAAGTGCGATTCCTGCCTTCTTTTCGCTGAATTTATTTACCAGTGTCTGTGCAACACACTGCGCACCACCCGATACTTCCAGAATTCCGCCAAACAAAGAACCCAGACCAATCAGTAACACGATTCCCTGCAGTGTTTCACCGGCACCCTTTTCTACTGTGCTGACCAGAGTTGGAACTGGCATTCCGGCTCCGAGCCCAATAAACAAAGCTGAAATCAACAGGGATAATACCGGGTGAATTTTAAATTTGATAATAAGCAGCAATAATAATACTATTCCGACTGCTGCCGCAATCAACAGCCTTGATGGCTCCGCCACAAATACCGCTTCTGTCATTTTCTTTTTCCTCCTGAACCTCTACTTCTATTACATTTTATATTCAAAAGTTTCTCAATCACTTCGAGTCCTCGGCATACTTACATAATTTTGTAAGACGCCGATTTTTTCATTATCACTATACCTGCAATTAGCCAACATATTTATGTATTGTTGCTCTTACAGCCCCAGGTCCTGCGAGCATTTCGCGGAACATTTCTTCAATCTTTTCACCAACTCCATCTTTGTAAAGGTCAGTGAAGAACAGACGCTCATTGGAAAGGATCGGTTTGAGCTGATCTTTGAATGTCTCCGTTTTTCCTACTACGATATCCTTAAACTGTTCCTGAAGTTCCTCGTTCATTGGGTCTGGTGCAAGTTCAAATTTATTTCCTTCATCATCCACACCAAGCATATATCTAAGCCATCCTGCGATTCCCAAAGGAATAGCTGTCAGTCTGGAGGCGTCTCCGAATTTCGCTACATATGCTTTAATTGTCTCACCGAATCGGATACCAACCATCTGAGATACATCTACGGCCAGACGAAGGTTTGTATCTCCCAGATACTCATTCGGGAAACGCTCATTAAAAAGTTCATCCACAAATGCCTGCGGAGAAAGGATTCCCGGGTTTGCGACTACCGGAAGACCTTCATCATAAGCAATCATACGCGCCATCTTCATCATATCTTCGTTTGTGTTCAGCATATGCGCAAACAGATCATATCCAAGAACCACACCCAGCGGACCTGTTGCAGAATGTACAGGGTTCAGACATACTGTTACTTTCATACGCTCAGAAAGGTTAACCGTATTTCTGTCAGCCATATATACACCGAAACCTTTCTCCAGAGCCGGACGGCCGTTCGGGAAGTTATCTTCAATTACGAGATACTGCGGTTTCTCTGCATTAACAAATGGTGCAATATATGTTTTCTTACTTGTGATAACCGGCTGCATATTCTCAACGCCAAGATTCTCAAGGTCCGCTGCGATCTGCTCGCTTGGACGAGGTGTGATCTTATCGATCATCGTCCATGGGAACGCAACAATTTTCTCATCACTTACATAATTTACGAATCCTTCATCTACGAATCCGACTTTCTTCCACTCTTCTGTCATAGTCAGTACAGATTCACGAAGTTTCGCACCATTCTGTGAGCAGTTATCCATGGAAACCAGAGCAATTGGATATCTGCCTGCTTTATATCTTTCATAAAGCATCGCAACCAGAACTGCCATTGCACCTGTTGCTTTATCCGGACCATTTTTGATATCAGCTTCTACAAACGGAAACCATGTCCCGTCAGCTTTCTGTAATGCGTAACCTTTCTCTGTGATTGTAAAGGAAACCATCTGCAGGGATTTGCTGGTAAAGATTTCTTTCAGCCGATTCCAGTGTGCCGGGTCTGAAGACTGTGCTTTTACTGCTTCTGCAAGAGCTCCTATTACTTTGTATTCACGTGTTCCATCACCATGCAGGATTACGCTTAATCCCAGGTTGTCATATGGATCATAAATCTTGTCTACTACATCATAATCAAAAGTCTCTATACATGTAATGCCACGGTTAAGCACCCCCTCTTCCAGAAGGCCGTCAGCAATACCACCGATAAATACACGGAAAATATTTCCGATTCCGAAATGTACCCAACCAGGTTCTTTCTTCGCTTTCTCAGAAACAGCCTCTACGTCATAACCTGGCAGAGTGATTCCGGCCTTTTCCCATGCTTCCTGTTCTTTGATTCCATTCAGTGATAATTTCATGATATATCCTCCTTGTTTTCTTTTTGTTATGTTTTAAACTTACGTTTATATCTTAACTGTAAGTCGAGTATATATCCTCCCTATCTAAAAGTCTATTGACAAAAAGTATAATTTTTTCAATCTTATTTTGTGTATTTTTACCAGTTATATTGACCATTACTGTTCTTATTATCGTTATTGCATTTTCACTTTCTATATACTACAATATACATAAAGTTAGAACTTAACTCTATCTATAACAATTCAGGAAATAATATAATCCAGAAAATCTGGCAAGTTTTTGCGCTCTGCCAGACTATATCAAATATATAATTTATAAAACAGCTACAATAACAGAATCAGGAGAATCTTATGAGTGAAAAAGGTTTAACCAATATCAGCGTAAAAAAAATAAACAGATCAAAAGTTTATCAATACATCTACAGAAAAAAAACAACATCCAAGCGCCAGATCGTTCAGGATTTACAGATGGGATTGTCCACCGTAAGCCAGAATCTGAACCTGTTAGAGCAGGATGGCTTAATAGAAAAAAATGGATATTTCGAATCCACCGGCGGAAGAAAAGCAAATGCGATTCAGATTGTATCTGACTTCAGAATTTCCATTGGCATTGGTATTTTAAAGAATATGTTCCATATCACTGCCGTTGACCTGTACGGAAATGCACTCTATACCAATACCATTCCATTTCCATATTCCAACACGCCGGATTACTATAAGCAGGTCACCGATAAAATCAAAGAATTCATTGCCACAAATCAGTATGATGAAGAAAAGATACTTGGTGTTTCCATCGCTACACAAGGAATCACCTCCCCTGATCACTCTACTGTGCTGTATGGAAATATCATGAACAATACAGGCATGATACTGGAGGACTTTTCCCGTTATCTGCCTTATCCATGTTATTTGGAACATGATTCAAAGTCTGCTGCCTTTCTGGAATTATGGAAACACCCGGAACTTGACAGCGCCGTTGTCTTTCTACTGAATCGTAATCTCGGAGGCGCTATCATCACAAACCACCAGATTCATCAGGGAAGTTCTATGCACAGCGGCACGATCGAACATATCTGTATTAATCCAGATGGACCGCTCTGTTATTGCGGAAACCGCGGCTGTCTGGAAACTTACTGTTCCGCCAACGCTCTGGAACAGGCTGCCGGTATGAATATAAAAGACTTTTTCTCTCTTTTACGCGAAAAAAAATCTCCCCAGCTTACACAAATCTGGAAAGATTATCTCCATCACCTGGCCTTTGCCATGAAAAACCTTAATTTAATTATTGATGCGCCTATTATCATCAGTGGTTATCTGGCACCATATTTTTTAGAGGACGACATTGCCTACCTGACTAAACATATCAATGTTTCCTCACCATTCGCATTAACCAAAGAGCACATTTTTGTTGGCACAAATGGACAATACACTCCTGCTATCGGGGCTGCATTGTTCTATGTAAATCAATTTATACATTCAATATAATAAATATTACGCTGCATAATCTTATTCGTATACCGTCAGTTCTTTATGAACATTACCGAATTGTTAGTTGAAAATGATATTCTCTCCGTGGATCTCACATGGCTAAAGTCACATGCTCCTCGGTCGCTTTAAGCGACAAGGCTAAATATCGGCGGATACGCCTGTAACTTAGGATATGTGCAGTCATGCGCCTTTTTCCATCCCAGATATGGCAGATTCCCACACCACAGGTAGTCCGCTGTATATCTGCCTGTGTTTATGCTGCTCTTAAGAGTTCCATTTCTGAAAATAGTTCTTTTAAGTCGGCATTGAAACGTTTTTTAGGTTCCGTGATC
This sequence comes from Dorea sp. AM13-35, assembly GCF_003473885.1. NCBI lineage: Bacteria > Bacillati > Bacillota > Clostridia > Lachnospirales > Lachnospiraceae > Dorea > Dorea sp. AM13-35. The sequence goes on from NZ_QUCZ01000002.1 coordinate 296,382, forward strand.
ACTGCCAGTTCATCCCATGTCTGGGCATAGATCTCAATCAGGCAGCTGACCGCAGAACGATAAATATCCAGTGTCTGGCGGATCGGGATATTCTGTTTCGCAGTTCTACGTCATAACTGGATATAATCTTCATATCTGCTTCTTAACCTTCCTATACTCATACTGACGTAAGTTTACTGTTATTTTTCTTCAGAATTAAACAGTTCATTTAAGGTTTCCGCATCTTCCTGCAGTACCTTCAACACATACTTGTCAAAGTGTCTCGCATCCTGTGTCGAAGAACCAAATTCATAGTTTTCCTGCCCATAATCCATAACATCAAACCCCGGAGTTGCTTTACTGGTTCCTGTTGTTTCTGTGGCAGTTCCGTTTTCTGTCTGAGTCTGCGCTGCTGCTTTTGTTACTTCCGCAGCTCCTTCCACATATTGTCCATACATTTCATCAACATAAAGTGTCAGTGATTCCCCAAAAATTTCAGACGGAACATGTCCACCATCCCACTGCCATTCCAGTCTGACATCTGTTCCGCTGTTAAGCCATGCAATCTGCATGTTCATAGAAGCAAATAGCGACATATCACCTTCGGATGCACCCATTACAATTCTGGTCCATGTCGAGCTTTCTGTATCTTCATCTCCAATATAGTTGATTGGATTATACAGGTCTACAATATTATTTCCGTATTTGTCACCATCCTCGATAGAGGCGATATCATTTTCATAAGATTCCAGCATTTCGTTTCCATCCGGACCATTTCCATCTGCCATTCCGCCTCCTGGACCTGCATTTTGTCCGGATTCTCCTTTTGCATATCGTCCTTCCAGAAATGCCTGAGCTTTAATCAACCTGCAGCGACCGGATACCAACTCTCCGGTCGCTGTTTTTCTTATTTCTACTATCGTTATAGGGTGAACCCCAGGGTTCATTTTCTCTTGTTATCTATCCCCTAGTGTCAACCCTGCATTATGGACCAGTTTCCACAAAGTCATTACTTCACATAAAAAGAAAGGCTTTCCAGTAACTAATCGTACTCACTAACGATAGCTCTCTGAAAAGCCTTTAATTTACCACATTATTCTTACTTGCCTGGGTTCACCTTTGACATCAATACAACCGTCTCCACATGAAATGACAGGCTTGGATTGATGTCTTGTGTTTTGATATGTTTCCTTTAAACTTTCAAAGTGCAATTCTTGCACTTTGAATTGCACTTTATATTTTGCCCAAGGTTGCTCCATAAGTTATCCCTACAACCAATCCACAGCCTCACCTGACCGTGAGGCGTGATTGGATGTCAAAAATGGATATAGGGAAGTGCCGTTATAGGGAATATATCTATGTAATTTTTAGGTTAGGGGGGAATAAGTCGAAGGGTAAGTATTTCCCTCTCCTTCAAGCATCGCCTGCATATCCCCATTTATGGCAATGAAATTATCTATGACATTTCTGAGACTTTTTCTATGACATTTTTCATTGGCATAGTTTTCCATGAGCACTCCACTGAATATTACGGTGCGGCAGAGCCGCCAGTCCGGTGTGGCGAGAGCCACC